>CANRNU010000032.1 GCA_947632005.1 uncultured Oscillospiraceae bacterium | reverse complement strand
GCGCCTTTAGGCGCCGCCAACATTATGCCCTTACAGGGCTTGTGCAGGCCACCCGCTATGCGGGTGGTCCTGACTTCTGGCAGTCTACTGCTCCAGGACCCGGTAGGTGGCGTCAAAGACCTCCCGCTTCACAAAACTGAAATCAATGTCGGTGATGCCGCCGTCGCCGCCTCTTTCGACATGGCGGAAGAGCACGACGGCGTCCCGGGCGGCGGTCAAAAGGGTCCCCCAGCCGGTGTAGGCAAAGAAATGCTCCGGGTCGTCATGGTCGAGCCGCAGGAGCCTGTGCTCCAGGAGAAACTGCATCTCTTCGCCCAGGGGCTCCCCGAGCTGCCAGGCCGTCAGGGGCGTCGGGAGCTGGACATACTGGCCGGAAGGCTGACGCCGGTGGCTTGCCAGAAAATATTCGCGGTGGTTGGGATAGGGAAAGCCCTGGCTGTCCAGCTTGACGTAATCGCCGTCCTGCGCCAGCTGGCCCGAAGAGCCGGTACATTCCTGGGAGAAGACCTCCCACCGGCCATTGGGGAGACGCCGGAGCTGCCCACTTTGGAGCAGCGACGCCTCCAGGGCGGAACCCTCTCCCAGGCAAAACGCCGTCACAGGCGCCGGGACCTTCATCACCACCATTTTATATCTCCCAAGTCTTCGGGTAGGCTACCAGCTCTTTCCCGATGGCGCTGTCCCCGCGGAGAAGCGCGTCCCATGCGGCCTGGATCTCCCTGTCGGACATGCGGCGAACGGCGCTTTCCGCCGTTTCATCCCCGGCGCCGGTCCGGAGCCAGGCCAGGACGGCGCGGGGCTCCAGCACGGGGAGACGGTCGCCCCAGGGCCGGTCATAGCTCTTCACATCGGAACGGGCTTTGTCTTTCGCCTTCTCCCCAGCGGATGACGGATGCGGATCGGCCAGGGTGATATAAAGCCGGGCGGCGGTGATCAGGTCCAGCATGTCATGATGATCGGGGTCCTGGAGCACGCTGGGGTCCGATTCGACCAGGCAGGGCTGGAGCCGGGACTGGATGTCCTTATAGGCGCAGATGCGCATCAGGGAGCGGCCCTGTCCGGAGGGGTCTTCTCTGGCGAGCACTGGGGGGAGGACGACCGAGCTGAGCGCAGAGCGGGCGTCCACGTTCGTCCCGGCGCGGAGCAGAGAGGGCATGACGGGACCGAAAGCGCTCTCCAGCTCGTCCATGGAGAAGGACGGGCGGGTGAAGCCCTGGACCCGGAGAAATGCGTTCCATCTGCGGTGCTCCAGCCATGTGAGGCGGGTGAACAGTCCGCGGTCGGCCTCAAGGAGCTTCCGGTATCGAAGCGCGCCCTCGATCTCGGGCATGTCGGCGCATCCGGCACAGTACAGCTTGTAGGGCAGGTGGAAGATGCGGCCGATGCCGGACCAGGACGAATACAGGTCGTCGCCGGCGGAGGAGATGTCGGCGGACGCGTGTTCTGCCTTTCTGCGCTCCGAACCCTTGCTGCGCCTGGCCAGGGCCTCCTCGGAGGAAAAGACGTATTCATAGCTGTAGCGGGTCTTCAGACTGCCGAAGGGACAGATATCGGGAGGCACGACGCCGTGGATGTTCTGCTGGGCTTTTCTGCTGTCCAGAAACCGCTCCCGGGCGATCTGGGAGAGGGCGTCATCCTGCACCATGGGGGCGATGATCTGCGCCGGACGGTCCCCGCGCCCTGATCTGCCAGACAGGTACATCAGCGCGCTGCACAGGTCGTTGGCCAGGTCGATGTTCTCCGTGTCGCTGCCGCCGGTGATGAAGTAATAATCGCAATCGGCGAGCCGGTACCGTTCGCCGCTGCGCAGATATGCGCGGTCGCCGCGGTCCAGAAACCCGCGCAGGGCCTCCCCGCGGAGATCGGTCTCCAAAAATGACAGCAGCGCATAGGGCGGGGCGAAGCGGTCCTCATGGGGCCAGATGCGCAGGCATTCCGGGTCCTGCACGGCGGAGCAGCTTTCCAGGATCTCCGGGCAGAGCCGGTCCAGATATTCCTCAAATTCCGCCCGCGCACCGTGCTGCCCGGGCCTCTCGGGGGCGTATACCACCGTGATGCACAGCTGGATGTCCAGCAGCTGGCCGAACCAGAAGACCGATTTGAAGAGTTCCCGGGAAAACGCATTGCTGCCGAAGATCACCACGCGCAGAGGCCTGACGCGGCCCGGCTGCGGCGCGCCGAGCGGCAGGAACAGAGGCTTGTCCTGTAAAAGCAGGCTCGCCGTCAGTGCGTGATCCCGGATCACCCGCACGGTGACCGTCCCATAGGGCGGCGCTGTCTTGTTGATGTCCCCGGAGCGGTTGACGCTGTCGAAGGATCTTTTGATGGCCCGCACATTCTCGATGGCCTCGCTGTTGTTGGAAAATACGAGGATGCTGCAGCCGCGCGACGGCTTCCAGAGCGGAGACTTGCCGGGGGAGACCTGCAAAAGCTGATAGAGCTCTGTGATGTTCTTTTGGTCGTCAAATCCCTCGCCGTCCAGATCCATCAGGAAGAAATGGCAATATCTGGAGGACCGGAAGCTGGGTATGTTCAGGATGTCGTCCTGCAGACAGACGGCGCCGAGAGACTTGGCACGAAGCTGGAGTTCGCTCTCATCCTCGCTGTCGCCGCCGGCATCGGTGAAGAGGAGGGCATAGCTGCGCCGGTCCGCCCTGTGGGCGGCGATGCTCTCGGCGAGAAGGACGGAGCGCTCGTTGAGGGCGGAAAAGACGTATAGCTGCTTGCGCTTGCACAGGGCCAGTTTTATCGAGGGAGACACGCCGGCGAGGATGTCGTAGATGACCGCGCCGCCGGCGATGGGGGCGAGGGTGTACAGCAGCGTGGTGTAAATGGTCAGAAAACGCCGGAACCACGGCCAGGCAAAGGCGCTCCAGGTACGACCGGCGATGGCCCCATAGTCCGCGTCCAGGCTGAACGCCTGCATGATGTCCGTGAATATCGTCGCGGGGAAGGCGAACCGCCCGTTCTGGCAGACAAAGGCGCCTTCGATGGCCAGAAGTGCCAGGATGAGCGCCGCCGTCGCCCGGACCAGACGCCGGGTGAGCCGGCTTCGCCGACCGGCAAAAAAGCGAATGGTCTCCTCCACGAACAGCACGACCGACAGGATGACCAGCAGCAAACTGATAATGATCATGGCAGGCTCCAATCTGAAAAACACAAGATGTCCAGGCCAGGGGGCATGTCAAACAGGGTGTATGCCGATAAAACGGACCCAGTCCCGCGGGGATGGACTTATCATATCACAGCGCCGGACAATATTCAATCACGGCGGGCCGGGAGCGCGCAGAACTGCCGGGCGCCCGTGGCCGTCGGCCCATGCAGTTCGTTTGGCTGTTAATAAATTGTTATCATTTGTTTTTGCTTGTAATTGAAAATGAATGGGTGCACATTTATAATTGCTTTGTACGACAAAATTCGACATCCTGTTGTGAGACATAAGCTACACTTCTGTGGTACCTATGAAAATGTAGGTGCTGACGGATGCAGGAATCAGCAAGCGCACATATCCGGTTGGTCAGTCTGATAATCAGCGAGCGGGGGATATGTGCCTGTTTATTTAGGGTAGGGGATATGAAGAAGTTCAGAAAATTGTTTGCGGGGATCCTGGCGCTGCTTATGACAGCGTCTCTGCCGGCAGGCGCCGCGTTTGCGGATGAGGGCGGGCAGAAGAGCAGTTCAACGAACGCCATCGCGATCGTGTTTGACAATTCCGGCTCCATGTATTATCAGGGGTCCATGGCGTGGTGTCAGGCCACATATGCCATGGAGGTGTTCGCGGCCATGATGGACAGCGGGGACACGCTGCAGATCTACCCCATGAACGAGGCGGACATCAACGGCGCGAACTATTCCAGCGACAGCCCTTTGGTCATCAGCAGCATGGACGAGGCCGCCCAGATCCAGGACATCTTTACCCATGGTGTGGGCATCACGCCGATCGAGACGATCATGGTGGCCCATGACGGACTGGTGCGCACCAGCGCCGATGAGCGCTGGCTCATCGTGCTGACGGACGGAGACACGTTCTATGAGAACGATACGGAGATGGGGCACGACGCGACGCTGGCGCGTCTGTCGGAGTTGCTGACCCAGTACAACCAGGACGTGAATGTGGTGTATCTGGGCATTGGCGACCTCTCTGTGCCGGACTTCGCCTCTTCCAACGGCTACGTCAACTGGGGCGAGACCGCCACGTCGGCGCAGGTGCCGGGTACCCTCAGCCGTGTCTGCAATCTGATATTTGGCCGGGACGAGCTGCCGGCGGAGAATCTGAGCGGCGGTCAGATCAGCTTCGACATCCCTATGCGCAAGCTCATCGTTTTTGTTCAGGGCGAGAACGTGGGGGATATCACCCTGACCGCGCCGGACGGGAGCCAGGTGCCGGCGGTCAGCACCTATTCGCCCCATTACAGCACCAAGGGCACAGGGGGCTATACCAGCGTGCCGGACACGACGCTCCAGGGCGTGATCGAGACGTACGGCGCCTGTCCGTCCGGCGCGTATGGCCTGAGCTACTCCGGCACGGCGAGCTCTGTCATCGCCTATTATGAGCCGGACGTGGACCTGGCGGTGTTTTTGACGGATGAGACCGGCGCGGCGGTGGACCTGAACGGGGACATCTACCCGGGGCAGTATTCCCTCTCCTACGGCATCGCGGACAGCAGCGGAACGCTTTTGGACAGCGCGCTGCTGGGGGACACCCAGTACGACATCGCGCTCACCGTGAACGGAGATACCCAGACGATCTCTTCGGACCGGTCCGAGCCGTATCCCCTCGAGCTGGCGGCTGACGACCTGATAGACGTGTCGGCCTCCGCCAGGTTCCTGAGCGGTTACCAGATCAACAAGGACGCCGGGATGCTGGGCTGGCCCTCCGGCGGGCTCTCTGTCGCCCCCTGGCCTGTGGGGACGTTGACGGCGGAGGTCACCGGCGGCAGCGATACATATGGCCTGTATGGCCTGGAGGAGCAGGGGCACTATGACGTCGCGCTCCGCTATGACGGGGAGCTGCTCCAGGGAGAGGCGCTGGACAGGACAGACCTTCAGGCGGCCCTGACGGGCGGCAACGCGTCCTGTGCGGTGGAGCGTACCGACGGCGGCTACGCCCTGGACCTGGGATATGCCGAGGACGTGGGGGCGACCGAGAGCGGCGCGTATGAGCTGGCGCTGACCGCGTCGTATGTGGATGAGAACGGGCAGACCTCTGAGACGCAGCAGACCGTCCGCTTCGAGATCGAAGAACAGACGAGCTCCCTGCAGGTGAAGCTGGAGGACCCGAGAAAGTATTACGTGATATCCCGCCTGGACGAACAGGAGCCGCTCGTTGCCTCCATCACAAAGGATGGGGAGCCTTTGACGGCTGAGGAGCTGGCAGCAGTCGATGTGACGGCTGAGGCCGAGGGTCTGGACCTGCGGACGGAGGTGCTGGCAGACCAGTCCGCGGCTGAGGTCTATATCGAGCCCAACGGGGATTACGCAACGGGAACATATCCCATCACCGTCTCCGCCAAGTCCCAGGATGAACTGGGCCGGCAGATCGAGGGGACGGATGAGGCCAGCATCAAATTGCAGAAATTCCCCCAGTGGGTGTGGTATCTGGGATTCGCGCTGCTTGCGCTGCTGATCGCGCTGCTGATCTGGCTGTACATGAACGTGAAGATCCTGCCCAAGAAGATCGGCGTGAAGCAGACGACCTTCACAGTGGATGGGAACATGGTCACGGGCGCGGCCCAGTGCCTGTTCACGGGCGGCAAGAAAAAGCGGGGCATCCTGGAGATCCAGACGCCCAAGTACACGGCGAATCCCCTGCTGAAGGCCGGGTTCCACCTGGACCTGGAGGCGGTGAGCCCCCGGCGGGTGAAGTCCTCCGCCCGGAGCGCAAAGGTGACGGGGGTGTCGGCCATCAATGCCAGCGCGGTCAGCTCCATCCGGATCGGCGCGGTCCAGCTGATCAAGGACCCCGCCACGAGGAAATTCGTCCGGGCCGGCGGCGCGAAGAACGTGCCCCTGGAGTTTCTGCTCAACAACGGCGCCCGGTGCACGGTCGTCGCCGAGGTCCTGGACCCCAACGGCGGCACGGCGTCCGTTTCCCTGGTCACGATCCTGCGGTACTATTGAGAAAACTGCCCGCGGGCCCATGCCCGGCGGGGAGATCCAGAAGCGAGAACTGTATTTATCAATCATACAATCATATAACGGAGCGGAGGTAAAGTCATGGCAAAGGAGAACATCAAGAGCAATACCGTGGAAGCGCCGACCCTGTTTGTCGGTGTGGGCGGTACCGGCAGCCGGATCGTCAAACAGGTCGCGGAAATGTGCCGGCCTGGGGAGACGGAGAACGTCAATTTCCTCTGTCTGGACACCAATGTGAACGACCTGTCGAGCGTGGCAAAGAGCAATGCGCATATCTTCTATGTCCAGACCTCGAATACCCAGACAGTGGGCAGTTATCTGGACTACGACCAGGACGCGCTGCGGAACTGGTTCCCCAAGAATGCCGTGCTGTACGACAAGACGGTCTCGGAGGGCGCCGGACAGGTCCGCGCCATCTCCCGGCTGGCGCTGAACGCCACGATCAAGACCGGCAAGATCCGGCCTGTATACGACGCGATCGACGACCTGTTCCGCAAGACGGGCAAGGAGCTGAAGCAGGCGATGCGCTGTGTCGTCGTGTCCACAGCCTCCGGCGGCACCGGCTCCGGCATCGTGCTGCCTCTGTCCATGTTCATCCGCGACTATGTGAACACCAAGTATCCCAACACCAGCCTGATCGTGCGCTCCCTGATCCTGCTGCCGGAGACGCTGGACAGCGTCATCGACTCCACGGTGGAGCGGGACAGCCAGCGCCGCAACGCCTATGCGACCATCAAGGAGATCAATGCGTTCATGATGAAGGGCTCCGGCTTCTTCGACATCAACGATGAGCTCAAGCGGTTCCGCGGCCTGCATGTGGATTTCCCCACGGCTGGCCGGGAGGAGATGAAGTCCCTGGCGCTGCTGCCCTTTGATTTTTGCTTCCTGATGGACGGCCAGAACGCCGAGGACAGCACGATGGTCAGCGTTGGACAGTACGAGAAGCAGGCCGCTCAGGCCCTGTATGAGCAGAACATCGGCCCCATGCAGAAAAAGGCGTTCTCCGTGGAGGACAACATCATCAAGGAGCTGTCCAACCCGGGGAACTTTGGCCGCAACCGTTTTGGCGGCATCGGCGCCGGTGTGATCCGCTATCCCTATGAGTCCGTGGTGAAATATATCGCCTACGACTGGGCCATCGACAGCATCGGCGGCGAGGGCGAAGCGGCCAAATGGTCAAAGTATGACAATGAGTATGAGGTCAAGGCCCGGGAGGCGAAGAAAAAGGGCGTTGCCAGCACCGAGGCGCCCAAGCGGTCCGAGGTGTATGTGAGCAAGATGAAGACCTCGGCGGATAAGTTTTCCAAGGACCTGCGGACGACGTATCTGGGGGATGCGTCCAAGCGCGTCAGCTCCTATTTCAACGCCCTGGCCACGAAGATGCATGAGAGCCTGAACGAGAATACCCTGATCCGCGCGACCCGGGACGCCGCCAACGAGCTGGCCGACGAGATCGACTACAAGAACGACGAGTCCAGGCGCGGCAAGGCCAGAGAGAATCTGGGACTGCTCCGGGATTACCACGCTGCCATGAAGAACGGGGCCCAGAAGGCCGCGGAGTCCATGGCGGAGGCCATCTTCTTCAACGAGACCAAGACCATCAACGAGAACAACCCCTATACCTTGGAGGCCCTGCTGAAGAACGCCTACGGTCAGATCAGCCATCCCAACGCGGCGCGCTATATGCTCTACCTGGTCAAGATGGAGCTGGACAAGCGCGTCAAGACGGTCACGAGCCGCATCAACGACATCATCAATCCTACCCTGGACAATTACTCTGCCGACGCGCACGTTCCCCAGATGTTCGAGGTGGACTTTAACGGCAAGAAAAAGGAATACAGCCTGGACGACCTGTGCGCCACGGAAAAGGCGGAGGGGCAGGACCCCAGCGTCTTTGAGCGCATCAAGGGCTATGAGAAGATCTACGGCATCATCAACAACTGCTTCACGGACTACTTCTCCAACATCACCGATCTGGGCAACGCCACGGCGGAGCTGGCCGCATACAAGCTGGGCGCCGAGTATGTGGGCGAGCTGTGCAGGATGTATGAGCGGTTTTACAAGACCTTCGGTACGAAGGTCTCCGCGCTGCTCCGCAGACAGGAGGAGCTGGTCGACAATCTGGCCTTCAATAAGGGCGACTCTGTCTACAATATCTGCGCCAAGGGCGAACTGCTGAAAGAGCTGAGCAAGTCCACGAACAACCTCAGCGACGACGGTTCGATGCTGGATTCCGAGCTGAACGGACAGATCTTTGACGCCATCAAGCAGAATGTGACGTTTGAACGGGAGATCCGCTCCGCCGACGTGGTGGAAGAGGACCGCCGCATCGACATCTTTGACGACATCCTGCTGGGATATTTCGAGGAGCAGGTGCGCCGGACCTGTACCTCCGTCGACATGAACGTCGTGGAGGCCATCGCGATGGAGAACCGCCTGAATGCCCGCATCAAGATGCGTGAGGAGCAGGGGAGCGGAGAAAAGATCTTCGACAAAGTCACCATCGACGACAGCAAACGCTACATCAGCGAGATCGTCGCCATGGGCGAGCGGCTCTCCGCGCCCGGCATCCAGCGCATCACAAACGAGGAGGCACGGGAGGTCAAGATTTGCGCGTATAACCGGTCTCTGGAGGATATGCGCGCCTACCGTATCAAGGACCTGATCCCCAAGGGCGAGGGCGTGGACACGATCTCCCGGTATGAGCTGCACTTCTTCAACGCCCTCTACAACCTGACGCCGGACAAGCTCAACAAGTTCGCCAGCCCCCTGAAGACGGAGACGGGCGTGAAGAACGCGGGACTGTATCACAATGCATACACGGCGTACTCCAAGCATATCGGCCCCGACTCCACCAAGAGCATGCTGATCTCCACCCACATTGACAAGCGGTGGGACTCCGTTGCGGTGATGCCGGAGCTGGACCTGGACTACCAGAGCCGGCGCATCATGAAGATCCACAAAGCCATGATCTATGGGCTGGTCCACGGCGCCATCACTTACCGGAACCTCTCTGCGGCTGCCAAGGGAAAGATGATCTACAAGTACGAGAATTCCGAGGAGCGCAGCGAGGAACTGGTGGTGTCCAACGGCACCCTGTGTGACGAGTTCTTCGAGATCCTGGACGCGCTGTACATCAACTCCGCCGTGGTGGAGGACATCGAGGTCATCAAGCAGAAAAAGCGCGCGAGAGACATCGTGCGCAACTCCAACTATACGGACACCACCTTTGCCAAGGCCCTGGCGGACTTCCACATCGAGACGCTCCACAACGGCCCCACGAGCCTGTTTGAGATCCCTCTGGCGTACTATAACTCCCTGCCGACCAGCCAGCGGTTCGTCAGCGAGATCGCGGCCCTGGTGGACGCGGTGATCGAGGTGCTCAAGGAGGAGCTGTCCATATGGGAGAAGGATGAGGACAGGAAGTTCCTGCTCTGCGACCTGCTGGAGGAGCAGTTCGAGCTGTTCATGAAGAACTATAAGGAGTATCAGACCCTGAATATGGGCACGCCGGCGTCCGATAACCTGGTCGTGTCCCAGGCATACCGCAAGATCCGCAACGAGCTGATCACCACTCCGGAGCCGGACGACTATGAGAGCATCCTCGATCAGATGAAGCAGCTGATCGGCTGAGCCGTCATGGCGGGCGTATATTCCCCGGTCGTTAACGGCCGGGGAAAACGGAGGTGTATGATTTGTTCACGGTCGTGATCTCAGAACAAGA
Source organism: uncultured Oscillospiraceae bacterium (assembly GCA_947632005.1). Classification (GTDB taxonomy): domain Bacteria; phylum Bacillota; class Clostridia; order Oscillospirales; family Oscillospiraceae; genus CAJOIG01. Next base: position 15,176 of record CANRNU010000032.1, on the reverse strand, counting down.
GCATATTGACAGCCTGCGCCAGTTTGACATTTTTCTGAAGCCCTTCATCGACAACGAACGGATCGTATTCTGCCGGTGGCATCCCGAGGGGCAGACATTCGCGGAGATGGTCCCGGACCTGAGCGCCATCGTCGGCCGGAGGACCGAATGGCGGACGGTCGTGCTTTGCGACGAGGGCGGACTGGACCAGCGCAACCCCTTCGACCGGGTCCGCTTCAAGGCGCCGGAGCGCTTGGAAGGCGAGGAGGAAAAGGACTATTTGATGCGGCTGCGTCAGGCAAAGTTTCGTGCCTATGACGAGGCCGCGCGGCTGCCGCTGCCGAGGCTCATGACGTTTCTGTGCCAGCTGCCGATCATTTCCACGGGGAGAGATGACGCCGGGGAGGATGACGGGGCTGCCGAGACGGAGGATGACATCGAGCTGAGCCGGAGGAGAGCGGAAGAGGGCTTCCGCCTTCTGCGGGCGGAGCACCGTGCGGAGGCCGCCTACAAGCAGGAGCGCAGACGTCAGATCCTCGGGGATGAGACGATCGACTTTGCCCTCCCGACAGAGATCTGCTGCATCGCGAAGCGTACATTTTGCGAACAGGAGAGCGATATCCGCGCCATGTGGGATACCCATGTGGACTATCAGTACTCCCGGTTTTATGACTGGAACCTCTACTTTGAGCGGATGCGCTACCTGGTCTATGACATTCTGCCGCAGAACCATCAGGGGTACACCTACAACTACCTGGAGTACCTGTATGCGGTGCTCCTGTTTGCGGGCCACGATCTGCCCGCCGGGAGCCTTCGCTCAGACAGGGTCTACTGCCTGGAGTGTGAGAACGATGAAGAATCCCTGCGCAAACTGGTCGTCTCCTACGATGAAAAGCTCCGGGCGACCGAAGAGCGTCTGGACGCGGAGATCCAGGCCATCGCAGCGGCGCCGAAGCCGCATCTGACGAATCAGGAAGTGGCGGCTGCCTTCTGTACGCCGGTGGATGTTCCCGTCAACTTTGACGAGGAGACGGACAGAAGCGGACTCTTTGTGGACAAAAAGGCCTTTGGGCTGACGAACAACTGTCCGTCCAATGAGGAACTGACATGGGAGGGCGCGTACCTCCAGGCGGAGGACAACGTGCACAGGCTCATGAAGCAGCCGCGCCGCAGCCTGAAAAAGGCGGTGAGCAATTTCCATGCCATGGATGTCGTGGATACGGAGCGCGCGGAGTATCTGGATTCGTTCCAGATGGAGGACGTGGAGGATTTCGTCAACCGCGCGGAGGAAGGGCTCGTCTCCATCCGCACAGTCGACCTCTATGACGATACCGCTTTTCACAAGATGATGGAGAAAGAGGACAAGGCCGTGCGCCGCGAAATGGAGAAGCGGATGACGAGACGTATGGCGGTCGGCTTGGGAGCCGTCGTTCTGACGCTGTATCTTGTGAGCATGCTCCCGCTTCTGCTAGGCAACACGCAGACCAACGTGATGCTGGTGCTCTCGCTGATCCTGGCGGGGGTGGCGCTGGTGATCCTGGCGCTGACAGGGGTAGTGTGCCTTGTCTGTCTCAGACAGGGCCTCAAGGGCTGCCTGGATCATTTCAACGGCGTCATGGACGGCATCGTCAGACAGCTGGAAAGCGCCATGGCGCAGTTTTCCCGGTATCTGGGCGGCGTGGGCGGCGTGATGCGCGGCAAGGCTGCGCTCACCTATTTCCAGGAGCACGAGCATTCAGACGTTCTGCAGATCAGGCTGCGGAAGAAGCATAAGCAGGACATCCGCCGGTGCAGGGCGGAGCTCCAGGGCGTTTTTGGCGCATTCCTCACCGACGCCTCCTATGCCGACCCGCTCCTGACGGAGCCGTATGACTATGATTTTGCGCGTTCCGTGGATTTCGACTATCCCGTTCCTTACTCGGAGGGGACCTCACGGCCGATCGAGTTCATTCAGCCTGGCAATTCCATCACAGTGCCGGTGGATTTTATCAAGCGCATTACGGTAAGACTGGAGGCGCTATATGAACAGGACGGTATCTAATACTTCCTATACATTTCTTGCATTCCTGCCGTTTCTGCTGTTCGCCGGTCTGAACGCAAAAGCAAACCTGAAAAGGCCGATGCGCAGCAGGCAGTTTCTCATGCCGGTGGTCGCACTTCTGTACTGCCTGACCGCAGTGGTCCTGTTCGAGCGGTGGGAGGAGCCCTGTATCCAGCTCGTGAACCGGCTCCCGGAATTGGTCATGGCGATGGGCAGCGGCCTGAGCGGCCTGATGGACGGCCAGCTGGAGCCGGTCGGCGCCGCCTTGATTCGATTTGGCGAACAGCTTGGACCGATGCTGGAGCAGGCTGACAAGACCTATATCCTGCTGGTGGTCTACAATACGTCCGCCATGCTGGTCTATCTCCCCTTCAAGCGCATCCTGGCCGCGATCATGCGGCGGAAGTGGAAGTCCGGGAAGGGGCTGCATGAGCTTGCCGCCAAGCTGTTTTATACCTATGACCCGGAGGCCGATGTCTGGTATCTGAAGTCCCACATGGCCCATGCGCGCACATATGCGCGGGTGCTTTACTATGCGGCCATGACCATTTCCATGGTCATGATGCTCGTCACAGTGGCGCTGTATGACCAGGGACTGCTTGCAAAGCCGCTGTATCCCGTGTTCGCGATCATCCTGACGGGCGAGGTATTCTTCCTCCTGGACGGTCTGACCGCGGAGGAGGCCGTCGGCATGATCTCCGGGGAGGATGACCGCGCCACCGATGTGCGCAATTACACGCTCCTGCGGAACATCCTCCGCCGGCTGTTCGGCGATAAACTGACCGCGGAAAATACCACCGTAGGCGTGGACACGCTGTCCTCGGCCACCACAGACGAGCTGCTGGTGAACATGGAGGAGAGCGGGGACAGCCGCGTGGAGACATATGCCAAGTTCATGCGCAAATGTCTCATGGAAGGGAAGGAACTGGATCACAACTTCCTGGACTCCGGGATGGAGCTGGTGAAGGGCAACAGCATCCTGTTCAACGACCCGTTCTATTACGATCTGATCCCCTATGCCTTTTTCGCGATGGACCGCACCCTGCTGCGGCACAAAAAAGTGCTGATCATCTTGGGCCGTCATGGGACGGAGCAGGATGTTGCGGCTTGGTGTGAGGACGGGCTGCGCTCCGTGTCCCATGTTCCGGGCCTCTGGCGGATCGGCGTGCTCTCCCAGCAGGAGCAGGGACTGGATGTGGGGATCATCACGCGCTCCGCGATCCATGACATGGAGCTCCATGAGGCCAATCACGCGTTTTTCGCGGAGACAGAGTTCGTGGTGCTCATCGAGCCGTCGCGTCTGATCACGACGGCGCAGGTCGGCCTGAACTCCATCATCCGGTATTGCCATACGCCGGGCAAGTCGATCACGTTCTGCTCCACGGACAAAAACTGCGACGGCCTGCTGGACGCGCTCTCCCACATCCTGATGACGAGCATCAGCGAGGTCTCTGCCACGAGCCGCCACCGGGGCGTGAGCTCCTATATGTGCTGGGCGGCCGATCAGGAATATCTTCAGCACCGGATGCTGCCGAACCTGTCCCGGTATCTTGGCATGGGGACGGAGCTGTCCTTTGCGGTCCTGAAGCACCAGGTGTCCAGGACCGCCTGGTATGGCGGCGACGCGTTTCCGGTGGTGGATATGCACTGGATCGTGAAGCAGTACTATTATGAGCTGCTCCACTATGCGGGGCTGCCGGAGAGCCAGCAGACGATCGACCGGTGCTTTTATGTCTCTCCCAACCTCTGGAACGTCCGGCAGCAGGATTCCTGCTATCTCACCGTGGAAGATGAATCGTTCAACCTCTTTGAGATCAAGCGCAGCTTTTCGACCCGTGCCATATCCCACGGCTTCATCAACGTCATCTCCCAGGACTATCTCCTGCGGGACTATATGACGGAGAACGACACGATCTTCGACGCCGACCCCAAGGCGATACCTTACATCGTGGCCGACTATGCCCGGACGCCCCGGAACGTGGCGTTCCGGCTGTGTCTGCGCATGTGTTCGGCGGCGGTACCGGAGCACGAGGTCAGACGGGAACTGATGCTGATCGGCGTCAGTACGGATCGGCCCCTCGACAGGCTTTGGCATGAGATCTGCTTCTGCTGCCAGCCCATAGCCCAGAGCAGACACGACGTGGGAGAGCGGGAGCTTCTCACCCGCGAGGTGGACGGAAAGACGTATACCTTTGACAAGAACGTCATTCAGATCCGCCATAAGTATTCCGTCCAAAAGGGCTGCATGGTCAACCAGTACTTCATTTCCGACCCGTTTTTCAAGCAGATCCTTCTGTCGGATCTGCAGAGTGCCAGTTATATCGCCGAGGAAGAGGACGGAAGAGCCCTTTATTTGGGTACGGAGCTGAAGGACCAGATCTTCCAGCGGTACCTGCCCGGACAGTTTTTTACCTTCAGCGGCAAGTATTATGAAATGTTGTCTGTCACGGCGGCAGGGGATGTGCTCATCCGCCGGGCCGCGGACCATATCCATGGCCGTCCCAGCTACCGGCAGGTCAGGAAGTATCTCATCAGTGCCGCGCGGGATTCGGAGGTCATGGGCTCCTGCCGCACAGTGGGAGGGCTTGGCATCCGCCGCCGCTTCGCGGATTTCCGGGTGCAGACGCCTGCCTACTGGCACATGGAGGTGTACAACGACTTCTCCAGCGGTAAGAAGGTCGAGGTCAACGGTATCCCGGACCGGGTATATTTCAACAAACAGATCCTGCAGATCAGCTTCCTGAATACCGAGGTCACGGATAAGGTGCGGTGCACGCTGGCGGTTTTGCTGAATGAGGTCTTCCGGACGCTGTTCGCGGAGAACCAGGCGTACATCGTGGCCTCCACACCCGGTTGCTTTGACGGGCCGTTCCAATATTCGGTGGAGGGGACGGACGGCTTTGCGCCGGACGACGATGCGATCTATATCATAGAGGACAGTCAGTTGGACGTCGGCCTCCTGGTGGCGGTAGAGCGGAACCTGGATCGTATATTCTCCATCGTCTGCGATTACCTGGAGTGGCATTTCGAGGCGCTGGAAGCCAGTGTCGCGGCCCAGCAGCCCCAGCTGCCCGTGCTGCCCGAAGACCGGGAAGAGCTTCCGGCGGGGCAGGAGGAGAGCACCGGCCAGGCACAGGAACAGATAGAAGAACATCCGCAGCCGGAGAAGAAAAAGGGATTTTTCCGCAGACTTTGGGAGAAGATACGCGGGATATTCTCTGGCCGGCGGAAGCAGGAGCCGGTCGTTGAAGAACAGGAGCCCGCTGTCGAGGAGCAGGAACCTGTGGTCGAAGAACAGGAACCCGTGGCTGAAGAACAGGAGCCTGTGACCGAAGAGCAGGAGCCTGCGGTTGAGGAACAGGAGCCCGCTGTCGAGGAGCAGGAGCCCGCTGCCGAAGAGCAGGAGCCTGTGGCCGAGGAGCAGAGACCTGTGGTCGAAGAGCAAGCGCCTATGGCCGAAGAGCAGGGACCCGTGGCCGAAGAGCAGGAGCCTGTGGCCGAGGAGCAGAGACCTGTGGTCGAAGAGCAAGCGCCTATGGCCGAAGAGCAGGAACCTGTGGTCGAAGAACAAGAACCTGTGACCGAAGAGCAGGAACCTGTGGTTGAGGAACAGGAGACAGAGAAACAAGATCCTGCGGAGAAGGAGCAGCCGGATACAGATGGCGTGGCCATGCTCATGAGCATCAGGAAGCGGGTGACTGCCTATATGGATGTGGCGGCATCCGGGGCAGCCCGGACAGGGGAGGTGTCCTATGACGCCGGTCCTGGCAGTGCTGCGAAGCGGTCGGAACCGGAGCGCAGACCGTACCATGAGCGGTATTATCTGCTGTATGGCGGAAGTCAGGTCCCCGAGATGCTGGATCTGGAGGGGACGAAGGCGCTTCTGGAGGCCTTTGGCTACGGCGGCGGCGCCCTCCATCAGGTGCGCAAGGGCAAGAATACGGCGGAGCTCATAGGGAATGCATACGAGCCGAATCAGCCCGGCGTTCACTACTGCGATTTCTGCGGGGTGGAGCTGACCGGCACGGAGTATGACATACTGTCCGATGGCCGCGAGCGGTGCCATGAATGCAGCAAAACAGCCGTCAAGACAGCGGAAGAGTTTGAGCGTATCTACAAGGGCGTCAAGAAGAATATGGAGACATTCTATGGGATCTCCATTTCTGCGCCGATCAATGTCCAGATGGTGAACGCCAAGCGGCTGCACCAGAAACTGGGCAGGACATTTGTTCCGACCGGGAACAGCGACGGCCGGGTGTTGGGCGTTGCCATCCGGGACAAGAACGGATATACGATTCTGCTGGAGAACGGCTCGCCGCGGCTGGCGTCTGCCATGACGATCGCCCACGAACTGACCCATATCTGGCAGTACCTCAATTGGGACGCCAAGGCGATCCAGCAGAAATATGGCGCGCAGAGCCTTGAGATCTATGAGGGGATGGCAAAATGGAGCGAGATCCAGTATGCGTATCTGATTGGAGAGGCTGATTTTGCCAAGCGGGAAGAGCTGATCACCCTGTCCCGGCAGGATGAATATGGCCGCGGATTCAAGCGGTTCCTGGAGCGTTATCCCTTTGTCCAGATCCCGTGCCTGGGGGGAGAGACGCCGTTTGTGAACCCGGCAGAGCCGCTGTGAGAACGCTCACGGTCATTGGCGGCCTTTCGGGCCGGACGACCCGGAAGGATGACGGCTGTCCCCGGCGCGTAGGGGACGGCATACAAATACAGAACGGATAGTTTTCGGGAGCGTTCAAAAAAACGCTCTTACAAAGGGGAGGACCGGTCACAGACCGGTCCTCCTCTTTGTGGTGTTTTTATTAGTAGAATCATGAATGGATGCGGAAAATTTTTTCTGGATAACGTAATAAAACTATTGCGTGATTATGGTAAACCTGCTAGAATATGACAGAATACGATCTGTCTGTTGTCGGATCGGTAAAGAGGTGTAGCGATGAAAAGGATGACCGCACTGTTGCTGACATTGGTCATGATGTTCAGCGTTGCTGTCCCCGCAATGGCGGCGGAGGAAGATGGCTTGCCTTCTTCTCCGCCCTTGGAGGACATAGATCCGGAGAGCGTGTCCACGCCCGTGCCGGAGACGACAGAGGAACCGGAGCCGACCCAGACGCCGGCCCCTGAGGAAACGGAGGAGCCGGCCCCAACAGCCACGCCCGAGACGGCGGAGCCGACCTCCACGCCGGAGGCAGAACCATCTGCCTCGCCGGAGGTATCGCCGTCTCCCTCTCCTGATGCGGACGCCTCCGAGGGACAGCTGATCGCGCTCATCAACGCGATCCCCGCGTCCACGGGCGAGGTGGAGCTGACCATAACCAAGGCGTTGGAACTGGGAGAATGGACCCCCACGTTTACGGTCGCTTTGACCGGCGCCGCGTTCCACACCATGGAGCTTGCGGCTGATGGCACGCAAAAGGGGTTCCACGATCTGCCGGCAGGCGAGTATACGCTGACGGTGACTGGGAAGGGCTTTGCCAAGTACACACAGTCCATTTCGGTGGGCCAGAGCGACGGCATGCTGGTCAAGCTGACGGCTGGCCGTTTGGCCGGCTATGATTCCGGGGCGCACCCCGGTGTTCTGCAGATCGGCGACGTGACAGGCGACGGCGCGGTGGACCAGGCTGACCGGGAGATGATGATGCAGGCCGTGGATGGACAGGCTGTCGCCGGCTTCACGGACTTGAACGGCGACGGCGTCACGACCCTGGCGGATGCGGAGTACCTGGCCAAGGGCCTGGACATCGGAAAACTGGACGCCTCCCTGCGGGAAGCCACGCTGGAGCGCTATGTTCCCGCGGCGGCGGTGGCCTCCGTAGCTTCGGAGGGCACCGAGGTCCTGGGCATGGAGAATCTGTTCCAGGATAACGGCGCGTCTGTCACGCTGTCCACGGCAGACGACCAGCCCATTTCCCTGGAGTCCCCGGTGGAGGTGACCTTCGGCCTGGCCGACGGCGCCAAGACCGACGCTATCCTCATTGAAAAGACCAACATCTCCGCCGGAACGGTCCTGGTGGAATATGACGACGGCGCCGGTTTGAAGTTCGTGGAATGTGTCATCGGCGCAGTGCCTGTCGCCGCATCCATGGCCGCCTCGTCGGGGGTTTCGCAGGTCAGCGTCGTCCCGGATGCCCAGGGGAACATCACCGTTGACCTGGGAAGCCAGGTGGCAGTAAAGCGCGTCAAGCTGACGATCACCGGTACTACCACCGGCAGCACGCTGGCGGAGATCTCCCAGGTGGAGTTCGTTAACGGCATGGATGAGCGCATTCCGGAGCCCCAGATGGACGTGCCCCAGAATGTGACCGCGGTCCCCGGCAGCCGGCAGTTCACCGTCTCCTGGGGCGTGTGCAGCAATATCACCGGCTATGAGGTGGAGATCAGCGCGGGCGGCGTGACGGAGATCGTCCCCCTGACCGGCACCAGCCTGACCGTCACGAATTTCAACAAAGACGAGGTCAGAAACTACACCACCTATACGATCCGGGTGCAGTCTGTGAACGGCGCCTGGTCCAGCAGATTTGAAAACAGCGCCGTGGTCACCGTGACGCCGGAACCCACCGGCCGGCCCGATAAACCCGATAACGTGAAGGCCACCGGCGGCTTCCAGATGATCACCGTCTCCTGGAAGAATATGAAGGACACAGAGCGCTATAACCTCTACTACAAAGAGGCGGGCGCGTCCGCCTATACAAAGATACCCGACCTGACTGTCACAAGCTATGTGATCTCCGGGCTGAACACGGCCCAGGAGACCAAGTATGAGGTATATGTCACTGGCGTGAACAAGCACGGCGAAAGCGATCCCTCCATGCACGCCAGCGCCAGGACGACGACGCTCGATCCGCCGGATATGCCCCGGTTCAACCTGATCAACCGGGACGCTTCCGGCAAGCCCGGCACGACCCACATCACCTCCGCCGTTATGCCCAACACCAGCGGCCGCATGATCGGCAGTACCCTGGACACCGGCACGGGCACGGTTTGGGGCACGGTGGACGGCAATCCCTCCTCCTATTATGAGAGGGCGACCTGGGATGACGGCGGCTACAACAACCTCTCCTCCGGCGTGGGACTCATCTATTCCTTCGACGGGACCTATAAGATGGACACCATCGGCATGATGAGCGTGGAGGCCGGCATGGACTACACGTACCTCAAGATCCGCTGGTGGGACGCCGCGGGGGCGGAGCATCTCATTGACCGGAACCTCATGGTCTCGGAAAAGCGGACCGACGCCCAGGGCCGGACCTACTTCTTCCTTCGTCTGCCGGGACCCATCGAGGCCACCAAGATCCAGATCGGCGTGGCCCGTTACTGGGCGGGGAACAACCGCATCTCCGTTTCTGAGGTATATTTCTATAAATATGACAGCTTGAAGCAGGAACTGGCGGACCTCTATGCGGACGATCTGCATACGACGCTGAAAGAAGAGGGGATCACCGAGGAGAGTCTGAATGCCCTGAAGGCCCGCATCGAGACCTCTGTGGACGAGTTCGGCGAAGTGAACCCCGACAAGGACCAGCTCCTGAAGGAGTGGGAGACTGCCTGGCAGATCTTCCATGACCAGTTCCTCAGCAAAGTGACATATGTCCACAACGGCATCACCGCCAGCGGCGACGACCATGGCTTCGGCGGTCTGAATGCCTGGCAGCCCCTGGGCGTCACGGCAGCAGCCGGTGAGAAGATCACTGTCTATGTGAGCCACAACATCAAAAAGACCGGCAGCGCCACCAATCTGCAGCTGGTGGCCACCCAGTACCACGCTGAGGCCAGCGCCATGAGCAAGGTGCTGATGACCCTGAAGGTGGGCGCCAACGAGATCCAGATCCCCAAGATCTGGACCACCGAGGGCTTTGAGTCCGGCGGTGCGCTGTATGTGCAGTACACCGGCGGCGCCGGCTCCGCCGACCAGTATGCGGTCCGGGTCAGCGGCGGCGTGTCCGTGCCTGTTCTGGACCTGTATCAGGTGGCGGACAACGGCGAGCGGATGGAACGGGTGAGCGCGTATCTTTCCGAGCTGCAGACCTATGTGGCCAATATCCCCGCCCTCCACAGCCAGAAGCACCAGGGGGAGAAGCCGGCCAGCGTCGAGGTCGCCCTGGACTTTGACAACCAAAACTGCATCCTGGGAGCGACAGACATCATGCTCAACTCCATGATGCTGTCCCTGCCGGCGCAGCAGGTGGTTGCCGGGTGCGGCGGCGACGCCCAGAAGCTTCTCAACTCCCTCATTGCCATGGAGAACATGATGACCCTGTTCTACCAGCACAAGGGGCTGAATGCCAGCGCCGCCAACGCGGTGGACAGGCTTCCCAACCGGCATCTGAATATCCGCTACCAGCGGATGTTCTCCGGGGCGTTCATGTACGCTTCCGGTGACCACATCGGCATCGAGTGGCCCGAGACGGCGGGCATGGCCGGATGCGGCGGCGTGAGGGCCTCCGACGGAGGTCTGTACTCCAGCGGCAATTACTTCGGCTGGGGCATCGCCCATGAGATCGGCCACGACATCAACCAGGGCTCCTACGCCATCGCGGAGATCACCAACAACTACTTTGCCGTTCTGGCCCAGGCCCAGGACACCAACGGCAGCGTCCGCTTTGAGTACCCGAAGGTATACGAGAAGGTGACCAGCGGCACGAAGGGCCCCGCCGGCAACGTGTTCACCCAGCTGGGCATGTACTGGCAGCTGCATCTGGCTTATGACAAGGGATACAATTTCCGGACCTATGCCAACTATGACGAGCAGCTGGCCAACCTCTTCTTTGCCCGCGTCGACACCTATGCCCGGACGCCCTCCAGAGCGCCCAAGCCCGGCGGCGTGGCCCTCACGCTGACGGGAGCGGATGTGGACCAGACCATCATGCGCCTGGCCTGCGCCGCGGCAGAGAAGAACATACTGGACTTCTTCCAGCGCTGGGGCAAGACCCCGGACGAGACGACGACGGCCTATGCCTCCCAGTTCCCGGCGGAGACCCGCGCCATCTATTATGTGTGCGACGATTCCCGCCGCTATACCATCGAGCACGGCGGGAACGGCAGCCTGGCCGAGGGCCCGAAGGAGGCCATCTCCTCGGTCACGGTGGCCGCAGACCCCAACAAGGCCAATAAGGTGGATATCACCATTACCCCCAACGGAACGGTCAGCCCGGAGGAGATCCTGGGCTATGAGATCGTGCGCTGTACCATCGCCGGCGGCCAGGTGGAGAAGCGGACCGTGGGCTTTACCACGACGAATACCTTCTCTGACGTGATATCCGCGATGAACAACCGCTCGGTCTCCTATGAGGTCACGCTGGTGGACCAGTATCTGAACCGGTCCGCTGTGACGGTGACCCAGGCGGTAAAGATCGAGCACGAGGGCGACCTGGCCAAGGACAACTGGACGGTGGAGGTCAGCGGGCTGAAGGCCGATCAGATCGTGACCAACGGCGTGCGGGATGAAAACGGCAACGTGACCGATCCCGAGATCGTCAGGAAGGACGCATCGACGCTCCTGATCGACGGCGATGTGCTCACCGCCTATGGGCCTCTGGTGGAGGCTGCCGGCGCCGCCATCACCATCGACTTCCACGAGACCCAGGTCATCACCGGCTTCCGCTATACGGCGGGGAACGGAACGGCCATCGCCGGCTATGTGGCGGAGGTCCGCCAGAATGGCGAGTGGGTCCAGGCCGCCGCGGGCGAGCTCAACGGAACGAAGACCGTGTACTTCTCCAACGTGGAGGGCGCTTATGTGAGCACCTATGCGGCGGACGGCCTGCGCCTGACTCTGACCGGGCAGACCGGACAGACGGTCTCCGCGGCAGAATTGGACGTGCTGGGGCCGACCGGCGACAATGTGGACTTCCGCTATGCGGACAGCGCCGCTGCCATCGGCTATCTGCAGCAGGACTTCCAGTATGGGAAGGAGAAGGAGGACGTCATTCCCGCCGGCTCCCTGGTCTTCACCGGAAGCTATAAGGGCAACGCGGCGTACAACGTGGTCATGCTCTACGACGGGAACGGGAACGTCGTGGCCGGAGCAGGTGCGGACGGGAGGATGCATGCATACCAGGCCATCATGTCCGACGTGCCCAAGACCGGCAATATCCAGGACACCAACGACGGTGTATGGCTCTACTGGATCCAGCCGGAGGACCTGAAAAATGGCTTCACACTTCCCAGCAAGGTCCGTGCGGAGCTGTACCGTGTCAACAACGCCCAGACCAATGAGGGCGAGCGGCTGGTGAGCGACTCCCTGTTCGTGGAGGTGCCCCAGCAGCCGGGCAGCATCACCCTGAGCGCCAAAGCCTGAGACGGGAGGAAGGAGTAAGACATGAAAAAGCGTATTATCAAGACATGCTGGACTGTGTTCATCCTGGCGGCCCTGCTGCTCCTGATGGCCCCGCAGGCGCTGGCGGACGGTGCGGCTGCCATAACGGATGAGGTCACAGTCAACGAGAGCGGAGCGGTCATCCTCACCTCCAGCCACATGGCTGGAGAGGGGGTGTCCTCCCTCCAACTGCGGCTGGATGCCACGGAGGCCGGCGGCACGGCGTCGTTCTCCTTTGACGGCGGACTGGGAGACAGGCTCACCAAGTGCAGCAACAAAGAGGGCGTGCTGTATATCTACATAGCCGGCACGGCCCCGCTGATGACCGGAGGGCAGACCCAACTGACCCTGGGCACGGTCAGCGGTGTGAGCGAACCGGAAAAGGTGAAGCTGGCGGACAATTCCCTGGAATTCGTCTACGGTACCCGCATGATCCTCCAGGCTTTCCAGGAGGAGGACGGCGGCATCGACAGCAACATTCGCGATGGACTGGAGCTTCTGATCGATTCCACGGCTGAGTTCGCAGAAAAGGGTGAGTATACCACCGAGACCTGGGATGCTCTCCAGGCGGCCATTTCCCATGCCAACGAGCTGCTGGGCCGCGGCGAGAGCGTCACATTGGAGGAACTGAACGAGGCGTATAACGCGCTGGAGGACGCCATCGCGGCGCTGACGCCTGCCGGCAGGGCGCTGCTGGAGAAGGCCGTAGCGGAGGCAAAGGCTGTGGACGCCTCGGCGTACACATCAGCCAGCTATGCCGCGCTGCAGGCGGCTGTCCGCGAGGCGGAGGCGGCGCTGGCCGGCAGCGAAGAGGAAGACTGGGCCGCCATGGAACAGAGCGTGCGCAACGCGATCAACGCCCTGGTCCCCCTGTCTCCGGGCAGCGGCGGCGGTGTCATCTATCCCGACGGCAACGACAGCGGTCGTTCCGGCGATGTCGACCCCACGGATGCTCCCGGAAACGGCCAGTCCGCGGCGGATACCGCCGGCGGCAGAGCGCCGAACACAGGAGACGTGGCGAACGTCCACCTTTGGGTACTGATGCTCTGTCTGTGCAGCAGCCTGCTGACAGCGCTTGTCAGGCGCCGCAACAGATGCGGACGGTGAGAAGAGCGTTCTTCCAAGCTCCTCCGGTCAATGACCGGAGGAGCTTTTGTGTGCTCGGCCATCAGAGATTGAATATTCAAAAATTTATGCATACAATTATTTCCAGATAACGATGTCCAGACGTTGAATATTCACAATTTTATGAATATTCAACGTCTATGTCAATTTAACGGTGAAATTATGCATAGATGCGGGCGGTTTTGACCCCCTTGGTTTTGTGCGAAAAAGAAAAAATATCCATATTTCGAGAATAAAATTCATTTTTATATTGACGTGATGCCCGCCTGGGACTATAATGTAGCTGTGGCCGGAGGAGGTCACAAATAACGATTGAAATGGAAAGAGGAACATATCATGAAAAAGATTTTGTCTTTCGTTCTGGCCGCTGCGATGCTGATGAGCCTGAGCGTGTTCGCACTGGCGGACGAGAAGGAGACCATGACCGTGGCTCTGAGCCCGGACTTCGCCCCCTCGGAATTCGTAGACACCTCCAAGTCCGGTCAGGACCAGTATGTTGGCTTCGACGTGTCCCTGGCCAAGTACATCGCCGAGAACCTGGGCAAGGAGCTGGAGATCAAGCCCATGAGCTTTGACGCCTGCCAGGCCGCCGTCCAGACCGGCACCGTGGACATGTCCATTTCCGGCTACGCCTATACGGAGGAGCGTGCGGAGAACTTCAACCTGTCCGACTTCTATTACACCGGCGGCGACGCTACCGGCCAGACCATCATCACCACCAAGGAGTACGAGAACAAGCTGACCGAGGCCGAGGATTTTTCCGGCTTGACCATCGGCGCCCAGACCGCCTCCCTGCAGCTCAACCTGTGCAACACCCAGCTTCCTGACGACTGCAACATCAAGCTGTTCACGGATATCGGCACTGCGGTGGAGGCCCTGCGGAACGGCAACATCGACGCTCTGGCCGTGGCTGAGGACAACGGAAACGCCATCCTGGCCAGCAATGAGGCGCTTGGCCAGACCGGGTTCATGTTCGAGATAGAAGAGAACCAGGAGGCCAACGTGATCCTTCTGAAGAAGGGCGACGACGAGCTGACCGAGCAGGTCAACGCCATCCTGGCCCAGGCCAAGGAGGCCGGCCTTTACGAGAAGTGGAACCTGGAGGCCTGCGAGCTGGCCGGCATCGACACCTCCATGATCGTGACCTACGATGACGAGGGCAACGTGGCCGCCGAGGCTTCCGCATCCGGCGAGGATGAGGGTGAAGAGGCCGCGGAGACCGACGAGGAAGCGCCCGCCGACGAGGTGGAAGCGGCTGCTGATTGACCCGCTGGTCCGCAAAGCGCATGGCCGGCTCACCGGCCGTGCGCTTTTGATATGAATACTTCCACAGATCGGGGAGGGCCTGGCATTGGCTGAGTATTTTGGTAACATAGCAAAGATCATGCAGCAATACTGGAACGTGTTTCTGGTGACAGGCGTGGGCTATACGCTGCTGCTGTCACTGGTGACCGTGGCCGCCGGTTCGGTATTGGGCGTATTTCTGTGCCTGGGGCGGATGGCGAAGTTCAAGCCCCTCAACTGGGTGGTCATCGCCATCGTAGAGGTGGTCCGGGGCACACCCATGCTTCTGCAGCTGTACATAGGGTATTTTCTGGTGCCGAAGCTGCTGCCGTTTTCTATTCCGGACATCGTGAGCGTGGGCACGGCGCTGGTCATCAACTCCGCCTGCTATGTGTCGGAGGTGTTCCGCTCCGGCAT
>CANRNU010000031.1 GCA_947632005.1 uncultured Oscillospiraceae bacterium | reverse complement strand
AGCATCCCTTCCAGTGTAGCACATGACCTTGGAGAGGGTCACTAATAACTACTACTCTATAATACAAGGAGGGCGATGCCCGAAGAAAGTGATCCAGCAGATGTATGCCGAGATACGGCGGCAGACAGATAAGCACTCCGTAACAGAGCTGTGCGGCATATACGGCGTATCCCGCAGTGGCTACTACCAATGGCGCCAGCGTCAAGGAAAGCTCAACCGTTATGAGCAGTCCCAGCAAGTCCTGGACGCCTATGTGAGCGACATCCACGCACATCATCCCATGATGGGCTACCGCTCTATCCGGGACATGCTTGTCCTCCAGTTTGGCCTTGTGGTGAGCGATCCCAGCGTATTCAAGTCCATGCAAAGGCTGCATATCCACGGTTACAGGCACAGGGGGAAGTACAAGCTCTCAGGGTCCGGCCTTGAGCATTGCCGTTATCCCAATCTTCTGAACCGTGACTTCAAGGCTGCTGCTCCCATGCAGAAGGTAGTCACGGATATCACCTACATAAAGCACCGTGGCAAGTGGCACTATCTCGCAGCCTTTCTGGATCTGTACAACAACGAGGTCCTGGAGTGGGAACTGAGCGACACCTTTGACAATCTCCTGGTCATGCGCCCCGCCGAAAGGCTTCTGAAACGAACAGAGAGTACCGGACGCCAAGTCCTTTTGCACAGCGACCAAGGCGTACAGTACTCATCTGCCGGTTATTGCAACCTGCTTACACAATACAACGTCCACCAGAGTATGTCAAGGGCTGGGGTGCCCCGGGACAACGCGGTAATGGAGAGCTTCTGGGGACGATTCAAGGATACGCTTCGCAAGCATTTCCGTTTCTGGGAGAGAGACGATCTGCATGCTGTTGTGGCTGAATGTGTTCACTATTTCAACTTCGTCCGGCCTGTCCGCAAGCTGAACGGAAAACCACCAGTCCTGTTTCGTACAGAACTGGTGGCCTAACCTGTTACTTTTGTGTCTACCAACTCTTGACTATTTCACCCACAAGGGGCGGGTCAATTTTATGGCGGAAGCGGTGGGATTCGACCTGCGCTGCGGCGCAGGCCGTCTCGGGTTGCAAGGCGCCACCGGCGCCTTGCCAAGTGCCCTCGGGTTCGAATCCCCCAAGATTCATAAGACAAGTCCACCCTACAAGGGGTGGACCTGTCTTATGGCGGAAGCGGTGGGATTCGAACCCACGAGACCTTGCGGTCTACCTGATTTCGAGTCAGGCCCGTTATGACCACTTCGATACGCTTCCATTTCCTCGCGTATTGTACCATTACGCCGGCCCGATTGTCAACCGGCGCGCTTTACAATCAGGGCCGGATGGCCTATAATAATCATAAATCATGATAAAAGCAATTACACGAGGAAAGGCGGGCGGTCCAATGCCCCAATATGCGAGAGACTTTATCACCCAGGTGGTGCTGCGGGCGGACTTTGTCACCGGCACGGTCCCCATGGCGGGCCAGGTGCCGGAGGCGGTCCTGTCTGTGCTGGAGAGCTTTCCGGAGCGGGCCAGCCTCAACCGCTCCCGGACGGAGGTCCGGGTGCAGAAGACGCCCCAGGGACCGGTGCGGGATACCCGCACCATCAACTTTCAGGAACACAACTTCTGGACGGCGGGCCGGACTGTCCACGCGGCTGTGAGCAGCGAGTATACCTTCGTCTCCCAGGCCCAGTATGAGGGCTATGCCCCCCTGCGGGAACAGTTTCTGGAGCTGACAGATGCCATGGCCGGACAGTTTCCCAATCTTCGTATCCGCCGGCTGGGAATGCGTTATGTAAACGAAATTAAACTCCCGGAGGCCGATGCTGGACCGGGTCTTGGTGCGGATTTTTGGGAACATTATGTTAACCCGCTCTTGTTGGGTGGTCTTCGCTTCGCGGCCAACGACGGGGCCCTGGCCCGGCACATGTGTACCACGGAGCTGAACTATGGCACGGACCGGGCCACCATCCGCTACGGCATTTTCAACGGGGAGTATCCCCAGCCCAACCGGCGGCGGGAATTCATCCTGGATGTGGACGCCTATTGCCAAACCCAGCTGGCGGCGCCGGCGGTGGCGGCCAAGGTGGACGACTATCACGCCGCGGCTTGCCAGGTGTTTGAGGCGGCGGTCACAGATGCGCTCCGGGCCCGGATGATGATGGCATGAAAAGTGCCCGGAGCCTGAAGGGCGCTTACGGGGCGCTGAACGGCGTCTATTGGATGCTGTGCTGTCTGGTCTACTCCTTTTCCTCCAACTTCCTGCTGGGACGGGGGTATTCCAACAGCGAGCTTGGCGTCATCGTGGCGGCGGGGTATATCCTGGGGCTGCTGCTCTCCCCGGCGGCGGCCGGCCTGGCGGACAGGACGGTCCGGGCGCCGGCGGCGGTCATTGCCGGCTCGGCGGCAGCTGTGGGGCTGGTCACGCTGGCGCTGCTGTTTCTGCCGGGCAAGGGCCCGGCGGTGACGGCGGTATACATACTGTTTCTGACGCTGGTCATCATGCTCCAGCCCCTGGTGAATGCCTTTGCCTACTACATAGAGAGGATGGGCACGGCGGTGCCCTTCGGGGTATGCCGGGCGGTGGGGTCCCTGGCCTACGGACTGCTGGCGGCGGTCCTGGGCGGGCTCATTCAGCGGACCGGGGAGAATGTGGTGCCGGTCTCGGGACTCATCACCGCTGTACTGATGGTGGGGCTCATGGCCTGGTTCGCCTCGGCGGGTACACCCGCACCGGTGGGAGAGAGGACCGAAGAAGAGAACGGCACAGAGGGAAATATCCTCCGGATAGGAAGCTTCCGGGCGCTGCTCGCGGCGTCGGTGCTGCTGTTTTTCAGCCACTCCTTCCAGTCCGGGTACATGCTCCAGATCGTCCGGGGCGTGGGCGGGAACCACACCGATATGGGGTATCTCACCATGTATGTGGCGGTGCTGGAGTTGCCGACCATGTTTTTGTTCGACCGGCTGCTGCGGCGCTTCTCCTGCGGGGGGATGCTCCGATTCGCAGCGGTGTTCTTCGCGGTGAAGAACCTGCTGGTGCTGGCGGCGGGCTCCATGGGGGGCCTGTATGGCGGCATGACGCTGCAGCTCATCGCCTATGCCCTGTTCATCCCCGCGTCGGTGCGGTACGCCGGGCAGCTGTCCGGGCCCCGGGATGCCAACCGTGCCCAGGCTTGGGTGACGGCGTTCAGTACGGCGGGCAGCGTGTGTGCCTCCGGGCTCGGCGGCCTTATCATCGACAGATTCGGCCTGCGGACCGCCATCGCCGCCGCGGCGGCCAGCGCCAGTATCGGCGCGGCGGTGATGTTCCTGGGGGTGCGGGGAGAGAGACGGAAGGCGTGAGCCGAAGATATGTTTTTTATGGGGCGGGAACTTTTTGCCCGTGTCTGCGTCCAAGAAGAAGAACCACCGAGGAAAGGAGCCTGCTTATGAAACGGATGATATCACTTTTGACAGCCGCGCTTCTGATGCTGAGTCTGGCGGCGCCGGCCCTGGCCGATGTGCCGGAGGAGGAGCCTGTGCCGGAGGCGGCTATGGCGGCGGAGACGGTCCCGGAGGAGGGGCAGGACGCCGGGATGGACGCGGAGCTCGCGGAACTGGCCAGCCTGGTGAAGCAGACCCTGCAGATCGACGACGATTATACCCAGTTCACCGGGGACTACTATGACGGCACGGTGCCCTATTGGAGCCTGTACTGGTCGGACGATGTGCGCCATCTGGGGGCAGAGGTACTGCCGGACGGAACGGTGCTCAACGTCTATTTTGACCAGGACAGCGGCAGTCAGAACAAGTTTTCCGGCTTTGACCCGGTCTTCCCGGCGGTGAGCCGGGAGGAGGCGGAGGCCCAGGCCCAGGACTGGTTCGACCGTCTGTTCACAGGACCGGAGACGGCCCGGGTGGACGACACGCGGACCGTGCTGGGGGAGGACGGATGCTATCGCTTTGACGGCACGGTGGAGAAAAACGGCCTGCCCAGCCCGGTGGTCTTTACCCTGTGCCTGAGCGACGCCGGGCTGACCAGCTTTTACCGCAGCGACAGCTACGGCGGGTATGTGGGCGAGCTGCCTGGGGCGGAGCCGGAGACGGACGAGGACGCGGCAGGGGCGTCGCTGGCCGGAGCGGTGGAGTTGGAGCTTCGCTGGGTCTCCGACGGCGACGGCGGCGCGGTGCTCCGGTATATGCCTGTGGGTCCCTACACGGTGGTGGACGCCCAGTCCGGCGAGGCGGTGGATATGGACGCGCTGTATGAGGCTGTGAACGGCGCAGCCAGCCGGAATGGCATGTATGCCGGCGTGTCCATGAAAATGGCGGAGGAGGCCGCGGCGGACGGCGGCGCGGCCCTGACGGAGGTGGAGCTGAGCTCCATCAGCAATTACGGCGACGCCATGGATCAGGATGCGCTGGACGAGGCCCTGCGGGAGATCACGGCCCTGGGGCTGGACGGGTTCAGCATCCAGAAGTGCTCCTATTCCATGGACGGGGAGACCGGCGATGTGACCGCGTCGATCCGCTATACCGGGGAGATGACGGAGGAGCAGCTCTACGGTTTTTCGGCGGACCAATTTCAGCAGCTCTCGGACGAGGGAGCGGATATGACCATCTATAAGTACGTCACCGTGGACGCCAAGACCGGCGCGCTGCAGAGCGTGTCCACGGGCTACCCCCTGTGGGAGCGGGACGGGACCGTGACCATGACCAGGGCGGTCCGGAGCCGGGCGGCGGAGAACTTCCTGGGCCAGGTGGCCCCGGAGCGGGCGGAGACGGCGGAGCTGTGCACCCTCAAGGGGTACAACGAGGGGGATACGCTCACCTATGCCCAGGTCCACCAGGGGTATTTCTACCCGGACAATTTCCTGTCTGTGACGGTGAATCCCGGGGCGGGCACGGTGGATGAGTTCTATTGCGACTGGGAGGACGTCACCTTCGGGCCGGCGGAGGATGTGGTACCGGCGATGGATGCCGCGGCGGCCTATACGGACGCCCTGGACGTGACATTGGGCTATGTGGCCTGGCCGGTGGATATCACCCGGGAGGACGACGCCATTTATGCCCGGTACCTGGAGCAGGGCTACACCTATGTGGAGGAACTGCGGCTGGGGTATTATTACGACGGCACAGACGAGACGACAGGCGTGGACGCCCTCACCGGCGAGGTGCTGAGACAGGAGCAGAGCGCGGGGGAGTATGTGTATGACGACCTGGACGGCGTGGCACAGGCCCCGGCGATCGAGGCTCTGGCCCAGGCGGGCGTGGGCTTTGCCGGCGGGAGCTTCCTGCCGGAGGCGGAGCTCACCCAGCGGGAGGCGGTGATGTTGCTGCTGCAGGCCGACGGGAGGTCCGTGCGGCCGGACGCGGAGGATGACACGCTGCTGGAGCAGGCCCTGTGGCGGGGCTTCGTGACAGAAGAGGACTGGGCCCCGGACGAGGCTGTGACATGCATGGGATTCATCCGCATGATGCTGGGCGCTTCCCGCTTTGGCGACGGAGCCAGGCTCCTGGAGCTGGGGGACGGCGAGGGCTACAACGTGATGGCCCTGGCCCTGGGCATGGACACGTCGGACCCGGACGGGACTGTGACCCGGGCGGACGCCGCAGAACTGCTGTACCGGTTCATGAGCCGGTGAGGAAAAGAAATTAAAAGACCTCCGGACCGCTGCGGTCCGGAGGTCTTTTTTGACAGATGCTTACAGCTCGACCAGTTCGTATTCCATGGAGCCGACGCCAAGAGCCGCGGCGGCTTCCACGGTGAGATGGCCGTTGCGGGACTCGATGCGCTCCAGCAGGTGGTCCCGGCCCGGGTCCTTGGAGGCGTACACCAGGTCCAGGCACGCCTGGTCCAGGGCCACAGGGTCCAGGCTGGACAGGATGCCGATATCCGCCATGCAGGGGTCCTCGGCCACCTCGCAGCAGTCGCAGTCCACGGACATGTTCTTCATGACGGACACATAGGCGATCCGGCCGTCGAACCGCTTCGTCACAGCGGAGGCGGCGTCGGCCATGGCCATGAGGAAGCTGTCGTGGTCGCTGGACCAGAAGGCGTCCGTATCGCCCACGCCGTGAATATATGCCTTGCCGTAGGAGGAGGCGAAGCCGATGGAGAGCTGCTTCAGCGCGCCGCCAAAGCCGCCCATGGGGTGGCCCTTGAAGTGGCTCAGCACCAGAACGGAATCGTAGTTTGCAAGGTCCTTGCCCACGAAATCCTTTTTGATCTTCTTTCCGTCGGGGATGTCCAGCACCAGGTCCGGACCCGACCCGTCCAGGATGTCCACGGTGAAATACCGGCTCCAGCCATGCAGTTCCATGGTCTTCCAGTGCTTCTCGGTGGTGTTCCGTCCGCCCTCATAAGCGGTGTTGCACTCCACCACGGTCCCCTGGACCTTCTCGATGACCGGCTGCCACATCTCCGGGCGCAGGAAATTCTGGTTGCCCACCTCGCCGGAGTGGAGCTTGACGGCCACTTTCCCGGGCAGGGTCACCCCCAGGGCCTCATACAGCTTCAATACCCCCGCCGGGGTCAGATCTTTGGTGAAATACACGGTAGACTTTGCCATGATATGCCTCCCTTTCTGAGTGGTTGAGATATGTATATTGTGACCGGACTGTCCCGGAAAAATCAGACCAGTTTCCGGCCCATGAGCACCCCCATGACCGAGCTCATCATGAGCCCCCGGGTCCAGCCGGAGCTGTCCCCCAGGCAGTGCAGGCCCGCCACGTTGGTGTTGAAGTCCTCGTCCATGCGGATACGGTTGGAATAGAACTTCAGCTCCGGGGAGTACAGCAGCGTCTCATAGGCGGCGAAGCCGGGGACCACCTGGTCCATGGCCTTGATGAAGTTGATGATGTTGATCATGGCCCGGTAGGGCATGGCGGCGGTGATATCCCCGGCCACGGCGTCGGGCAGGGTGGGGCGGACGTTGGACTGGTCCAGCTCCTTCTGCCAGGTGCGCTTGCCGTCCAGGATGTCCCCGAAGCGCTGGACCAGCAGCTGTCCGTTGGCCAGCATATTGGTCAGTTCCCCGACTTTTTGGGCATAGGCAATGGGCTGGTTGAAGGGCACGGAGAAGTTGTGGGAGACGAGAATGGCCAGATTGGTATTCTCGCTCTTGAGCTCCTTGTAGGAGTGGCCGTTGACCACTGCCAGGCCGTCGTCATAGTTCTCCTGGGCCACGAAGCCCCCGGGATTCTGGCAGAAGGTGCGGACCTTGTTCTTGAAGGGGGGCGGATAACCGATGAGCTTGGACTCGTAAAACGCCCGGTTCACCACCTCCATGACCTCGTTGCGTACCTCCACCCGCACGCCGATGTCCACTGTGCTGGGCACATGGTCGATGCCGTAGGTGGAGCACATGCCCTCCAGCCAGTCGGCGCCCCGGCGGCCGGTGGCCACCACGGTCTCGCCGGCCAGCAGCTCATGCTCGGCGTGGCCGTCGGAATAGAGCACCCCCCGGCAGCGGCCATTCTCGATGAGCAGACCGGTGCACTCGGTGTCGAACAGGATCTCCACGCCCCGGTCCAGCAGCCAGTGCTCGATGTCGGTGTAGATCTGATGGGCCCGCTCGGTGCCCATGTGGCGGATGGGGCAGGAGACCAGCTTCAGTCCGGCCCGGATGGCCCGGGTGCGGATGCGCTTGACCTCCTCGGTCTCCGTCATGCCCTCCACGTGCTCGTCTGCGCCGAATTCCAGGTAGATCTTGTCGGTGTAATCGATGGTCTCCTGGGCCAGCCGCTCGCCGATGAGCTGGGGCAGCTCCCCGCCCACCTCGCAGCTGAGGCTCAGTTTCCCGTCGGAGAAGGCTCCCGCGCCGGAAAAGCCCGTGGTGATGGCGCAGTAGGGCCTGCAGTTCATGCACTTGTCCGTCTCTGCCTTGGGACAGTGGCGCTTTTCCACGCTCCTGCCCTTCTCCAGAATGGTGATCTTCTTCGCGCTGCCCCGGCGGAGCATCTCGATGGCCGTAAAAATACCCGCGGGCCCTGCGCCCACGATGGCGATGTCTGTTCTCAATGTGTTCTCCCCACTGTTCGGTGAAAAATGATGCGAAACGGATAAACTTATGCTATACTATTAAATCATAGAAGAACTTTCCCTGTCAAGAGGCACCGCCCATGGAGCTCTATCTTATTGGACACAACTACAGATATGCCGCGGAGCAGATGCTCCTGACCATGTACCCGGCGGAACGGCCCGTATATCCGGACCGGCCCCCCGTCCGGGACCGGGCGGAGATCGTCCTGGAGGCGGGGCGGGCTGTCTGCCGGCTGTACAGAAACGGCGCGGTCTCTTCCGGCACAGCGGAGGTCCGTCCCTGGCGGGACGAGCGGGAGCGGAGCCGGTATGAGCAGCAGGCGGTGAAGCTGAGCTTTTACCGGGCGGCCCTGGCCGCGGGGGCGCCGAAGCCCGCCTGGGGCGCCCTCACCGGGGTGAAGCCGGGAAAGCTGATGGCGCGGTACCTGTCCGAGGGGAGGACGGAGGAGGATTTTGCCCGGGACTTCGACGTGGATCCGGACCGGGCGGCCCTGTGCGGGACCACGGCCCGGATGGCCCTGGCCGCAAAGGCCTCTCTGGCGCCCGGGGATGTGGGGCTGTATGTGGGTATCCCCTTCTGTCCCACCCGATGCGCCTACTGCTCCTTCATCTCCAGCGCAGTGGGGGCCAACGAGAAGCTGGTGGGACCATACCTGGACGCCCTGCTGGGGGAGATACGCCGGACCGGCGCGGTGGTGCGGGCGGCGGGGGAGCGGCCTGTGTCCCTGTATCTGGGGGGCGGGACCCCCACCACGCTGTCCCCGGAACAGCTGGACAGCCTGTGCACGGCCCTGGGGGAGAGCTTTGACCTGAGCGCTTTGCGGGAGTACACCGTGGAGGCGGGCAGGCCGGACACCATCACGCAGGAAAAGCTGGCGGTGCTGCGGACCCACGGGGTGACCCGGGTGTCGGTCAATCCCCAGACCATGTCCGATGCGGTCCTGGAGGCCATCGGCCGGAAGCATACGGCCCGGGACGTGCTGGACGCATTGGATATGGTCCGGGCAGCGGGAGGATTCCAGGTGAACATGGACCTGATCGCGGGGCTCCCCAAGGACACGCCGGAAGGTTTCCGCCGGACGGTGGAGACGGTGCTGGCCCTGGGGCCGGAGAACGTGACCGTGCACACCCTGGCCATCAAAAACGGCTCCTATCTGGCCCAGTACCGGGCCGACCTGCCGGACGGGACCGCGGTGGGACAGATGGTGGACGACGCCTCCGGACAGCTCCGGGCGGCGGGCTACGGGCCCTATTATCTCTACCGGCAAAAGTACATGTCCGGGGGCTTTGAGAACGTGGGCTGGGCAAAGCCCGGCACGGAGAACCTCTATAACCTCATCATGATGGAGGAACTGGCCCCAGTGCTGGCCATGGGAGCGGGGGCCTCCACCAAGCGGACCTTCCCGGACGGTTCTGTCCGGCGGCATGTGAACCCCAAATATCCCAAGGAGTACATAGAAAGGATGAAGGTGGAAGAAAATGGCATTTGATCTGGAGGTCATCAACCGCGCGGTCACCGACGACCCGGCGGGATTCATCGCGGAATGCGATAAAAATTACAACGACCGCATTGCCAAAACGGCGGAAAAGATCATCGAGAACCTGTCCCGCAGCCCCATCGTGCTGCTCAGCGGCCCCTCCGGCAGCGGCAAGACCACCACGGCTATGAAGCTCCGGGACGAGCTGAGCCGCCGGGGGGTCAACAGCCACAGCATCTCCATGGACAACTATTTCAAGACCGTCCGCCCCGAGACCGTGCCCCGGACGGCGGAGGGGGAGCCGGACTTGGAGAGCCCCCTGTGCATGGATATGGAGCTTTTGAACGAGCACTTCTCCCAGCTCAGCCGGGGAGAGCGCATCTATGTGCCCAAGTACGAATTTGCCCGGCAGATGCGCTCCATCAAGTTCAGCATGAGCCTGAAGCTGGAGAAAAACGAGATCGCCATTTTTGAGGGCATCCATGCCCTGAACGACTCCATCACCGGTGAGCATCCGGAGGCGTTCAAGCTCTATGTGAGCGCCCGGTCCAACGTGGTGGACGACGCGGGGGAGTATGCCTTCAAGGGCACCTGGCTGCGCCTGACCCGGCGGGTGGTCCGGGACAGCATTTTCCGGGGCTGCGACCCGACGGACACCATGCGCATGTGGGAGAATGTGCGCCATGGGGAGATACGCAACATCTCTCCCTTCAAAAATAAGGCCGACGTACAGCTGGACACCGCCTTCGGCTATGAGCCCTGCATCATGGCGCCCATCGCCGGGCCCCTGTTCGCCAAGGCACCCCGGGATATCCACTACCAGGAGCTGCTCCAGGTGGGCCCGGCCCTGAACAATTTCGTGCCTCTGGAGCTGAAATGGCTGCCGGAGGACGCCATGCTCCGGGAATTTACCGGCGGCGGGATATACGAATATTGATGAATTTCAAAGAATATCATGGGTGTAGCTGGAGTGACCGAGGCGATAGGGTGTGAATATAGATGGAATATCGTAGAATAATGGTGAATTTTCCGGGGAATAAATGAATTTATCTGCATTTCATCAATATTCACGCTTCTGCGAGTACGCCAAAATGACAGGGGCGGGGCAGGAGCGTGAAAAAAACAGTCGTCCTGTACGAAAATCCGACCGAAATTTTGTCATTTTTCATATACGGCTGGCCTTGCGAAAAGAAGCGTTCTAAGTTATAATATGTATACATAAAATGGCGGGACGGAGAGAGCGGCCAATAAGCCAGAGTTTCTGGCGGATCCTGGAAGAATTTGAAAAAAATTAGAAAATTTTTTGAAAATCCTGAGCCGTTTTTGCCGTCGGCGCCGTCTTAGTATGTAAGAAGCAAAGTTATGCAGAGGTGCTCCTCGTGACCGTACGTTTCCTGGGACCAGGAGATCGAGCGGGGGGGTAACAGTTTTCTGAACAGTTGCCTTCACGCGGTGCAGGACAAAAGAAGCCCTTCGCCGCATTCTTTGTCTTCCCGGGAAAGCCCTCCGGGGCCGGTACCGCAGAAGAGTTGACCAAGTGTCCATAAGGAAAGGAGACACACAATGAAAAGGATCCTGTGCTTCATTCTGGCCCTTCTGATGACCGCCTCCTGCGTCAGCTGCGCGGCTGAGGTAGTCCAGATGGAGGAGACGGCCGTTCCTCTGAACGACATGCCTGAGGCGGAGCTCCCTGCCGGCGACAGCGCCGCGCAGCCGGTCTCCGCGCCCGCAGCGCCTCCTGTTGAGCCCGCGGCCCCGGCAGCTCCCGCAGCCCCGGCGGCCCCTGCAGCGCCTCCTGTGACAGAGGCGCCCGCGCCTGCGCCCGCGACCGCAGTGCCGGAGACGCCGGTGCCTGCGGCTCCCGCGGAAGAGCCCGCGGCTCCGGCGAACGATGGCGCCGGGCTGGAAGAGCCCAGCGCGGATGAGACCCCCGCTCCGGAGACCAATACCATCTCGGAGCCCGAGAACTCCGACGCCCCCGTGATCACCTCGGTGAACGAGGAGCCGAGTGAGAGCTACATCACCATGAACTGTACGGTGGGCAGTGTCGACGGGGTGAAGACCTTCAAGGTCACCCTGGCGGAGCCCGAGCGGAAACTGAACACCGGCCACAAGCCCACGTGCGACGGCTATGACTTCGCCGGCTGGTACGCTGAGAAGGACCCCACCGGCGCCTACACGACGATCCCCGAGGGCAAGCAGAAGTATGAGAGCGGCATGGCGGTCCCCAAGGACGTGAACGAGCTCTACGCCTACTGGGGCCCCGCGGCCACGCCGGAGCCTGTGGAGGTCACGAAGGACCCCGAGGGGATGCTGGAGACCGACTCCACCCAGAACAACTATGCCCTCGGCGTCTGGCTGCATGCCTTCAACTCCAACTTCACGGATGGCGATAAGAAGAACCAGGCATCCGTCTGGGTGAAGTTCCAGGACGGCACCAGAAACCTCCCCGGCAGCCTTCCCGAGGTCACGTCCTCCAACGGCAAGTTCAACGGCTGGTGGACCGAGGCCCCCACGGTGGAGGAAGTGAAGGGTGACGGCTTCTCCTATCGGAAGACCACGGCGACGAACGGCACCAGGATCGACGCGGGCGGTTCCGTCCCCGAGGGCGTCCAGGTCCTGTACCCGGCGTTCACCTATGACGTGCCGGAGACGGACGCGGGCAAGTTCATCAGCTTCAAGCTGAGCTGGAACGGCATGTTCGGCTCGACCGGCGCCCTGACCTGCACCCGCGGCTATAAGGACGGCAAGCCCCAGTTCACCGCCGAAGACGCTCTCGTCTCCGGACTGAACTGGAACACCGCAGATGAAGTGAACGTCACCTGGGCCGGCCTGAAGACGTACTGGGCTGAAAAGACCTTCAACGGCTACAAGTTCCTGGGCTGGTCTGCGGACCAGCACGGCAGCGGCAGCCTGATCGATGCGGACTTCCCGGTCGAGGACGGCCAGACCCTCTATGCCCAGTGGACCAAGGAGGACGGCAGCGAGACCAGCGAGGAGTTCGTGTTCCCCGCCGATACCCGCGTCGGCCCCCTGGAGGGCATGCGCATCAATGGCGCGCTGACCCAGAGCGCCCATGCGGGCAGCACGGTCAAGGTCGAGCTGTTCACCGTTCCCACCAGGACGGACCTGAACGACAAGGGCAATGTGAATGAGTTCACCTGGTATGTCACCGCTGTTGACTCAAGGGGCAATCAGCAAAAGATGCCCGTGTCTTTGTCCGGTGCGTCTCTGAATGCCTACCATGTCAAAGCGAGCGTCAGTGCGGATAAGCGTGTTCTCACCTTTACTTATACCGGCAGCGAGGACTGCGTCTTCACCATCAGCGCCGAGGCCGTCATGGCGGGCAAGCAGATCATCAAGACCGACGCCGCTGCCACGCTGAAATTCGGCCATGACTGGGTGGAGGAGAGCCGGACGGCCGCGCCCACCTGCACCACCGGCCAGGATATCATCTATAAGTGCAGCATCGACGGCTGCACGGAAAAGAGGACCGAGCATATCGCTCCCCTGGAGCACGTCTACGAGTCCCGGTCGGACAACGGCTGGCACATCATCCAGGAGCCCACCTGCACGGAGCCGGGCAAGAAGATCCTCAAGTGCCTGCGCTGCGGTGTGGATAAGCCGGGCGCCGAGTATGTGACCATCCCCGCCACCGGACACAACTACCAGGCATCCAAGGCCGGTAAGGCCGGCTTCAGGTCCGCCAGCACCGGCACCGGCGGCACCGAGGTCTGTGAAGACTGCGGCGATGTGCGGTATCTGGCCGGCTGGCAGGATATCGGCGGCAAGCGGTACTATTATAACGCCAACCACACGGCTACGACCGGCTGGCAGACCGTCAGCGGCAAGCAGTATTATCTGGGCACCGACGGCGTGCTGCAGACCGGCTGGCAGACCATCGGCGGCAAGAAGTACTACCTCAGCCCCCTGGACGGCGCGCTCATGACCGGCATGCAGACCATCGACGGCAAGAAGTACTATCTGGGTACCGACGGCGTCATGACCACCGGCTGGCAGACCGTCAGCGGCAAGAAGTATTACATGGGCGCCGACGGCGTCATGATGACTGGCATCCAGACCATTGACGGCAAGGTCTACAACCTGACCGAGAATGGCCTGTCCGGCAACGGCTGGCAGACCATCGGCGGGAAGAAGTACTACCTCAACACCGACGGTTCCGCCAAGACCGGCTGGCAGACCATCAGCAAGAAGAAGTATTACTTCGACCCCGCTACCGGCGCGATGGTGACCGGCAGCGCAATGATCAGCGGCAAGCTCTACCTGCTCAACACCGACGGCGTACAGGTCACCGGCACCGGCTGGAAGACCGTCAGCGGCAAGAAGTATTACCTCAGCAGCAGCGTTTGCAAGACCGGCTGGCAGAAGATCAGCAAGAAATATTACTACCTTGACCCGGCTACCGGCGAGATGCTTACCCGCTGGCAGGACATCGGCGGCAAGAAGTATTACCTGGGTACTGACGGCGTGCGTGACACCGGCTGGCAGACCATCGACGGGAAGAAGTACTACTTCAACTCCAGCGGCGTGATGCTCACCGGCAAGCAGAAGATCAGCAAGAAGTACTACTATCTGGGCGAGGACGGCGCGGCCATGACCGGCTGGCAGACCATCGACGGCAAGAAGGTGTACCTCAGCGCCAGCGGCCTCATCTCCACCGGTTGGCAGACCATCGACGGCAAGAAGTATTACCTCAACTCCGACGGTACCATCAAGACCGGCCTGCAGAAGATCAGCAAGAAGTACTATTACTTCAACGAAGAGGGCGTGATGCAGACCGGCAGCATAGCGGTGAACGGCAAGAACTACTACTTCGGCACCAACGGCGCTGCGGTCAGCGGCTGGAAGACCATCGACGGCAAGAAGTACTACATCAACGCCGACGGCTCCGCCAAGACCGGCTGGCAGACCATCAGCAAGAAGAAGTATTACTTTGACGCCAACGGCGTGATGGCCGTGGGCTGGAAGGATATCGACGGCAAGAACTATTACTTCGGTACCAGCGGCGTCGCGGCCAGCGGCTGGGTGACCATCAGCGGACAGAAGTATTACTTCAGCGGCGGCCTGTACAAGACCGGCCTGCAGAAGATCAGCAAGAAATACTATTACTTCAACGAAAACGGTGTGATGCAGACCGGCAGCCTGACGGTGAACGGCAAGAACTACTACTTCGGTACCAACGGCGCTGCGGTCAGCGGTTGGAAGACCATCGACGGCAAGAAGTACTACCTCAACACCGACGGCTCCCATAAGACCGGCTGGCAGACCATCAGCAAGAAGAAGTACTACTTCGACGCCAGCGGCGTCATGCAGACCGGCATCGTTGATATCGGCGGTGCGAAGTACTACTTCAACGCCAGCGGTCAGAACAAGACCGGTTGGCAGACCATCAACGGCAGCAAGTATTACTTCAACAGCAAGGGCGTCATGCTCACCGGCGACCAGGTCATCAGCAAGAAGACCTACCACTTTGATGGCAATGGTCGGCTTCTGACCGGCTGGCAGACCATCGACGGCAAGAAAGTGTACCTCAACACCAGCGGCCTGCCTGCCAGCGGGTGGGTGACCATCGGCGGACAGAAGTACTACTTCAGCGGCGGCCAGTACAAGACCGGCCTGCAGAAGATCAGCAAGAAGTACTATTACTTCAACGCCGACGGCGTCATGCAGACCGGCTGGCAGACCGTCAACGGGAGCCAGTACTACTTCAAGTCCAACGGTCAGGCCGCCACCGGCAGCTACAAGATCAGCGGCAAGACCTACAAATTCAACAGCAACGGCACCCTGAAAGGTTAACTTTTCAAACTAGGAACATGGTCCCGGGCGGCTTTGGCCGCCCGGGACTTTGCCGCGGCTTTATGAAATTAAGATGGGGAGGACGAGTTTCCTCTTTTCATCAGGTGGGTTTTATGCTATAATAAATTGTTACAATCTGCTTATAAGTCACGGCGGGCACGCCCGCCTTTGGAAAGGCGAAAACCATGATCCTAGATAAGATATTCGGTACACACTCTGCCCGGGAAGTGAAGAAGCTCAGACCCCTGGTGGACAAGATCGAGGCCCTGGAGGACGAATACAAAGCCCTGACGGACGCCCAGCTCCGGGCCAAGACCGACGAGTTCAAGGCCCGGCTCGCGGCGGGGGAGACCACGGACGATATCCTGCCGGAGGCCTTTGCCACCGTCCGGGAGGCGGCGGACCGGGTGCTGGGCATGCGGCCCTTCCGGGTGCAGCTGCTGGGCGGCATCGTGCTCCATCAGGGGCGTATCGCCGAGATGAAGACCGGCGAGGGCAAGACCCTGGTGGCCGTGCTCCCCAGCTATCTGAACGCCCTGGAGGGTCAGGGCGTGCACATCGTCACTGTGAACGACTACCTGGCCCGGCGCGACAGCGAGTGGATGGGCAAGGTCCACCGGTTCCTGGGCCTGGAGGTGGGCCTGATCGTCCACGGCCTCACCCGGGCCGAGCGGCAGAAGGCCTATAACGCCGACATCACCTACGGCACGAACAACGAGCTGGGCTTCGATTACCTGCGGGACAACATGGCCCTTTACAAGAAGGATATGGTCCAGCGGGGCCACTTCTTCGCCATCGTGGACGAGGTGGACTCCATCCTCATCGACGAGGCCCGTACCCCCCTCATCATCTCCGGTCAGGGGGATGAGAGCACCGACATGTACCGGCAGGTGGACGACTTTGTCCGCCGCCTGCGCAAGGGCGTGGTGGTGTCTGTGGAGGAGAAGGAGGAGTTCGAGGACGCGGACTCCGACGCCGATTATCTGGTGGACGAGAAGGCCCGCACCGCCTCCCTCACCGCCAACGGCATCGCCAAGGCGGAGCAGTATTTCGGTGTGGAGAACCTGTCCGACCTGGAGAACACCACCCTCAGTCACCACATCAACCAGGCCATCAAGGCCCACGGCGTCATGAAGCGGGACATCGACTATGTGGTGAAGGACAACGAGGTCATCATCGTGGACGAGTTCACCGGCCGGCTCATGCTGGGCCGCCGGTATTCCGAGGGCCTGCACCAGGCCATCGAGGCCAAGGAGAACGTGGAGGTCCAGCGGGAGAACAAGACCCTGGCCACCATTACCTTCCAGAACTATTTCCGTCTGTACGGAAAGCTGTCCGGCATGACCGGCACCGCCCTGACCGAGGAGGAGGAATTCACCTCCATCTATAACCTGGACATCATCGAGGTGCCCACCAATAAGCCCGTCATCCGCATCGACAGCCCGGATGTGGTGTATAAAAACGAGGCGGGGAAGAACCGGGCCATCATCCAGCAGATCCTGGACTGCCACGCCAAGGGCCAGCCGGTGCTGGTGGGCACGGTGAGCATCGAAAAGAGCGAGTATCTGTCCGGGCTCTTGAAGCGCCAGGGCGTGCCCCACAATGTGCTCAACGCCAAACACCATGAGAAAGAGGCGGAGATCGTGGCCCAGGCCGGCAAGCTGGGGGCCGTGACCATCGCCACCAACATGGCCGGACGCGGCACCGATATCATGCTGGGAGGCAACGCGGAGTATCTGGCCCGGCAGGACCTGAAAAAGGCCGGGTATGAGGAGGAGGTCATCGCCGAGGCCACCGGCTTTGCCGAGACCGATGACGAGACCATCCTGGAGGCCCGGAAGATGTTTGCCGAGCGCCAGGCCGAGCACAAAAAGGTCACCTCCGCCGAGGCGGAGCAGGTCCGGGCCGCCGGGGGACTGTTCATCCTGGGCACCGAGCGGCACGAGTCCCGGCGTATCGACAACCAGCTCCGGGGCCGGTCCGGCCGCCAGGGCGACCCGGGCCAGAGCCGGTTCTTCCTGGCTCTGACCGACGACGTGATGCGCCTGTTCGGCTCGGAGCGGGTCATGAGGATGATGGAATCCCTGGGCATCGACGAGGACACCCCCATCGACCAGAAGATGCTCTCCAATGCCATCGAGCAGGCCCAGAAGACCGTGGAGAGCCGGAACTTCCAGGCCCGGAAGAATACCCTGGAATACGACGATGTGATGAACGTGCAGCGGAACATCATCTACGAACAGCGCCGGAAGGTGCTGGACGGGGAGGATATCCGGGAGTACGTGCACAATATGATCACGGATGTGATCCGCTCCGATGTGGCCAGCGGCCTGGGCCATGCGGGCCATCCCGAGAGCGGGGAGCATCTGGAGCAGGTGCTGGAGCCCTTTTACCAGATCTTCCTGGCCAAGGGCCAGATCACCGCGCCGGAGAGCGGCCTGGCCGCGCTCACCGCGGAGAAGCTGACCGAACGGCTCCAGGCCATCGCCGACCAGGTCTATGCCCGCCGGGAGGAGGAATTTGGCGCTCTGCCCGACGGCACCCCCGTCATGCGGGAGCTGGAGCGGGTGGTCATGCTCCGGGTGGTGGACGAGTACTGGATGGACCACATCGACGCCATGGACGACCTGCGCCAGGGCATCGGCCTGCGGGCCTACGGCAACGTCAAGCCGGTGGACGCCTATAAGCAGGAGGGCTTCGAGATGTTCGAGGCCATGATCGAGGGCATCAAGAGCGAGGTGGTCCGGCGCATCTATACCGTCCGGGTGCGGAAGGAACAGACCATCGAGCGCAAGGCCGCCGCCAAGGCCAATGTGAACAATGTGGGCGGCGACAGCTCCGTGAAGCGCCAGCCTGTCAAGAAGATCAAAAAGCCAGGCCGGAACGACCCCTGCCCCTGCGGCAAGTGGAAGGCCGACGGCAGCCGCCCCTTGAAGTACAAGGAGTGCTGTGGACGGAACGCGTGATATGGAAGATATCGAGATCCTGCGATCTGACCTCATCACCTGCCGGCACGGGTTTTCCACCCGGCTTGGCGGGGTGAGCGGAGGGATATTTGAGAGCCTGAACCTGGGGGCAAACCGGGGAGACCCCATCGAAAACGTCCTGGAAAATTGGCGGCGCTTCGGCGCGGCGGTGGGGGCGGATACGGCCAGATTCGTCCACGGCCGCCAGGTCCACGGGGCGGAAGTGCGGGTCGTGGGCCGGACGGACGCCCACTCCATCAGCGATCCCACCCCCTGGGAGGGGGCGGACGGCTATGTGACGGCTGAGCCGGACGTGCCTCTGGCGGTGTTCACCGCCGACTGTACGCCGCTGCTCATGCAGGACCCGACCGCGGGGGTCATTGCCGCAGTCCACTGCGGCTGGCGGAGCACCGTGGCGGATATCGAAAAAAATGCCGTGGCGGCCATGGTAGGACTGGGGGCGCGGCGGTCGGACATCTGGGCGGCCATCGGCCCCGGCATCCGGCGCTGCTGCTTCCAGACGGGACCGGAGGTGCCGGCGGCCATCGACGCGCTGCTGGGCGGTGACTCGGCGGGGCTGTACGGGCCGGATGAGGACGCCCCGGGGAAATTCCGGGTGGACCTGCCGGGCGCGGTGCGCCGCAGGCTGCTGCAGCTGGGGCTGCGAGAGGAAAACATCGACGAGCTGGGCGTGTGCACCATGTGCCATCCGGACCGATTCTGGTCCCATCGGGCCATGGGCGCGGCCCGGGGCTCCCAGGCCAATCTGATCGTGCTATGAATCGAACGCTTTTGAAAATCATATCCTTGTTTCTGGCGCTGGCGCTGACAGCGTCTCTTGCCGGCTGCAGCCTGGAACTTCCGTGGCAGACGTCGGAGGAGGACGCCGCCCCGGCGCCGGAGGAGACGGCTGACCCGGAGGACACGGAAGGGCAGGACACGGACGAAGACGCCGGCGCGGAGGAAGAAGAGGAAGAGGAGCCGGAGGAGGCCGGGGAGCCGGGGAAGATCGGCGGGAGCATCGGCGAGGAGCTCCAGGCCACCTACCAGGCGGATCACATCTTCTCCGTCAATACCATGGCGGGGGAGTCCTTCAACCCATACACCACCGAGAGCGCCTGGAACCGGATGACCTCCATGCTGATCTATGAGACGCTGGTGGCCGCCGACGGAAATTTCGAGGCCCAGCCCAACCTGATCACCCGGTGGGAATCCACCCCTGACGGCCTGGCCTGGACGTTCTATGTGGACACCTCCCGGAAGTTCCATGACGGCGGGGTCATGACTCCCGGGGACGCGGTGTATTCCCTGGACCAGGCCAGAAGCGCCTACGGAGGCCGGTACGCCAAGCGGTTCGCCCATGTCAGGAATGTCTATGTGGCCGGAGAAGAGGCGTTCGTGGTGGAGCTGGATCAGCCCAACTGGCGGTTTTATGAGCTGATGAACATTCCATGCATCGAGACCGGCACCATGGGCACCCAGCCTTCCGGGACGGGGCCTTACAAGCTGGACGCCCGGGGCACGTCCCTGGTCCTGGACAAAAACCACCCCAAGGCGAAGGACATCCCCCTGGATACCATCCATCTGAAGCGCTATACCGACCCGGAGGACATCCTCCAGGCGTTCGAGGACTCTCTGCTGGACATGGTCACCAACAACCCGGCGGATATGTCCAGCCTTGGCTACTCCAGCGCCAACCTGATTAAATATGTGGACACCACCAACCTCCACTATCTGGGATATAATGCCAACAGCACCATCTTTTCCCAGCCGGTGTACCGCGCCATGATCACCTACGCCATCGACCGGGAGTCCATCATCTCCACCAGTTATCAGGGCTCCGCCGTGGAGGCCACCCTGCCCATCCACCCGAACAGCACCCTGTACCCCAAGAGCCTGGCCGCCTCTCTGGCCTATTCCCCGGAGAATCTCAGCGTGTCGATGCAGAACGCCGGCGCCCAGGACCTGGATATGGACGGCGTGATCGACTTCGGCATCCAGGCCCGGGGAGAGATCGTCTTTCTGGTCTGTTCCGACAGCGCAGCCAAGGTGGCGGCGGCCCGCCAGATCGCGACCCAGCTGCGAAACGCGGGGTTTGCCGTGACCATGTCGGAGCTGGAGTATAACGATTACATCAAAGCCCTGACAGAGGGCACCTACGACATCTATTACGGCGAGGTCAAGATCTGCAACGACTGGGATGTGTCCCAGCTGGTGGCCGCCGGGGGCGAGCTCAACTACGGCGGCATCCGGGACCCGAATCTGGAGGGGTACATACAGGCGTTCATCAGCAGCCCGCCGGAGTCCATCCAGGCCAATACGGAGGCGCTCTACACCTATTTCGCCCAGGTCGCGCCCATCACGACCATCTGCTTTGAGCGGATGCAGGTGCTGTATCACCGGGGCGTGCTGACCACCATCAGTCCCACCCAGGACAACATCTTCAATGAGATCGAGAACTGGTCGGTGGACCTTGGCGAAAAGGAAAAATGAGACACATAAAATACCCGGCGGACCTGCTGTCCGGCGGAGAAATATAGAAGACGGGGGATAGATGATATGACGGACCGGGACCTTCTCAACATGGCGCGGGAGGCCGCGCAGAATGCTTATGTGCCCTATTCGCATTTTCCGGTGGGGGCCGCCCTGGAGTGTGCCGACGGGTCGGTGTTCACGGGCTGCAACGTGGAAAACGGCGCCTTGGGCTCCACCATCTGCGCGGAGCGGACCGCCATCGTGAAGGCGGTCAGCGAGGGCCGCAGAAAATTCGTCCGCATCGCCATCTATGGGGAGGGGGAGAATTACTGCATGCCCTGCGGCTCCTGCCGGCAGGTGATGAGCGAATTTGTGGGGCAGGGCGATATGGAGATCCTCTGCACCCGCTCCGGAGGCCGGTATGTGAGCTACAGGCTGAGCCAGCTGCTGCCCCACCCCTTTGAGCTTTGAACGACGAAACACCGGCGGTGTCCCGAAGGACACCGCCGGTGCTTTTTTATTCATTTCAGCCCAGATAACGCATGACGAGGGCGCAGACTTCGGCCCGGGTGGCGGCGCTGCCCGGGCGTATGGTGCCGTCGCCGTACCCGGTGAGAAGGCCGTTGGAGATGGCCCAGGCCACCGCGTTCCGGGCGTAGCCCTGGACGGAGCCGCCGTCGGCGCAGGACGCCAGAAGAGAGGCGTCCGCCGCCGGGCCGGACGGTGCCTCAGTCTTTACGACATAGCCGCCCTTCAGCACCTCGATAGCATATCCGGGGGCTACCCACTCGGAAAACTCGCCGCCAGTATTGACCTTCCACTGTATGCTCCCGTCATCCAGTGTTTTCATATCAGGCGAGGAAGAACCCCAGTCCTCGCCGCCTACGACCACATCAGGGATATTATTATATAGAATGTAAAATTGACAAGCTGGGGTACTATCGACTCGTCTGAGGCTATATTGGCAGTCATCAATCCAGTGGTCGGGGCAATCACGGTAATATACCTCTTAGTAAAGAACGCATCTTCACCCAAATACACAGACTGTTTATCATCCTTTTTGATCGTCCCGGTGTCAGTTGTAAGGCCATATCCCGGATTCATACGAAACTCTACTTCCGTACCAGGATATATTGCGAACTGCATCGGAAAGCCATTGGTGTATTCAACCCAATGCTTGTTGCAATCAACGGTATAGTAGATACCCGCGTCTGTTGCGTGGTAGTTTACATTACCATCAGGGCCGGTATAGATTATTTCATAAATCCCGTCTGTCGTGCCATCGAGGATTACTGTCACGCCACCAGCGGCAACAGTCATGGGTGCGTCGGAGATGGTCATGATCCCGTCGTCCGTGGTTTCTTCCTCACCGGGGACTTCCTCCCCGGTGACAGCTTCCTCTGCCGTCATGTCCTCCGCAGGGGGTGGCCCGTCCCAGGCCGGGGGCGCCTGGTCCGTTACCTCAGCCGGGGGGTGCCTCTTCTTCCGCAAAAGCCGGCACGGCCAGGCTGAGGAACATACCCGCGGCCAGGATCGTACTGAGCATTCTTTTGTTCATTGTGTTGTACCTCCTATTCGCGTGTTTTTTGGCATCGCAGCATGTGCGATGGGGTATGACAATAGTGTAACAGATGTGACAAAAATTTCAATATGCCGTTTCTTAAGTTTTTCTTAAGATTGCGGGAGCCCTGCTGGGGAGGGGAGAAGGGATGGATATACAAAATTATTTTCAAAAAACTGCAAATCCCCCTTGA
Source organism: uncultured Oscillospiraceae bacterium (assembly GCA_947632005.1). Classification (GTDB taxonomy): domain Bacteria; phylum Bacillota; class Clostridia; order Oscillospirales; family Oscillospiraceae; genus CAJOIG01. The sequence continues at coordinate 2,606 of CANRNU010000031.1, read as the reverse complement.
CGGACAGGTGGATTTTTGTTATAGTATCAAAGCGCGCTGCCCCGACGGGGGTCGCTGCGCCCTGCGATGAACCGGGAGATTGCGCCGACGGGCGGGAACTTCCGGGGAGCATGTCCGGGGGTCCGTGGCCCCGGGGACGGAAGTCTCCGCGGCCCGCGCAAAGGGCCCTGGAATCGGACGGAGCGGTGTTTTCCGTACCGCGTATATCGCTTGTGAAAAGAACACCGGCACAGCCGGGTTGTTTTTTGGGGCAGGGTCTGATACGCACGGAACAGTGTACAGAAAATTCCGCCACCCGTGCGGGAAACCGTAAAACTCGTACAAAATTGATGGAGGAACACACATGGCATCCAAGAAAATGATCCGTATCCGGCTCAAGGCCTACGACCATCAGCTGATCGACAAGGCCGCTGAGACCATCGTGGAGACCGCCAAGCGGACCGAGGCCCGGGTCTCCGGCCCCATCCCTCTGCCCACCCAGAAGGAGGTCGTCACCATCCTGCGCGCTGTCCATAAGGACAAGGACAGCCGGGAGCAGTTCGAGCGCCGCACCCATAAGCGCCTCATCGACATCATGAACCCCACCCAGAAGACGGTGGAGGCCCTGATGAGCCTGGAGCTGCCCGCGGGCGTGGAGATCGAGATCAAGCTGTAACAAACCTTATAAGCAAACCCACAGCCTGCGTTGGCAGGCGGGTCATGTTGCGCTCCGCCGTTACCGGAGCCCAACCAATAACCGAAGGAGGAAAACCATGAAGAAAGCCATCATTGGCAAGAAGGTCGGGATGACCCAGATCTTCGACGAGACGGGCAAGGTCGTCCCCGTCACGGTCATTGAGGCCGGCCCCTGCGTGGTCGCCCAGAAGAAGACCGCGGACAAGGAGGGCTACGACGCCGTCCAGCTCGGCTTTGAGGATACCGCCGAGAAGAAGCTCACCAAGCCCGAGAAGGGCCACTTTGAAAAGGCCGGTGTGGAGCCGAAGAAGCATCTGCACGAGTTCAAGCTTGACGACGCCGCCGAGATGAACGTGGGCGACGTGCTGAAGGCCGATGTCTTCGCCGAGGGCGACCATGTGGACGTCACCGGCGTCAGCAAGGGCAAGGGCTACGCCGGCGTCATCAAGCGCTGGGGCGCCCAGCGCACCCCCACCAGCCACGGCGGCGGCCCGGTCCACCGGCACGCCGGCTCCATGGGCTCGTCCACCGATCCCTCCCGCATCTTCAAGGGCAAGATCGGCGCCGGCCACATGGGCGTGGATCAGGTGACTGTCCAGAACCTGGACGTGGTGAAGGTAGACCCGGAGATGAACATGATCGTCCTGCGGGGCGCGGTCCCCGGCCCCAAGGGCGGCATCGTCTACATCAAGTCCACCGTCAAGAAGATCGTCGAGAAGCATGCTGCGGCTGGCGTCAGCGTCAACCCCCAGAAGGCTTCCGGCCGCAACCCGCAGAAGGCCTCTGCGCGTAGCCATTGATAGAAAGGAGAGTACGAAATGCCTAAAGCGAAATTGGTCAATATGGCCGGCGAGCAGATCGGCGAGTACGAGCTCTCCGAGGCCGTGTTCGGCATCGAGCCCAACAAGGCCGTGCTCCATTCCAGCGTAGTGAATTATCTGGCCAACCAGCGCCAGGGCACCCAGAGCGCCCTGACCAAGGGCGAGGTGTCCTACACCACCAAGAAGCCCTGGCGGCAGAAGGACACCGGCCGTGCCCGCGCCGGCTATGCCGGCTCCCCCGTGTGGCGTCACGGCGGCGTGGCCTTCGCGCCCAAGCCCCGGGATTACAGCTACACCCTGAACAAGAAGGTCAAGCGCCTGGCGCTGAAGAGCGCTCTGTCCAGCAAGGCAGCCGACGCGGCTGTGGTGGTCGTGGACGGCCTGCACATGGACGAGATCAAGACCAAGACCTTCAAGACCTTCCTGGACAAGGCCGGCATCGCCGGCAAGGCCCTGGTCATCACGGAGAATGTGGATGAGAACGTGCTCAAGTCCGCCCGGAACATCGCCGGCGTGAACGTGACCACCGCCACCATCCTCTCCCCGTACACGATCCTCTGCGGCGGCACCCTTGTGGTGGACAAAGCGGCGGTGCAGAAAATCGAGGAGGTGTTCGCCTGATGAAATCCCCCTATGATGTGATCATAAGCCCGGTCATCACCGAGCAGTCCATGGAGGACCTGGACATCAAAAAGTATGCCTTCAAGGTGGCCAAGGACGCCAATAAGATCGAGATCAAAAAGGCGATCGAGGAGATCTTCGGCGTGACCGTCATCAAAGTCACCACCACCCATATGCGGGGCAAGACCCGCCGGCAGGGACGGTTCCCCGAGGGGACCAGCGCCAGCTGGAAGAAGGCTGTCGTGAAGCTCTCCGCCGACTCGAAGAACATTGAGATCTTCGAAGGCATGGCGTAAGGGAGGAAGAAGAAATGGCAATCAAGACGTATAAGCCCGTTACGCCGTCCCGGCGGCACATGACCGTCTCCGGCTTCGAGGGCGTCGACAAGCACGTCCGCCCCGAGCGGAGCCTCACCGAGACCGTCAAGAAGCATGCCGGCCGCAACAGCTACGGCCGCATCACCGTCCGCCACCACGGCGGCGGCAACAA
>CANRNU010000030.1 GCA_947632005.1 uncultured Oscillospiraceae bacterium | reverse complement strand
TGGCGCTATGCTAGTAGTGACGGATGAACGGTGTCATGGTCTGCTCCCTCCTTTCTGTCATGGTCTAAAGCCTGGATCTGCGATCTGGTGTGCAGGGATACCACCCCTCCGAGTTTTACGCCCGGAAAGCCTTGCAGATTCAGGGGCTTCGCTGTTCTATCTTTCTACTCTCCGCCCTATGCCGATTGGCGTACGCCGCCTTCTGCCGTCGCTGGGCTATGATCTTGCAGTCGTCGCAATATTTCGCCCGATTGGAGCCAGGGAGAAACGCCTTGCCGCAAATCGCACACCTCTTTGCGGCGTCCTTGCCAAACAGCTCCGTTTCTAATTCCAGTCCGGCTTCATCCTTCAGCAGCACCCAACGGAACACCTTGCAGCAAACGGAATAGGAGAGCGTCTGCGGGCACGGGACTTCCTCGCCGTCGTCCAGGTACAGGCAGTTTCCATTGTCACAGGCGCTGCACAGCTTGCGAATGAGCGCGACGGCCCGCTGGCGCTGTCTACCGTTCATGCGTGGGAGAGACCCGTCCGACTTTCGCTCCACGGGCGGGAGCAGTTCAAGATGGGATAAGCTCATGGTGTTTCTCTTTCGTGTGGCCCAGCATAGCTTCCAGATTACTCTTTACCGTTTCCAAGTCCTTCACCCTGCTTTGCTTTTCCCGGTAGTCTTTGTACAGCGTGTTCTTCTCCGATGTAAGTTGTTGGATCTCCGCTTGAAGGGCCTTGGTGCTGGGCAGCTTGGTGATACCGTGGTCCTTGAAATACTTTGCGGCGGCGTTGGACAGCATGAACTCCCGCTCGTGTGCCTGGGCGTATTCAGCCCTGGCCTTGGCTGTTTTCAGTGCTTTGTACTCTTTTCGGACATCCTTTGTTTCCCAATAGGTCAGAAGTTGCTTCTCCGCGTCGCTGTACCGGGCGTTTTTAGAGTTTATGTGTTTGAACGTTGCCAATAGCTGCCGCCACCCTTTCCAAGACTTCGTACTTCAGCATAGCGAGGTCAACGGCTGCGTCCCGGACCTCTTTTTCCAAGTCGGCATAGAGTGTTCCGTATTCGTTCAGGTGCCGTGCAATCTGATTGAGGTTGCCGCCGATCTTGCCGTACTGCGCGATGAGAGCATCCAGCTTTTTCAGCAGTTCATCGTTCACCGACGTGATCACGATAGTGGGCTTGAGCAGCGCTCCGGTGATGGCCTTGCGGATAAATGCGGCTTTGCTGACGCCGCACAGAGATGCGACTTCTGCAAAGGTGGTATATTCCTCCTTTGTCAGCCGCGTTTTCACGGTCACGCTCCGATGGGGCGTGTTGTATTTCTTCGGCATGGACAAATGTTCTCCTTTGGGGACAAGCGAATTTGAAAAATGAGCAAACAAGCCCCTATGGGGCCCCCAGCACAAACCAGCGGAGCGTTTGCACTGGGGAGAGGAGGAGCAACGGAACGGACGAGTTTTGCCGCTTGCGGCGAAGCGAGGGATGTGGAGCTTGCGACGACGACAAGCAGGGTTTGGGGAAGGCACTCCCCAACAAGATTCCGTGGGGCAAAAATGAGCGAAAAGCGAAATTTGGGCCCATGGTAGAATCTTGCTCTGACGACTTACACCCCGGCAGGGGCATTCCCTCGTGCAAAACCATTTTAGTTTTTTCGCTCTGCGGAATTAGTCGAAATCCGTCGGATGAACAAGAAAAACTGACACGATTTGACGAGACTTGCAAACGCCGACGATGAATGCTTCTCTACTATCTATTGGAACTGAAATGCCGTTTTGAACGAAAACTTTTCAAAAAATTTTTTGAAGATGCTTTCGTTGCTCATAAAACAAACATGCGGACAACCCGGAAACGCGGACTTCCCCAGAGGAAATTCCACTCACACGAAAAGTTTTGTCCGACCAAATGGAAATGTCAAAGACAGGAGGGTGCCAGCATTTATCCCCAAAACTCTCCACATAAAAAGCGGCAGAGGCAGGAAATCTCCTGCCTCTGCAAGTATGTGATTTTGAATTGATCAATCCAAAGAGAGGACAGTTACCGTGAGGTCCTGGGCGCTGCCGAGGGCATGAAAGAGGACAGATCCAGTTGGGTGAGCTTCTTCCAGTGGCTCCGCAGCCGTGGGCTGGAAGGTGTCAAACTTGTTATTGGCGACAAATGCATGGGTATACTTCGCCCACGGCCTCGTTCAGCTGTACAATCTTCTCGGACATGGTTTGCTTTCTCCTTTTAAGAATGGTGTGTTGAGACGAGATTTGTCAAGGGGGTTTTCTGCAAAACAGACTGGAATCTATTATACATCCGCAAGTGCAACGGGTGGCAAAAAGCGCAGCTTCCGACCTGCCCCGGTCAAAGGCTGCGCTTTATAAATTGAAGCATCCCGGGCATGTCTAGTGCCCGGGATGCTCCTGCCTATGTGTTTTCCTTCAGCCACGCAATGACGCTGTACACGGCGTTGGCGCCGTCGGCCGCGGCGGTGACGGCCTGACGCAGAGGCTTGGTGCGGATATCCCCCGCCGCGAAGAGGCCGGGAAGCGATGTGCGGCAACGCTCGTCTGCCAGCACATATCCATCCCGTATCTCTACCGGCAGCGATTGCAGCCAGTCCGACGCGGGGCTCGTGCCCACGGCGAGGAACACGCCGTCCACCGGCAGCTCCCCTGATTCATCCGGTTGTTCCAATGTCACGGCCCGGACGCGGCCGTCCCCCGAGATGGCCGCGAGGCGGGTGTTTTTGAGGACCGTCACGTTCTCCAGTGCCGTCAGCGCGTCCACGCGGCGCTTGGCGGCCCGGAAGGAATCGCCTCGCAGGACCACGGTCACATGCCGGCAGATACCGGCGAGGTAGATCCCGTCCTCCGCGGCAGTGTCGCCGCCGCCCACCACCAGCACGTCCTTTCCCTTGAAAAATGCCCCATCACAGGTGGCGCAATAGGACACGCCTGCTAGTTCTTCCCCGGGAATGCCCAGAGTTTTGGGAACCGCGCCCGTAGCGACGATGACAGCCCGGGCGCAGAGGGACGCCTCGTCCTCCAGCTGTATCTCCTTATATTCGCCCCTGTCCCGCACGGACAGCACCGTGCCCAATCGTATTTCGGCGCCCAGAGCCTCGGCCTGGGCGCGAAAGGCGTCCGCCAGGGCCTCCCCGGAGAGGGCGCCCGCGCCGGGGTAATTCTCCACCTGGTGGGCGGAGGTGATCTGGCCGCCGCCGTATCCGTCCTTCTCCAGCACCACGAAATCCAGGCCGGCCCGAGCGGCATAGATGGCGGCGCTCAGGCCCGCGGGGCCCGCGCCGATGATGGCAAGGTCAATCATAGATCTCCAATATCTCCCACTGGTAAGCGCCGTTCTGGATGCGGAAAGCGTTCAGATTGGGCGCTTTTTTTGATTCCAGGGACAGGATCATATAGGTGGCGGTCCCGTCGTAGGCCAGGCGTATGTCCTCCTCCGATGGCCGGGAGGGGGTCTCCGGGTGGGAGTGCCAGTTGCCGAGGGGCCGCAGGCCCAACTCCCGCATATCCCGGATGGCGGCCAGCTGCTCCCGGGGATCAATGGTGAAGTGCTCATGGGAGGCGTCGGTATTGGTGAGAAGATACACCTTTTTTACATCCCGGACACCGTTCCCCTCCGTGCCCGCCAGAAGACCGCAGGCCTCGTTGGGCAGACCGGCCAGGGCGTGGTCCACCATGCGCCGGAAGTCCTCGCTGTGAAGCCGTATCATAAAGCGCCGTCACACTCCGTCTGCTCGTAGTCGATGAGCTCCGTGACGGTGGGCTCATCGCCGCACACGCCGCAGCGGGGGTCCCGTCCCGGGAGCCTGATCTTGCGAAATTCCATTTTCAGGGCGTCGTAGGTCAGAAGATACCCGGTGAGGAGCTGGCCCGCGCCAGTGATATACTTGATGGCCTCCATGGCCTGCAGGCAGCCGATGACGCCGGCCATGGCGCCGATGACCCCCGCCTGCTTGCAGGTGGGGACGGCGTCCTTGGGAGGCGGATTCTTGAACACGCACCGGTAGCAGGGCCCCTGGCCGGGGACGTATGTCATGAGTTGGCCTTGGAACCGGATGATCCCTGCGTGGCAGAAGGGCTTGCCTGCCATGACGCAGGCGTCGTTGATAAGGAACTTCGCCGGGAAATTGTCGGTGCCGTCCAGGATGAAGTCGTAATCCCGGATGATGTCCATGATGTTGTCCGCGGCGATGAAATCATGATAGGTCACCACCTTCACATCGGGATTGATGGCCTCCATGGTCTCCCGGGCGGATTCCACCTTGGGCTTGCCGATGTCGGCGGTGGTGTGGATGACCTGCCGCTGCAGGTTGGACAGATCCACCTCGTCCGCGTCAGCGATGCCAATGGTGCCCACGCCCGCCGCGGCCAGATACAGCGCCGCCGGAGCGCCCAGGCCCCCCGCGCCGATGATGAGGACCTTGGCGTTCAGCAGCTTTTTCTGGCCCTTGACGCCGATCTCCTTTAGGATGATGTGGCGGGAATACCGCTCCAGCTGTTCATTGGAGAAAGCCATCAGCAGCCGCCCCCATGAAGTAGAGAAATTCCACCGTGTCCCCGTCCTTCAGCGTACGGGTCATCCGGTCGGCGGTGAGGACGAATTCGTCGTTGATGGCCACGGTGACGTACAGGGGCATCTCCACGTTTTCCGCCTCGATGAGCTGCTCCACGGTGGTGCCCTCCGGGTATTCCTTCTCAGTTCCGGTAACGATGATCTTCATAGCATGTCACTCCTTATTATTCTTTGTTGAGCGCCGCGCTGAGCAGGGCATCCAAGCCGTCCCGGTCGATGACGCCGCGGTGGCGAATAAGCTCCCGGCCCCGGTCAAACAGGACCAGCGTGGGAGCCGCCTGGATATCGTACTGTCCGGCCAGAGCCTCGTTTTGGGCGGTGTTGACTCGGGCCACGGCGAGTTTCCCGGCCCAGGCCGTCTCGGCCTTGCTCAAAAGGGGTGCCACCCGACGGCAGGGCACGCAGCCGTCCCGGTAGAAATCCACCAGTACGGGGACGGGGCTGGCCTCAAGGAAGGACAAAAAGCTGTCGCTGTTGAGGTGTTCGGCCACGTCAATCCCCCACCTTTCGCACGATGAGGTCATAGGTGCCGTCGTCGTTGTGCAGGAGTTTCAATATCTGGTGTCCCTCCTCCTTGATGCTCCGGGGGACGTTCTGCACGGGCTCGCCGTCGTTCATATGGACCGCGAGGATTTCCCCGTCGTCCAGCTCCTCCAACGCCACCTTCGCCTTCACAAAGGTCACGGGACACACCACGTCGGTGATGTCCACGGTGTCGGTGATCTGATAATCAGCCATGGTACGCCGCCTCCACGCTCTCTTTTAGTTCGTCCCAGCCCACCCGGTCCAGGGTCTTGGCGAAGCGCTCGCCGGGGTTGGCGTTCTCCGCGAAGAAGTCGATGGCCGCGTCGGCCACCCGGTATAAAGCATCCTCGTCCGTGATGATGGGCAGAAGCTCCGAGCCCTTGCGGATATCGTTGCCGAAGGTGCCGCCGAAGGACACGAGATAACCGCTCTCGCCCTCCCAGGCGCCGGTGGGGCAGGATTTGACACACCGGCCGCAGTAGTTGCATTTATCGTTCTCCAGGGTGATCGTGCCCGCGGCCTCGTCGATGGCGATGGCGCCGCTGCGGCAGGCCTTTTCGCACACGCCGCAGAAGATGCAACTGTCCCGCTTCCAGCCGGGTACCAGGCCGCCCTTCACGCCGAAGTCGTTCTCCTCGGCCTTCAGGCAGTTGTTCTGGCATCCGGTGACGCCGAACTTGAATTTATGGGGCAGCTGCCGGCCGAAGTACCGTGCGTCCAGCTTTTCCGCCACCTCCAGCGCGTCGATGCACCCGCTGGGACAGCAGCGCCCGCCCTGGCAGGCGGTGACCGTCCGCACCCGTGGGCCGCATACGCCCGGGGACACGCCTCCGGCGGCCAGATCGGCCTTTACGGCGTCTATGTCCTCCAGCCTGATGAAGGGTATCTCAATGCCCTGACGGGAGGTCAGGTGGATGTATCCCTGGCCATATTTCTCCGCCACAGCCCGGATGGCCGTCAACTGCTCCGCCGTCACAGTGCCGCCTACCACCCGCAGGCGCAGGGAAAAGGTGTCCTTCTGCTTCTGGCGCATGAAGCCGCCGGCTTTCAGCGCCGCGTAATCCACTGCCATGCTCTTTCCTCCTATTCTATGTCCGAAACGGCCTGCGCGGCCTGGGTGAAGTCCTCGATGAGATCGTCGATGTCCTCGATGCCCACGCTGACGCGGATGAGATCATCATACACCCCGGCTCGCTCCATCTCCTCCCGGTCAGAGTGAATGTAGATGCTGGAGGCGGGATGGACGACCAGGGTCCGCACGTCGCCGATGTTGCTGACGATGTAGGCGTATCTCAGCTTTCCGATGAGGGCGAGAGCCCGCTCCCGGCTCCCGGCCCGGAAGGTGAGGATGGCCCCGCCCAGACCGCCTAGGTCCCGCTCCGCCAGCGGCCGGGAGGGGCTGGCGGGCAGCGTCGGGTGATTCACCGCCCGCAGGCCCGAGAGGCTTTCCAGGGCGTGGGCCAGGGCGGCGGCGTTCCGGCACTCCCGCTCCACCCGCAGACCGATGGTCTCCAGGCCCAGCACGTTCAAATAGGCGTTCTGGGGGGCCAGACAAGGACCGAAGTTTTCCCACAGGTCCCGGCGCAGCCGGGCGGTGTAGGCCATTTTCGGCATCTGACAGTAGTTTTTCAGGGTGGGCCACCGCTCCACGTCCCAGACGAAACGGCCGCCGTCCACGATCACGCCGCTGATGGCACTGCCGCTGCCGTTTATGTATTTTGAAGAAGAGTGGACCACCACGTCCGCCCCTAGCCGGAGGGGATTGACCAGCACCGGGGTGGCGGTGGTGTTGTCGATGATGAGGGGGATGTCATGAGCGTGGGCCAGTGCCGCCAGGGCGGGAATATCCGTCACGTCCAGGCCCGGATTGCTGATGGTCTCGGCGAAGATGAGCCGGGTCCTCTCCGTGATGAGCGGGACCACATCCTCCGCCGAGCCGCTTGCCGCGAACCGGGTGACGATGCCGAAATGCTCCAAGTCATGGAACAGACTCAGCGACCCTCCGTACAGACGGCTGGTGGCCACCAGCTCATCTCCCGCCCGGAGGATGTTCAGAAGGGCCATGGACACCGCCGCCATACCGGAGGCGCAGGCTGTGGCGGCCATGCCGCCCTCCAAAGCGGCGATGCGCTGCTCAAAGGCGGAGATGGTGGGGTTTCCCAGCCGCGTATAGGCAAAGCCCGGCGCCTGACCCCGGAACACCTTCTCCATGCGCTCTCCGCTGGGGTGGGAGAAGGCGGAGACCTGGGCGATGGGCGGCAACGGCGCGCCGGTGGCCGGGTCCACGGAATAGGGGCCATGGAGGATGGCTGTGTTCAATTTCATAGTGACGTTTCCTTCCTGATCCCAAAAACCTATTATCCCCATAGGTTATTGTTAGATGATAACAAAGAGGTCCTTGAAAAGCAATGCGGGAGAGGGAAGTTCAAAATAATTCGGAAGAATTAAAAATAAATCGGAAAAACGGGCCTGAACCGGAAATAGTTCACATTTTTCCGAATTACTTTGAATCTCACGGTTCTCTCTTGACTTCTCCGGGCGGGATTGGTATCATGCATGACACACAATTTACACTTTACCTATAGAAATAGTATGAATTAAGCGGATGGCCCGAGGGACACGGCGGACGTTTCCTTCGGTCCGCCGCTTTTGCGCGAAGACGGGAGCGGAGGAGGCAGACGGATGCGGGTCGAGCAATTGGAGACGGATATCCTCGTCATCGGCGGCGGTACTGCGGGGTGCTATGCGGCCCTGACGGCGGCGGAAGCGTCGCTGGAGGCGCGGGTGCTGGTGGCGGAGAAGGCCAACATCCGCCGCAGCGGGTGTCTGGCCGCCGGCGTCAACGCCATCAACGCCTATATTACAAAGGGAGAGACGCCGGAGAGCTACACCGAGTTCGTCCGCTGGGATGCCGCCGGCATCATCCGGGACGATCTGGTCCTGTCCATGGCCCGGCGCTTCAATGAGGCGGCCCGGAGACTGGAGGCCCTGGGCCTCGTGATCCTCAAGGACGAAAACGGCGAGTACGCCGCCCGTGGACGGCAGAACATCAAGATCAACGGCGAGAACATCAAGGTCATTCTGGCCGACGCCGTCCAGGCGCAGAAAAACGTCACGGTGCTCAACCACATTAATATCACCGACTATCTTTTGAGCGAGGACGGGCGCGTGGTGGGCGCGGCAGGCTTTGACGTAAACGAGCCCACGGCGTATTTCATCCGCAGCCGGGCGGTCATCTGCGCCGCCGGCGGCGTGGCGGGCCTTTACCGGCCCAACAATCCGGGCTTCTCCCGGCACAAGATGTGGTATCCGCCCTTCAACACCGGCGCGGGCTACGCCCTGGGCATCCGGGCGGGGGCGGAGATGACCAGCTTTGAGATGCGCTTCGTGGCCCAGCGGTGCCGCGATACCATCGCCCCCACTGGTACCATTGCCCTAGGGGTGGGCGCCAGAGAGATCAACGCCCTGGAGGAGGTCATCGACGGCAAGTACGGCCTCACCACCTCCGGCCGGGCTTTCGCCGTGGCCAGCGAGACCCACGAGGGCCGGGGCCCCTGCTATCTGCGGACGGAGGGCATAACGCCCCAACAGGACCAGGAACTTCTGCGGGCCTATCTTAATATGGCTCCCAGCCAGACGCTGAAATGGCTGGAGAGCGGCAAAATGCCGTCGGAGCAGAACGTGGAGATTGAGGGCACGGAGCCCTACGTGGTGGGCGGCCACACCGGCAGCGGCTACTGGGTGGACACCGCCCGGCGTACCACGCTTCCCGGACTTTACGCCGCGGGGGATGTGGCCGGCGGCGCGCCGAAAAAGTTCGTCACCGGCGCCCTGGCGGAGGGGGAGATCGCCGCGGAGACGGCGTTGGCTGACCTTGCACAACTGCCTCTTACACCGGCCAAAGCGGGCCAAGAGGGGGCCATCCTAGCGGCCTACGAGACCGCGCTGGCCCCGGACGGGGACCGCATCTATGACGCCGACCAGCTGGAGGAGGCCATGCAGAAGGTCATGGACAGCTATGCCGGCGGCATCGGCTCCAACTACCGCTACAGCGTCGGCCGGCTCCGGCTGGGGCAGGAAAAGCTCAACGCCCTGGAAAATCTGGCCGCCGGACTCACGGCCGCGGACACAGATGAACTCATGCGGGTATACGAACTGAGAGACCGGCTGATGGTCTGCCGGGTGCTCATCGCCCACATGCTGGCCCGGCAGGAGACCCGCTGGCCTGGCTTTGGAGTCAACACCGATTTTCCCGCGCCGGACGACGATTGGTCCGACCTGGTGGTCAACTCAGTCATAGAGGACGGCTCGCTGCGGGTCTTTACCCGGAAGCTGGAGAGAGGAGGCACGGCCTATGAGCATACGGATCCGGCCTGAGGACTGCCGCGGCTGCGGCCGGTGTGTGGAGGTCTGCCCCGGCAACCTCATCAAGCGGGGGCCGGACGGCAAGGCCGAGATCAGCCGGCCCCAGGACTGCTGGGGCTGCGCCTCCTGCCTGAAGGAGTGTGCCTTCGGCGCCATACGATACTACCTGGGCGCGGACATCGGCGGCCGGGGCGGTCAGATGTACACCGTCCGGAAAGGTCCGCTGGTCCATTGGATCGTGGAGAGGCCTGCGGGGGAGCCCGTGACCATCACGGTGGACAGCCGGGACGCCAATAAGTATTAATGTAAGAGGAAGTAACCATGCAGGAATTATCCCACCTCGACAAGCTGGAGGCGGAGGCGGTCTACATCATCCGAGAGGTGGCCGCCCAGTGCGAAAAGCCGGTGATGCTCTACTCCATCGGCAAGGACAGCTCCGTCATGCTCCATCTGGCGTTGAAGGCCTTTTATCCCGAGAAGCCGCCCTTCCCATTCATGCACATCGACACCACCTGGAAATTCCGGGAGATGATCGAGTTCCGTGACCGGGCGGCGGAGAAATACGGTATCGAGATGCTTGTCTACACCAACGAGGACGGCGTGCGTCAGGGCATCAACCCCTTCGATCATGGCGCGGCCTATACGGACATCATGAAGACCCAGGCCCTCAAGCAGGCGCTGACCAAATACGGCTTCACCGCCGCCTTCGGCGGGGGCCGCCGGGACGAGGAGAAGAGCCGGGCCAAGGAGCGCATCTTCTCCTTCCGCAACGCCGCCCAGGCCTGGGACCCGAAAAACCAGCGGCCGGAGATGTGGAAGCTCTACAACACCCGTATCCACCAGGGCGAGAGCATCCGGGTGTTCCCCCTGTCCAACTGGACGGAGCGGGACATCTGGGAGTACATACGCCGTGAGTGCATCGAGATCGTACCCCTGTATTTCGCCAAGGAGCGGCCCGTGATCTGTCGGGACGGGGACATCATCATGGTGGACGACGAGCGCATTTTGCAGCATCTTCGTCTCGGCGAGGCGGTCGAGACGAAAAAGGTCCGCTTCCGCACCCTGGGTTGCTATCCGCTGACCGGCGGCGTGGAAAGCGAGGCGGACACCCTGGACGCCATCATCGCCGAGACGCTCAGCGCCGTGGAGAGCGAGCGCACCAGCCGGGTCATCGACCACGACGGCGGTGCGGCCAGCATGGAGAAGAGAAAGCGGGAGGGGTATTTCTGATGAACGGGCTTCTGAAATTCATCACCTGCGGCAGCGTGGACGACGGGAAGTCCACCCTCATCGGCCATATTCTCTACGACGCGAAGCTCTTGTATGCCGACCAGGAGCGGGCTTTGGAGCTGGACAGCAAGGTGGGCTCCCGGGGCGGGAAGATCGACTACTCCCTTCTGCTGGACGGCCTGATGGCCGAGCGGGAGCAGGGCATCACCATCGACGTAGCCTACCGGTACTTCACCACCGACCGCCGCTCCTTCATCGTGGCGGACACGCCGGGCCATGAGGAATACACCCGCAACATGGCCGTGGGCGCGTCCTTTGCCCAGCTGGCCGTGATCCTCATCGACGCGGCCCAGGGGGTGCTGGTGCAGACCTGCCGCCACGCCCGGATATGCGATCTCATGGGTATACGCCACTTCGTCTTCGCCGTGAACAAGATGGACCTGGTGGACTACAGCGAGACGGTCTTTCGCAAAATCGAGGAGCAGATTGCCGCCCTTACGGCGGAGCTGGGTCTGCGGAACGTGAAGATCATCCCCCTGTCCGCCACGGAGGGAGACAATGTGACGAAGGAATCTGACCGCCTGGCCTGGTATCACGGCGGGGCCCTTCTGCCCTATCTGGAAACGGTCCAGGTGGACGAACAAATTGAGGAGGGCTTTTACATGCCCGTCCAGCGGGTCTCCCGCCCGGACCACACCTTCCGGGGCTTTCAGGGGGAGATCGAGGCCGGGACCGTGTCCGTGGGGGATACGGTGGTGTCTCTGCCCAGCGGAGAGCAGGCCCGGGTGAAGAGCGTGTATATCGCGGGCCGGGAAGCTCCCTCCGCCGTCAAGGGCCAGCCCGTCACCATCCAGCTGGACCGGGAGATGGACGTGTCCCGGGGCTGCGTGCTGGTGAAGGACACGAAAATACCCGTCACGAACCAGCTGGAGGCCGCGATCCTCTGGATGGACGACGAGCCTCTGGCCGGGAACCGGGAGTTTTTCGTCCAGATCGGCACGAGACAGACCGTGGGCGTGATCCAGCGCATTTTATACACCATCGACGTGAACACCGGCGCCCACGACCCGGCCCAGACGCTGCGGAAAAATGAGATCGCCGTGTGCGACATCTCCCTGGCGGAGAGTGTTGTCCTGGACCAGTTTAGCCGCCACAGGACCCTGGGTGAGCTTCTCATCGTGGACCGCGTATCCAATGCCACCAGCGCCTGCGGCGTCATCGAAAGGGCGGAGGTGGCCCGGAACCGGCAGCTCCGGACTGTGACGCCGGCCATGCGGGCGGCCCAGAAGAAGCAGACGCCCTACGTGGTCCGCACGGCCAGTCTGAAGGCGGCGAAAAAGCTGGAGCAGGAGTTGTTCCTGTATGGCCGGCACACCATGGTTCTGACCTCGGAAAAGGACGTGGCCGCCACGGCGAAGCTTCTCCACGACGCGGGACTTATCACCCTCATACCCAGCGACCTTCTCACGGTGGACACCCTGCGGGAGCTGCTTTCGGTGATCCCGGAGGCGCATTTCAACGACATGCGGTTTGGAACCAGACTGGGAGACCTTCTCCTGTAAAGAGGACGGTGAAGCGCTATGGACGTTCAGCGCAGAGAACTGAATATCCTGGTGGCCATCGACGAGGTGCCGGACCCGGTCTGGGAGCGGCTGCGGCCCATGGCGTCGCTGCGCTTTGAGCGGGACGGCCTGGCGGCCTACCAGGCGCTGACCCGGGAGCGGTTCGACGTGACGTTCATCGACCTGCACCTCACGGGCATGGACAGTCTGGAGCTGCTGCGGCGGGTCCACGCGGAACGCCTGTGCCCCGCCGTGGTGCTGACGAGCCTGACGCCGTCGTTTTCCTATGCCCAGCAGGGCATATTGTACGGCGTGTCGGCCTATCTTCTGCGCCCCCTGCGGGCGGAAGACGTGGCCGCCGCCATCCGAAAGCTCATGAGCACGGCGACCATCCCGGACCATGCCCTGTGGGAGGCGGCGAAGGCCGTGGCCGCCCGCCTCCGGGACGAGGACGCGGCCCAGATGTTTCTCCGGGCCGGAAACGCGCTGGCTCCGCCGCCGGAGAGGACCATCGAGGGAAGCATGCGCTGGCGGGACCTCTATGAGGAGGTCGTGAAGCAGGCGTTCCGGCTTTACCCGTGGCTGGCGCTGTACCACGCCCCGGCGGAGTATGAGGCGCTGGACTATGTGTGGGAATCGGACGGGGACATGGTGGCGAACTTCTGCCAGCGCAACCTGGCGCGGCTCGCAGACAGCATACGCGCCCTGTTCCCCCGGCCCAGAAATCCCCAGATGGAGGAGATCCTGCTGCTGCTTCTGGAAACGGTGGATGAAAACGCCCAGCAAAAGGATGTGGCGGAGCGGTACTATATCACCAACTCCACCCTGTCCACCCGCTTCCAGCGGAATCTCGGCATGAGCTACCGGGCGTACATGACCCGGCTGAAGATCTGCCGGGGCGAGTATCTTCTGCGGTATACGGATATTGCCGCCGATGAGCTGGCGGCCCGCCTGGGATACAAGGACCGGGAGCACTTTGCCAAGCTCTTCCTGCAGCACACGGGCCGCACCATACAGGAGTGCGGTCAGCGGATATGGGGTGAAGAATATGACATATAAACAGAATATCCGCAGAGTTCTGTCGCTGCTGCTCTGTCTGGCGCTGGTGGTGGGTCCGGCCGTCCCGGCCCTGGGGGCGGAGGAGACTGTCCCATTCACCGATGATCTGGGCCGGGCGCTTGCGGTATCCAAACCGACCCGCGTGGCGGCCCTCATCGGCAGCTATGCCGACGTGTGGTGCCTGGCCGGCGGACGGGACACCCTGGTGGCCGCTGCGGACGACGCCTGGACCAGCTTTGACCTGGAGCTGGGGGATGACGTAGCGGATCTTGGGGCCGTCAAGGAGCCGAATCTGGAGCTGCTGCTGGCTGCGGAGCCGGACCTCATCCTGGCCAGCGTCAACACGCAGGCCGACCTGGATCTGATGGACACCTTTGAAGAGGCGGGCATACCCGCGGCGTATTTCGACATCCAGACCCTGGAGGACTATCTCAATATGCTGGACATCTGCACCCGGCTCACCGGTCAGACGGAGAACTATGCGCTCTACGGGACCGACGTGGCCGCCCGGTGCCAGGCCGCCATAGACCTGCAGGACGGCAGCGCCCCCACGGTGCTGTGCATGCGGGCCACCGGCTCCAGCTGCAAGGTGAAGGGCAGCGAGGATTTCGTCCTGGGCGAGATGCTCGCGGACCTGGGCTGCGTGAATGTGGCCGACGGGAACGGGGCACTGCTGGAGGACCTGAGTCTGGAGGCCATTCTGGCGGCGGACCCGGACTATATCTTCGTGGTCCTGCAGGGAGCTGACCCGACACGGGCCCAGGAGACGTTGGACGAGACGCTGCTGCAAAATCCCGCCTGGCAGAGCCTCCGGGCCGTGGAGGAGGGGCGGTTCTATACCCTGGCCCACCGGCTTTACAATCTCAAGCCCAACGCCCTCTGGGGCGAGGCCTACGAGGGACTGGCGGATATATTATATGGTTCTGAATAAGAAAACGGGCCGCCGGCTGGCGGCCCTGGCCCTGTTGACGATCGTGTGCGCCGCGGCAAGCCTGTGCCTCGGCGCCGTTTCCATATCGCCCGGGAAGCTGTGGCTGGCCGCTCTGGGCCGGGGCGGCGGTACCAGCGTCAGCATCCTGCGTCTGGTCCGGCTGCCCCGGACCTGCGGCTGTCTGCTGGCGGGAGCGGCACTGGCCGTGTCCGGCGCGGTGATCCAGGCGGTGCTGGGCAATCCTTTGGCGGCCCCCAACATCATCGGCGTCAACGCCGGGGCGGGCCTTGCGGTGGCCGTGTGCTGCGCCATAGCGCCGACCGCCGCTGTCTGGACGCCCCTGGCGGCGTTTCTGGGGGCGCTGGCGGCGGTGATGGCGGTGCTTATCATCTCCGAACGGGCCGGGGCGGCCCGGATCACACTGGTGCTGGCGGGCATGGCCGTCTCGGCCATCCTGGGCGCGGCCATCGACGCCGTGATCACCTTCGTGCCGGACGCCCTGAACGGCTACTCGGACTTTCGCATCGGCGGCGTGGCCAATCTCTCCATGGCCCGCGTCCGACCGGCTTTCTGGGTCATCGTCCCGGCCATGGCGGCGGTGCTGGGCCTGTCGGGGGATATGGACGTGCTGCTACTGGGCTCGGAGCAGGCCCAAAGCCTGGGGCTGAACGCAAGAGCCAGGCGTCTCGTACTCCTGGCCCTTGCTTCGGCCCTGGCGGGAGCCGCCGTCAGCGTGGCGGGGCTGGTGGGCTTCGTGGGTCTGATCGTGCCCCATGTGGTCCGCCGGCTTCTGGGGGAGGAGAGCTTTCCACTGCTGGCCGGCTCCGCCTTGGGCGGCGCGGCGCTCATGACCGGGTGCGACCTTGCGTCCCGGCTGCTGTTCGCGCCCTATGAGCTGCCGGTGGGCATCGTGCTGGCCCTGGGCGGCGGGCCGTTCTTTTTATGGCTGCTCCTGCGGCAGAGGGGAGGCCGCCGCCCATGATCGAGCTTCGCGGTCTCGCAGCCGGGTATCCCGGCCATGACGTTCTGCATGGCGTGACGCTCTCCTTCCCGCCCGGAGAGGTCCTGGCCCTAGTGGGGCCCAACGGCTGCGGCAAGAGCACGCTGCTGCGCGCCGCCATCGGTCTTCTGCCGACGAGCGGCGGCGAGGTGCTGCTGGACGGCGCACCCATGGGCAGCTTCAGCGCCAAGCAGATCGCCCAAAAGGCGGCGTATCTCGCCCAATCCAGGCCCGTGCCCAACATCACCGCCCGACGGATGGCGCTCCACGGTCGGTTCCCGTACCTCTCCTATCCCCGCCGGTACCGCCCGGAGGACTATGTCGCCGTGGACCGGGCCCTGGCGTGGACCGGCGCGGCGGACTGGGCGGACAGTTATCTGCCCCGGCTGTCCGGCGGCCAGCGTCAGCGGGTGTATCTGGCCATGGCCCTGGCCCAGGACACAGAGACGGTGCTTATGGACGAGCCCACCACCTTTCTGGACGTCCGGCACCAGTTGGACACCATGGCCCTGGCAAGGCGTCTCGCGGCAGAGGGCCGGGCTGTGGTGATGGTGTTGCACGATCTGTGCCTGGCCATGCGATACGCGGACAGGCTGGCCGTGCTGGAGGACGGCCGTCTGGTCCAAACCGGGCCGGCCGAGGAGATATATGCCGCCGGGACCCTGGACCGGGTGATGGGCGTGACCCTGCGGCGGACGGACACCCCGGACGGGCCCCGATACTATTTCGCGTAGAGGAGTTTCTTATGGGATATTTCCCGTTTTTCATGGATATGGAGGGCAGGCACGGCCTCATCGTGGGCGGCGGGGCCATAGCGCTGCGCAAGACGGAAAAGCTGTTGCCCTTCGGCCCCGTCCTCACGGTGGCCGCGCCGTCCATTCTGCCCACGCTGGCGGCTCTGCCCGGCGTCACGGCGGCGGAGCGGGCCTTCGACGGGTCCATGCTGGAGGGTATGGATTTCGCCATCGCCGCCACGGACAGCCGGGAGACGAACCGGGCGGTGTCCGCCCTGTGTAGGGCGCGGAACATACCTGTGAACACGGTGGACGACCCGGAGGCCTGCACATTCCTGTTCCCGGCCCTGGTGCGGCGGGGGACGCTGTGCGTCGGCATATCCACGGGCGGGGCCAGCCCCGCCGCCGCCGCGTGGCTGCGCGGACAGATCGAAGCCATGCTGTCGGAGAAGTTCGGCGATATATTGGAATATATGGGCAAACTGCGGCCCTGGCTCAAGGCCATGGCGGAGGATGAGCAGAGCCGCGGCGCGCTCATGAAAGCGCTGTTCGCCGCCTGTATGGAGGCGGGCCGGCCTCTGACGGAGGCAG
This sequence comes from uncultured Oscillospiraceae bacterium, assembly GCA_947632005.1. Classification (GTDB taxonomy): domain Bacteria; phylum Bacillota; class Clostridia; order Oscillospirales; family Oscillospiraceae; genus CAJOIG01. Next base: position 9,636 of record CANRNU010000030.1, on the reverse strand, counting down.
AGCTGGCGGCATTCCTGCGGGAGGAGCGGCTGTGAGCGGTATGGTGTATCTGGTGGGGGCGGGCTGCGCCCCGGGGCTCATCACCGTACGGGGCATGGCGCTTTTGCGCGCCTGCGACGCGGTGGTGCATGACGATCTCATCGACAGCGCCCTCATAGACGCCGCGCCGGAGGGAGCGGAGCGCCTGTATGTGGGCAAGCGCGGGGGCCGCCGCAGTATGGCGCAGTCGGAGATCAACGGCCTTCTCATCGGCCTGGCCCAGACGGGCAAACGGGTGGTCCGGCTCAAGGGCGGCGACCCCTTCGTCTTCGGCCGGGGCGGCGAGGAGGCGACGGCCCTGCGGAAGGCGGGGGTGCCCTTTGAGGTGGTCCCCGGCGTCACCTCGGCCGTCGCCATGCCCGCCCTGGCGGGCATCCCGGTGACTCACCGGGGGCTGAGCCAAAGCGTGCATATCGTGACAGCCCACACGGCGGACACCCCGGACGGCCTGCCGGAGTATATGGACCAATTGGCCCGTCTGCCGGGGACGCTGGTGTTTCTCATGGGCCTGGGGCAGCTGGAACAGGTAGCCGCTCGGCTCATGGAGGCGGGCATGGACAGCGCGGCGCCGGCGGCGGTGGTATCCGGGGCCGGGGACGCCGGTCATCCACAGACTGTGCGGGGCGCCCTGGCCGACATTGCCTCCCGGACCAGGGCGGCGGACCTGCGGCCCCCCGCCGTGATCGTGGTGGGTGCCGCCGCGGCGATGGAGCTTGTGAGCCCCGGCACCGGACCCCTGGGAGGTGTGCGGGTGGGCCTAGTGGGCACGGACCGGGTGACCGGCCCGCTGTCGGAAGCGCTGACGGCGTTAGGAGCGGAGAATTATATCGCGGCCCGGGCTATCCCGCGGCCGCTGGCGGTGGACGAGGCGCTGGAAGCGCTCGTTAACGGGGAGCCGGGGTGGGTGGTATTCACCAGCGGCAGCGGCGTGGAGCGGTTTTTCGCCGTGATGGAGGAAAACCGGCTGGACGTGCGCCGCCTGGCCCACTTCCGGTTCGCGGTGATCGGCCCCGCTACCGGCAAGACCCTGGCGGCTCACGGCGTATATGCCGACCTGTGCCCGGCGCAGTACACGAGCCGGGCCCTGGCGGAGGCGCTGCTGGACGCGGTCGGGCCGGGCGAACCGATATACCTTCTGCGCTCCGCCGCCGGCAACCGGGAGCTTCCGCGGATGCTGGAAGAGACTCACCCGGTCACGGACGTGGCCTTGTACGATATCGCGTCGGACCAGGACGCGGCAAAAGCCGCCCGGGGGCGGCTTTGGGGGACGGACTATATGCTGTTTTCCAGCGCCTGCGGCGTGGGGATGTATTTTGACGCTCACGGCGCCCTGCCGGAGGGGACTGTGCCCGTCTGCATCGGCCCCGTGACGGTCAGCGCTCTGGAAAAGCGCTGGTCCGGTCCCTGCCTGACAGCCGGCCATATTTCCGTGCGGGGTCTTGCAGAGACTGTCCTCAACGACATGAAACGCAGTAAGCCATAGACACAGAGAACAGGGACATGACCGCCCATCGGCGTGCCATGTCCCTGTTTGCCTTGCGTCAGCTCTCAGACGGCCATAAACTCGTTTTCAAATCCCAGATACTGGCAGAAAGCGAACACACCGCACAGTAGGGGCTGATCAAATGTGTCCGGCGCCTCCACGCTCCATCCGAAGCCCCAGCCCCGGCGGGTGAACCGGACCAGAAGCTCCCTGTCCGAGTCCCATAACCGGTAGTGCCCTCCCCGCTCAAGAGTCAGGATATACTCCCGATCCTCCCAGCGGATATAGGCCCGATCCATTCTGGGCATCCGGTAGGCATATTGTCCATGGGGGTCCTCTCCCAACGCGTAGGCCGGGCTTGCGACGGCCATTTCCGTTCCATCGGGACGCCACAGGATATACTCCCGTCCCCGATGGCTGATCCGCAGCGCCAGGGAGCCGTCTGGCAGAAACACCCGCTTGGGCCCCGCCGGGGCGCCCTTCAATACCGCCGCGGGTCTTTTGTCCTCCTCGCGGTACAGCGTACCGGTGCGGATATAATATCTCGCCATGTGCTCCACCCGCTTTACCTAGTATTCCTATATGATATATTAAATATTATGACCGCCTCCGCCGCCTGTCAAGGGCGGCGGCCCTATTTTGAACTGTTTCCCGTATTTGCGAACTTTTCGGCGAGCCAGTTCGCATTATGAAGACGAAGTTTTAATCTTCGGATTCTGCCTTGACTTTGGATAGGGGGTCTGCTATTGTACTGTCAACCCATGGGAAAACTAGGAATTATGAGAAAGCATCAAGAGGAAAGGAAGTCAAACCATATGAAACGCTTATTCGCCCTGCTGCTGACCCTGGCTCTGAGTCTGTCCCTGACGGCCTGCGGCTCCGGGAGCGCCGGCGGTTCCGGAGCTGCATCTTCCAACCCTGACTCAGGCTCCCAAAACACCCAGACCGACCTGCCTCCGGTGGAAATCACCAACGTTTCCTACGACCCCACCCGGGAGCTCTACGCCGCGTACAGCGAGCTCTTCGCCGCCCACTGGCTGGAGGAGACCGGCCAGGAGGTCACCGTGATCAACTCCCACGGCGGCTCCGGCAAGCAGGCTCTGGAAGTGGCTAACGGCCTGGAGGCCGATGTGGTCACCCTGGCCCTGGAGGGCGACGTGCAGGCCGTGGCCGACGCCGGCCTCATCGAGGACGGTTTTACCGCCGAATTCCCTCTGGACAGCTCCCCCTACACCTCCACCATCGTATTTCTGGTCCGCTCCGGCAACCCCAAGGAGATCCTGGACTGGGATGACCTGCTCCGGGATGACGTGGGCATCATCACGCCCAACCCCAAGACCTCCGGCGGGGCCTGCTGGAACTACCTGGCTGCCTGGTACTACTTTGAGCAGCAGGGCCTCAGCGAGGACGCCATCATCGAGAACATGAGGACCATCTACAGCCATGTGCTGGTGCTGGACTCCGGTGCCCGGGGGGCCACCACCTCCTTCGTGGAGAACGGCCAGGGCGACGTGCTGCTGGCCTGGGAGAACGAGGCGTTCCTGTCCCTGGATGAGTACCCCGGCGAGTATGAGATCGTGATCCCCTCCGTGTCCATCCTGTGCCAGCCCACGGTGGCCCTGGTGGACGAGGTGGCGGACGACCGGGGCACTCGTGATGTGGCCACCGAGTTTCTGAACTACCTCTACTCTGACGAAGCCCAGCGGCTGGAGGCCCAAAACTATTACCGGCCCTCCACCGAGTCCGTCTATACCGAGTTTGTGTATGACACCGACAGCAAGACGATCACCGCCATCCCCGAGGACGGCAAGTGGATCGTGGACGATATCGAGCTGACCAACATAGACCACTTCGGCGGCTGGGCAGAGGCCAAGGCTAAGCATTTTGCCGATGGCGGCCTGTTCGACAGTATCTACGAGGGATAATCAAACAGGATCGAGATCATCCGGCTTGAGGAAAGGGCGATATTGCCCTTTCCTCAAGTTTGGCTTCATGAAAAGGTTGGTATGACATGAGAACCAAGCGAAAACACAAGAGCATCATCCCTGGCTTCGGCCTGTCCTTCGGCATCACCATGACGGTGCTGAGCTTTGTCGTCCTCATCCCCCTGGCTGGGATGGTGGTCTACACAGCCAAAATCTCCCCGGCAGAGTTTATCGCTGTCGTCACCCGGGAGCGGGTGCTGTCCAGCTACTGGGTGAGCATCTCCACCTCCCTGGCGGCCGCCTGCGTCAACACGGTGATGGGTCTAATCCTGGCCTGGGTGCTGGTGCGGTACGACTTCCCCGGCAGGCGCATCATGGACGGCATTATCGAGCTGCCTTTTGCCCTGCCCACCGCCGTGGCGGGCATCTCCCTGACCCACCTGACCACCGCCAACGGCTGGGTGGGCGCTTTCTTTGCGAAATTTTGCGTCACCATCGCCTACACCCGCCTGGGCATCACGGTGGCCCTGGTATTCATCGGCATCCCCTTCGTGGTGCGCAGCGTCCAGCCGGTGCTGGAGAAGTTCGACCGGCAGTACGAGGAGGCCGCCGCCATCCTGGGGGCAAACCGGCTGGTTACCTTCTGGAAGGTAATCTTCCCGGAGATCATGCCCGCTCTGCTCTCCGGCTTCACCCTGGCCTTTGCCCGGTGTATCGGGGAGTACGGCAGCGTGGTGTTCATCGCCGGCAACAAGCCCTTTGAGACGGAGATCGCGCCGCTGATGATCATGTCCGAGCTCCAGGAGTATGACTATGTCAGCGCCACCTCCATCGCCCTGGTGATGCTGGCCATCGCTTTTGTGATCCTGCTGATAAATGCCATTTTACAGAGCGTGGTGTCCCGGCGGGTCAGCGGCATTGCGTAAGGAGGCGTCTGCAATATGAAAACAAACCGAAAGCCAGGCCCGTTCCAATGGCTCCTGATCGGGCTGTGCGCCGTCTTTCTATGCGTCATGCTGATCCTGCCCCTGGTGTACATCCTGGCCACCGCCTTCCGGGATGGCTTCTCTGTCTATTGGGCGGCCATCACCGATGAATACGCCCTGAAATCCGTCCAGCTCACCCTCCGGGTGACGGTGTGGGCGGTGGTGGTCAACACGATCTTCGGCGTGTGCGCCGCCTGGTGCATCACCAAGTTCTCCTTCCGGGGGAAAAAGCTGATCTCCACCTTCATCGATCTGCCGGTCACCGTGTCGCCCATCATCGCGGGCCTCATCTACATCCTGCTCTTTGGCCGGCAGAGTGGCCTGTACCCCTTTCTTCACGAGCACGACATCGGCATTGTCTTCGCCGTCCCCGGCATCGTGCTGGCCACCATCTTCGTCACCTTCCCCTTTATCTCCCGGGAGATTATCCCCGTACTCACCGCCCAGGGCTCCGACGAGGAGGCCGCCGCCCTGATGGGGGCTAACGCCTTCACCATCTTCCGGAAGGTGACCTTCCCGCACATCAAGTGGGCGCTGCTCTATGGCGTGGTGCTGTGTACCGCACGGGCCATGGGCGAATTTGGGGCGGTGTCCGTTCTGTCCGGCCACCTGCGGGGCAAGACAAACACCATGCCCCTGTACATCGAGATCCTGTACCAGGGCTACGACTTTACCGGGGCCTTTGCCATGTCATCCCTGCTGGTGGTCATGGCGGTGATCATCCTGATCCTGCGCAGCATCCTGGAGTACAAGGGCAATAAAGCCGGCGACGCATTGAAATGAGGGAAAACGATATGAGCGAGATGCAGAATTATGTGGAGCTCCGTCATTTGGAGAAGCACTTTGGAGACTTCCACGCCTCCAAGGACATCAACATCACCATCCCTAAAGGGAAACTGGCCGCCCTCCTGGGGCCCAGCGGCAGCGGCAAGACCACCATCCTGCGGATGATCGCCGGGCTGGAGCATCCGGACTCGGGCGACATCGTCCTGGACGGAAAAGTGGTCAACGACGTGCCTGGCAGCGAACGGGGCATCGGCTTCGTGTTCCAGAACTACGCGCTGTTCCGGTATATGACCGTCTACGACAACATCGCCTTCGGCCTGCGGGTGAAAAAGGCCGGTAAGGCGGAAATCGACGCCCGGGTCCGGGAGCTGCTGAAGCTCATCGACTGCGAGGGACTGGAGAAACGCTACCCCAGCCAGCTCTCCGGAGGCCAGCGCCAGCGGGTGGCCTTTGCTCGGGCCCTGGCCCCTAACCCCCAGCTGCTGCTCCTCGACGAGCCTTTTGCCGCCATCGACGCCAAGGTCCGTCTGGAGCTGCGGACCTGGCTGCGGGAAATGATCAACCGCTTGGGCATCACCAGCATTTTTGTCACCCACGACCAGGACGAGGCCATCGAGGTGGCTGACGAGATCATCGTCACCAACCAGGGCCGGGTGGAGCAGGTGGGCGCCCCCCAGGAGCTGTACCGCCACCCCGCCACCCCCTTTGTGGCCCAATTCATTGGCCACTCGGCCCAGATCGACAACTACACCAGCTTCCGCTCTTTCCTGCAGATGGGGGAGCACAGCACCGCCATTCTGCGGCCTGAATTCATCCGCGTATATAAAAAGGAGGAGTACCGCCAGTTCAGCGCCTCGGCGGACGAGGGCGTGGTGGAAGACATCATCTTTCGGGGCAGCAGCATGGAGGTGCGGGTGCGCATCCACGGCGCACTGCTCTCCGCCAACCGCAGCGTCAACGACGCGCCTGTGGAGATCGGCGAGAAGGTGGATGTGTTTATCTACCGGATGTACATCCTGGACGGCGAGACCATCACCCTTCAGGACAACCCATCCCTCAAGCGGGAGAGCGTGGTCATCTGACAGACCGACCAAGGCGGTGATATTGCTTCACGCCCACGGAGAGCGGAGCAATCCCGTATACATGCTGGATGGGCATGATACGAAGCGCGATCTATGGCGCAGAAAAGGCGCTGGGTCGGTAAGTGAAAAATGTTCTGTAAATTCAATACACCGGCACAATACCAGCCCTGCTGGCGTTGTGCCAGTGTACCTTTCCGGCCCGCACGAATAACGACAACCTATTTCTACACAATGATGGTCTGAAAAGCCTGATATCTAAATACGTATGCGTGGGCGTTGTTCTGTTGTCTCCCTAACTATGTGAAACATCCCTTTCAAATTTGTTTCTTGTAGGCGCGAAAGGCAGTGGGGACGGGGTAGCGGGCCGCCCGTTCCTCCGCCGTCGTCCAGACGAACCGGTCCGGCGCAGCGCCGCAGCGGATGCGCCAGCCGGCCATGTGCCATTCCAGATGGGTGAAGATGTGCAGGGCGCGGCCGCAGGGCTCGATGGCCAGGGGCGCGCAGCCCCAAGCGTCTGCCTGACACAGCGCCGCCGCCTCGTCCAGGTCTCCCTCTGTGTTCGGAAATTCCCACATGTCCGCCAAAAGGCCCTTGTCCGACCGCCGCGTCAGGGCGATACGGCCCCCGTGCTCCAGCAGGAAGACCGTCCGGTGCTGGACGCGCCGGGGGCGCTTTTCCTCCATGACCGGCCAATCCGCCGGATGGCCGGTCTTCTCTGCGGCGCAGTCCGACGACAGCGGACAGCTCTCACAGTCCGGGGTGCCCGGCAGACATACCGTTTCCCCAAGTTCCATCAGCGCAGAGGTGAAATCTCCGCACCGCTCCGGGGGATACTGTGCCCGCAGGGCCTCCCGGAAGGCGTCTTTCACCTTCCCGTCGCCGACGCTGTCGGGGCAGCAGGTGAGCCGGGCACAGACGCGCAGTACGTTTCCGTCCACGGCGGGTTCCGGCAGGCCGAAGGCGATGGAGGCCACAGCCCCGGCGGTATAGTCCCCGATGCCCGGCAGCGCCCGCAGGGCCTTTCTGTCCGCGGGAAGCCTGCCCCCGTACTGTTCTACGACCAGCTTGGCCGCTTTATGCAGATTTCGGGCCCGGGAATAATACCCAAGCCCCTCCCACAGCTTCAGTACCGTCTCCGGCTGGGCCGCGGCCAGGTCCTGCACAGTGGGCAGGGCGGCCATGAACCGAAGAAAGTAGCCTTTGGCCGCCTCGATGCGGGTCTGCTGAAGCATGATCTCTGACACCCATACCCGGTAGGGCGTCACATCCCGCCGCCAGGGCAGGTCCCGGGCGTGGGCGCCGTACCAGGGCAGAAGAGCAGCGGCCAGATTGTCCGGCAGATTTTTCATGGATGCGCCTCCCCGGGATTATTAAAGCACGCCCCGCTTGTCTGGTCAAGCCAAAGGCAGGAGAAATCGCCCCGGTTTTTTTGTATAAATCAGCCGTTGACAAAATGTGCATATGCGGGTATGATACGTCCCAGTAAAACGCAATATATGGTGTCTTTAAACCGATGCAGAGACGTCGGCAAGGCGCATGATGGGATCGACATGACCATGCCCTCTTGCCGCGTGCAAGGGGGTTTTTGTTTTGGAATTTCGGGCTGAGCTGATGGACAAGTCCGCGGTGGAGCGGGCGTTGGTCCGCATTGCCCATCAGGTGCTGGAGAAGAACAAGTCCACGGAGGGCATATGCCTGATGGGCATCCGTACCCGCGGCGTGCCGCTGGCCAGGAGGCTGGCGGCGAATATCTGCGCTCTGGAGGGGGTGGAGCCTCCGGTGGGGGAGCTGGATATCACCCTGTATCGGGATGACCTGTCCCGCATCGCCGATGCGCCGGTGGTGGAGCGGACGAACGTCCCCTTCCCGGTGGAGGGCAGGACCGTCATCCTCTGTGACGATGTGATCTATACCGGCCGTACGGCCCGGGCCGCCATGGACGCCATCATGGAGCTGGGCCGCCCGGACCGGGTACAGCTGTTCTGCCTGGTGGACCGGGGCCACCGGGAGCTGCCCATACGGCCTGACTTTGTGGGCAAAAATGTCCCCACCGCCCACACCGAGGTGGTGGCTGTCTGTCTGGAAGAGACCGACGGGGAGACTTGTGTGAAACTATTTGAAAATAAATAGTTCCCATAAACTTACGACCAACAGGAGGTTCTCATCATGGATCTGATCTACGGGATCAAGGACAAGCCGAAATTTGGACAGGTGATCCTGTTCGCCATCCAGCAGTTGCTGGCCATCATGGCCGCCACCATCGCGGTGCCCGCGGTCGTGAACTCCGGCTGCGGCACAGAGCTCACCGCCTCCGCCGCCATCTTCGGCGCCGGTGTGGGCACGTTCGTGTACCTGATCTTTACCAAGAACTCCAGCCCGGTGTTCCTGGGCTCATCCTTCGCTTTCATCGGTTCTATGATGAGCGCTTTTTCCGGCGCGGCCTCCATGGCGGTGGGCTACTGGGGCCTCATCATCGGCGCGGCCATGGCCGGCGCGGTGTATGTGGTGCTGGCCATCGTCATCAAAGCATGCGGTGTGGCCTGGATCGATAAGCTCATGCCCCCCGTCATCATCGGGCCCACCGTGGCCATCATCGGACTCTCCCTGGCCGGGAACGCCGTGGGCGACCTGACCAGCTCCAGCGTGGAGGGCGGCTCGGTGTATGTGGCCATCGTCTGCGGTCTGGTCACCCTGGCCGTCACCATCCTGGCCTCCACCTACGGAAAGAAAATGGTCCGCATGGTCCCCTTCATCATCGGCATCCTGGCGGGTTATGCCTGCGCGAGCCTGTTTGCCCTGCTGGGCTATAACACCGGCAACCCCGCCTTCACCGTCATCAGCTATGACGCGATGAAGAACGTGGGCTTCATCTCCGTCCCGGATTTCACCTTCTTGATTGGCGGCAGTCTCAACGACGTGACGCCCACCTATCTTCTCACGCTGTTCACCGCGTATGTGCCGGTGGCCTTCGTGGTCTTTGCCGAGCACCTGGCGGACCACAAGAACCTGTCCTCCATCATCGGCACCGACCTGCTCCAGAACCCCGGCCTGACCCGGACCCTGCTGGGCGACGGCGTCGGCTCCATCGCGGGCGCTGTCTTCGGCGGCTGCCCCAACACCACCTACGGCGAGTCCATCGCCTGTGTGGCCATCACCCGCAACGCCTCCACCGTCAGCATCTGGGGCGCGGCGGTGCTGTGTATCATCGTCAGCTTCATCTCCCCCCTCATGGCCTTCCTGCAGACCATCCCCTCCTGTGTCATGGGCGGCGTGTGCGTGGCGCTGTACGGCTTCATCGCCATGAGCGGCTTCAAGATGCTCCAGGGCGTGGACCT
>CANRNU010000029.1 GCA_947632005.1 uncultured Oscillospiraceae bacterium | reverse complement strand
GAGTGCATGCGCCGGGCCGACGGCACCTGGACCTACTACGCCGTGGACATCGCCTACCACCGCAACAAGTTCGTGGAGCGTCATTTTGACCGGGTGATCGACGTGTGGGGCGCGGACCACCACGGCCACGCCATCCGCTTCGGCAAGACCATGGCGTGCCCCGAGTTGGGGCTCAACGGCCGGGATCTGGACTTTCTCATCATGCAGATGGTGCGCCTGACCCGGGGCGGCGAGACGGTGAAGGTCTCCAAGCGCACGGGCAAGGCCCTGACCCTGGCGGACCTGATGGACGAGATCGGCCGGGACCCCTGCCGGTACTTCTTCAACGCCAGCCCCGGCAGCCACCTGGAGTTCGACCTGGACCTGGCCGTGCGCCAGGACAGCGAGAACCCGGTCTATTACGTCCAGTACGCCCACGCCCGCATCTGCTCCCTGCTGGCCGCCCTGGCCGCCGACGGCGTCGCCGTCCCGAAGCATGCGGATGCGGCGCTGCTGACCACGGCCCAGGAGCGGGACCTCATCAAGGCCCTGGCCGCCTTTCCCGGGGAGATACAGGGCGCCGCCGCAGAACTGGATCCCTCCCGCATCAACCGCTACGCCACGGACCTTGCAGCAAAATTCCACAAATTCTATAACGCTTGCCGCATTCGGGGCGAGGAATCGGCCCTGGCAGGGGCTCGTTTGGGCCTGGCCGCCGCTGTGAAGCAGGTGCTGGAAAACGCCCTGGGCATCCTGGGGGTCACTGCGCCGGAGTCCATGTGACACGGGCGTTTGCGCCCATTTTTAAAGGCTAAACTAACCGTTTTGGTAACTACTGGAATTTCGTGGGAAAACCTGGAATTAACATATAGTGAATATTTACTAAAGTTGCTTTCCGTTCCCTTTTGCCCCGTTGACTTTGCCAATTTTATATGTTAGGGTCTCATATAGGAAACTCTAGGGTATGGGGGGAAAACCTATGAAATCCACCGGTATCGTGCGCAAGGTCGATGAGCTTGGCCGTATCGTGTTGCCCATTGAGTTGCGCCGGACGCTGGACATCGCAGAACGGGACGCGCTGGAGATCTTTGTGTCTGAGGACACCATCATGCTGAAAAAATACCAGCCCGCCTGTGTGTTCTGCGACAGCTCCAAGGGCATCGTCAGCTACAGGGGCAAAAACGTCTGCATGAACTGTATCAAGGACCTGGCTGATCGTTCCTGACCCTCTTTGACCTTTATGAAAGATCAACGCCCCTCCGCACGGAGGGGCGTTGATCTTATCTTTTGTTCTGTCAAAGAGACGCCTTGGCCTTCTCCACCAGAGCGGTGAAGGCGGCGGGATCGTTGATCGCGGTCTCGGAGAGCATCTTCCGGTTCATCTGGATGCCGGCCACCTTCAGGCCGTGCATGAAGCGGGAGTAGTTGATGCCGTTGAGCTTGCAGGCCGCGCTGATGCGGGCGATCCACAGCTGGCGGAAGTCGCGCTTGCGCTGCTTCCGGCCCACATAGGCGTAACGCAGGCTCTTCATGACGGCCTGGTTGGCCATCTTATAATGACGGGACTTGCTGCCCCAATAACCCTTGGCCATGCCAAGGACCTTATTTCTTCTCTTGCGCGTCATCATCGCGCCCTTGATCCGTGCCATCTTTCGTTATCCTCCTTATTTATACGGGATCATACGCTTGACCGTGGCAGCGTTGGTGCTGTCGGCATAAGCGCCCTTGCGGAGGCCGCGCTTGCGCTTGGTGGTCTTGCCGTGGCCGTTGAGCAGATGGCTCTTAAAGGCGTGGGCACGCTTGACCTTGCCGTTCTTGGTCAGGGAGAAGCGCTTTTTGGAAGCGCTGTGAGTCTTCAGTTTCGGCATTTCAGTTCGTCTCCTTTGCTTTTTCTTGCTTTGGCTGTTTCTTCTGCGGGGACTGGACCTTGGGCGAGAAGAACTCGGTCATGAGCCGGCCCTCCAGCTTTGCGCCCTTATCCAGTTTGGCGATGTCCGCACACTCAGCGGCAAACCGCTCCAGAAGCTGTCTGCCCAGGTCGGTGTGCGCCATCTCGCGGCCGCGGAACCGCACCGTGACCTTCAGGCGGTTTCCCTCGGCCAGGAACTTCTGGCCGTTGCGAAGCTTGACCAAGAAGTCGTTCTCGCCGATGGACGGCGACATACGGATCTCCTTGACCTCGATGACATGCTGATTTTTTCGGGCTTCTTTCTCCCGCTTGGCCTGCTCGAAACGATACTTTCCATAGTCCATGACCTTGCATACCGGGGGCTTCGCCACCGGAGAGATCATGACCAGATCAAGGTCCCGCTCCTGCGCGATCTGAAGAGCCTCTTCCGAGGACATGATCCCCAGCTGCTCCCCGTCGTCGCCGATCAGACGGACCTGCGGCTCCCGAATCTCCTCATTGAGAGGATGTGCCACGTTCGCGATTGCCAGAGCACCTCCTTAAAAAATCATACAAAAAGCGCGGATACAGGACGTATCCGCGCGAAAACACATCTTTCCTCCGGAAAAACGGTCTTGGGCCACGGCGCGCATCGTGAACGGCGGCCGGGCGAGGACGGATACCACTGCGTCCTGCTTTGTGCCTGAATAATATACCAGTCCCGCCGGCCTTTGTCAAGTGTATTTTTCCCAAAAGCCGGGAAAAATCTCAGCATGACAAAAGTTTTTGAATTGCAGGCCGTGTTCATCTTCGGCGGCGGGTGCTACTGTCTGCTGGAGCTGGCGTGGCGGGCCCGCACCCACTGGACCATGGCCCTGCTGGGCGGGGCCTGCTTCACATTCATGTACGGCGCCGCCGCCTACACCGCCCTGCCCGCCTGGGCCCAGTGGGTCCTCAGCGGCGCGTTCATCACCGCGTCGGAATTTCTCACCGGCGCGGTGGTGAACGTGTACCTGGACTGGGACGTATGGGATTACGCCGGCCGGCCCATGAATCTGTACGGCCAGATCTGCGCCGGTTATGGGGCGCTGTGGTTCGCCCTCAGCGTCCCCGGCTGCGCTCTGGCCCGGCTGCTGTGTACCTCAGTATTCCGCCGGGGTCTCTGAAGGCGTCTCCGGCACGGGGGCCGGCGCCGCCACCGGCGCGGCAGGCGTCGGCATAGCGGCCACAGCCGCCTTCTCCATCTCCATGGCCAGCTTCACGATGCGGCTGGTGCCCAGCCGGTCCGCCCCCAGGGAGATCATGTCCTCGGCATCCTGGATGGTCTTGATGCCGCCGGCGGCCTTCACCTTCACATGCGGGCCGCAGCAGGCCCGGAGCAGCTGCACGTCCTCCCGGGTGGCCCCGCCGGTGGAAAAGCCGGTAGAGGTCTTGATATAGTCCGCCCCGGAGGAGCTGACGATCTCGCACAGCTTTTTCTTCTCCTCCTCCGTCAGCAGGCACGTCTCGATGATGACCTTCAGGATATAGCCCGCAGTGGCGTCCCGGACGGCCACGATCTCCCGGAGCACGTCGTCCCAGCAGCCGTCCTTGACCATGGCCAGGTTGATGACCATGTCGATCTCGGCGGCGCCGCCCGCAATGGCGTCCCGGGCCTCCTGGACCTTGATCTTCGTGGTGTTGTAGCCGTTGGGGAAGCCGATGACCGTGCAGATGGGCAGCTTCGCCCCCACATAGCTCTTGGCTCCTGCCACATGGCAGGGCGGGATGCACACGCTGGCGCAGTTGTAGCGGATGGCCTCGTCACACAGGTTCCGGATCTCCCGGGCCGTGGCGTCCTGTCGGAGCAGGGTGTGGTCACAGCGGCGCAGGATCTCGCTCAATTCCATAATATTCCTCCTTTTGCGGCGCATCGGGCGCCGCGCATTTGTTTCATATCCGAAAGCGCGCGCTCATAAGCTGGGATATCAACGCTTGTGAGGTGCGCCCATGGACGAGGTATATGTCACCAACCGGGCGGAGCTGTGCGGCACGGTCACCGCCCTCCCCCGCTACTCCCATGAGAGCCGGGGCATCCGGTTCTTCACATTCCCCCTGCGGACCTGCCGGCTGAGCGGCACGGCGGACACCCTGAACATCGTGGTCCGGGAGTCCGTTCTGCCCCGGGACGGACTGCTGGAGGCGGGGCCCGTCCGGGTGACGGGGGAGCTGCGCTCGTTCAACAACAAGAGCGGCGTTGGGAACCGGCTGGTGCTGACGGTGTTCGCCCGGGACCTGGCGCCCGGCGGCGAGGACGAGAACCACATCTCCCTCACCGGCGCGGTCTGCAAGGAACCGGTGCTGCGGGTGACCCCCATGGGCCGGGAGATCTGCGACATCATCCTGGCCGTGACCCGCCGGTACCGGCGCAGCGATTACATCCCGGTCATCGCCTGGGGCCAGCAGGCCCGGGACGTGGCCGGCTCGCCTGTGGGGACGCAGCTGGCCGTCCGGGGCCGGCTCCAGAGCCGGGCCTATACCAAAGTCATCGACGGCGAGAGCTTCCAGCGGCAGGCCTTCGAGGTCTCCGCCGCAGATATTTTTCCCCTATAGCGCTGTTTTCTATTTTATTATAATATCTTTCTTCTGTCAATTGTTGAAAAATCTCCCCGGATGGTATATGATAGATTTGGTCAATCTCTACGAATTGACGCGGCGACTGCCGCAGAAGGGGAGGCAGCATGAGTGTTTTGAATGATTGTACATACCGGGCCCACAAGGTCCTGGGATGTCACAAAGCGGAGGACGGCGGGTACGTCTTCCGGGTCTGGGCGCCCAACGCCCAGGCAGTGTCCGTCACAGGCGACTTCAACGGCTGGGATACGGCCGCCGCGCCCATGGAGAGGGATTTCGAGGGCTACTGGACAGCCACGGTCCCCGACGCCCGGCACGGACAGGTATACAAATACGCCGTCACCGGTCCGGACGGTCGGTGCATCCTGAAGGCGGATCCATACGCCTTCCACGCCGAGACCGGCCCCGCCACTGGCTCCAAGGTCTGGGAGATCGACGGCTTTTCCTGGGGCGACGGCAAGTGGATGAAGGCGCGGCCCAAGAGCGCTCTGCGCTCCGGCCCGATGAACATCTACGAGGTGCACATCGGCTCCTGGCGGCTTGGGGAGGGAGAGACCTTTCCCAACTATAAGAACATCGCGCCCATCCTGGCGGATTACTGCCGCAAGATGGGCTATACCCATGTGGAACTGCTGCCCGTCACCGAATTCCCCTTTGTGGGCAGCTGGGGGTATCAGCCCACGGGCTGGTTCGCCCCCACCAGCCGGTACGGCACGCCCCAGGACTTCATGGCCTTTGTGGATACCCTCCACCAGGCGGGCATCGGCGTGATCGTGGACTGGGTGGCCGCCCACTTCCCCCGGGACGAGCACGGCCTGGCCCGGTTCGACGGCACGCCCCTTTACGAGTACACCGACCCCCGGATGGGCGAGCACGCCGAGTGGGGCACGCTGGTGTTCGACTACGCCAGCCCCGACGTGCGGGGCTTCCTCATCGACTCGGCCCTGTTCTTCCTGGAGGAGTACCATGTGGACGGCCTGCGGTGTGACGCGGTCAGTTCCATGCTGTATCTGGACTATGGCAGGAAGGCCGGCGAGTGGGTGCCCAACAAGGACGGCAGCAACATCAACTATGACGCCCACACCTTCTGGCAGCAGCTCAACACCGCCGTGGCGGACCGGTGCCCCGGCGCCTTCACCGTGGCGGAGGAGTCCACCGCCTATGCCGGCATCACCGCCCCTGTGGCCAACGGCGGCCTGGGCTTCACCTTCAAGTGGGACATGGGCTACATGCACGACACCCTGGACTATTTCAAGCTGGACCCCTACTTCCGCTCCTACAACCACGACAAGCTCACCTTCTCCATGATGTACGCCTTTTCCGAGTACTATATCCTGGCCTACTCCCACGACGAGGTGGTCCACGGCAAGTGCTCCATGGTCCAGAAGATGTCCGGCCTGTACGACGACAAGTTTGCCAACCTGCGGGCTCTGTACGGCTATCAGTTCGCCCATCCGGGCAAGAAGCTGACCTTCATGGGCGGGGAGTTCGCCCAGTTCATCGAGTGGAACTATGAACAGCAGCTGGACTGGCTGCTGCTGGATTACCCCAAGCACAAGCAGATGCAGGACTTCTGCGCGGCCCTGGGGAAGGTGTATCTGGACCACCCCGCCCTGTGGCAGATCGAGGACAACTGGTCCGGCTTCACCTGGCTCAATCCCGACGACCGGGACAAGAGCTCCGTTGCCTTCATCCGCTGGCCCCGGGACACCAGGAAGGACAAGCCGGTGGTGTGCGTGTGCAACTTCACCCCCATGCGCTATGACGACTTCGTCATCGGCATGCCCGGCAAGGGGCGGCTGAAAAAGCTCCTGAGCAGCGACGACATCCGCTACGGCGGCACCGGACAGGCCCTGGGCCGGAAAAAATACGAGGCCAAGGGCTTCCGGGAGTTCTCCAACCGGGTCCATCTGGCCCTGCCGCCCCTGTCCGTACAATACTTCACCTATGAGGAGGAGAGTCCGTCATGCAAGTAAAGGAAATCAGGGACCAGCTGGCGGCCATGGCCGCCGGGAAAGGACTGGACCGTCCGCCCCGCATCCTGCTCACCGCCGCTGAGTGCGCCCCCCTGGCCAAGACCGGTGGCCTCGCCGACGTGGTGGGCACCCTGCCCAAGTATCTGAACAAGGTGGGCTTTGACGCCCGGGTCATGATCCCCTATCACCGCATCATCAAGGAAAAATGCGGCGATCGGGTGGAGTATCTGTTCAGCTTCTACGTCTCCCTGGGCTGGCGGACCAAATTCGTGGGCGTGAACAAGCTGGAGCTGGACGGCGTGTGCATCTGGCTCATCGAGAACGAGGAGTACTTCTCCGGCCCCATCTACATCCCCGACCGGGAGGGCGAGCAGTATGCCTTCTTCACCCGGGCCGTACCCGAGGCCCTGTTTCGGCTGGATTTCATCCCCGACGTGATGCACTGCAACGACTGGCACACCGGCATGCTCCCCCTGCTGCTGAAGACCCAGTACATAGACTCCCCCATGGGGAACACCCGCACCTTGCTGACCATCCACAACATCGCCTACCAGGGCCTGTGCAAGTTCGACTTTGTCCAGGACTTCCTGTCCATCCCCGACGGGTGCCTGGGCCTTATGGAGCGCTACGGCATGGCCTCCTTCCTGAAGGCCGGCTGTGTCATGGCCGACCGGGTCAACACGGTCAGCCCCTCCTACGCCCGGGAGATTTGCAACTGGGAGTACGGCGAGGGCCTGGAGGGCGTGCTCAGCTTCCGGGGTGACGTGTCCGGCATCGTCAACGGCATCGACAAGAGCGTCTGGCGGCCCGGCACGGACAAGAAGATCCCCGCCAACTTCACCGCCTCCAAAATGAACGGCAAGGCCCGGTGCAAGGCCGTGCTCATGGAGGAGACCGGCCTGGAGGTCAATCTGGACCGGCCTTTGATCGGCATGGTGACCAGGCTGGCGGAGCAGAAGGGCCTGGAACTGGTCATGGCCGCCATGGACCAGCTCCTCTGGGACAACGACTGCGCCTTTATCCTGCTGGGCAACGGCAACAAGAAATACGAGGACTGGCTCCGGGGCCTCCAGGACCGACACCCCGGCCGGGCCTGCGCCTGGATCGGCTATGACGACGACCTGAGCCACCACATCTACGCCGGGTGCGACTTCTTCCTCATGCCCTCCCGGTTCGAGCCCTGCGGCATCTCCCAGCTCATCGCCATGGCATACGGCACGCTGCCCATCGTCCGGGAGACCGGCGGCCTGCGGGACACCGTCCAGCCCTACAACCAGTATACCGGCGAGGGCACCGGCATCACCTTTGCCCGCATGGACGGCTATGACATGGCGGACGCCGTCCGCCGGGCCCTGGGCCTGTACTGGGACAAGCCCGCCATGGCCCGCGTCGTCAAACAGGCCATGGCCGTGGACTACAGCTGCGATACCTGGGCCTATGAGTACGGGAAGCTGTATCTGGACATGATCTGAGCCGCCGGATGATATCCTGGCCGGAATGAACAACATATCATCCTGCCCATGGCAGGATGATATGTTTCCATTGACATTTCCTCTTTTTTCCTGTATGCTGTTGGCCCGCTGGGAACGATTTCCAGCGGGCCCCGCAAAATAAAAGAGAGGAAACACCATATGCCCGACTATCAAATGATGTACCACATCCTCTGTGCCGCAGCGTCCAGAGCGCTGGATGAGCTGCCCGAAGCGGAAGACACCTTCTCCGGCAGGAAAGTTCTGCAGGACGCGCTGTATGAGGCGGAGGAGCTGTACATCCGCTCCGGCGAGACACAGTGAAACGAAGGAGAGAACGCATGGCGTTCTCTCCTTTTAACACACCCGGCAGCCTCCGCAAAAAGCCTTGGTATTTCGGGCTTTTTTTGTGCACTATCGCTCTTGTTCCCAAGGCCGTTAAGTAGTAAAATGTCGCCTTGAATAAGCGGTATTCCGCATGTTCCCGGAAAGGAAATCTCTATGCTTCTATCCTATTATTCCGACGCGTTAAAGCTCGCACAGAAGGAATTCCGCCGCTGTACATCCGAGGGAGCGCACCCCTATCCCCCGGTGCTGGAGACCTTCATCCCCCCGGAGCGCTTCTCCGGCGGGATGGACATAGGCTTGGTCTCCATCCCCATGGAGTTCGTCACCGGCACCCGTACCGCGGGGCGGACCAACGCCTTTGCCCGCAACTTCATGCCCCTGCTTCCCGCCTCCTCCGAGTTTGCGGAGAAGTGGCAGATCCTGTGCCAGGCCCATCTGGCCGAGGGCATCCGGGACCCCATCAAGGTCTACGAATACATGAACCGGTACTATGTGGAAGAGGGCAACAAGCGGGTCAGCGTTCTGAAATTCTTCGGCGCGGACGCTGTGGAGGCCCGTGTCATCCGCATCCTGCCCGAGGACCGGAACGACCTGCAGACCGCGCTCTATTATGAACTGGTGGAGTTTTACCGGCTCAGCCGCACCAACTATATCGAGTTTTCCAAGCCCGGCAGCTGCGCCCGGCTGCAGCAGCTCCTGGGCAAGTCCGCCGGGGAGCCCTGGTCGGACGAAGACCGCTCCGCGTTTCAAAGCGCTTATTATTATTTCCGCCAGGCCTATGAGGCCAACGGCGGCAAAAACCTGGCCTCCACCGTGGGAGACGCCATGCTGGCCTATCTGGAGGTGTACGGCTATCCCGCTCTTCGCGCCCAGAGCAGCCAGGAGCTGAAAAAGTCGGTCGCCCACGTCTGGGAGGAGATTACCCTCCAGCAGGAGACGCCCTCCATCGACGTAAAGCTGTCCCCTGAGGCAGAAAAGCCCGAGGGCCTGCTGGCCAAGGTGCTGCCCAAGGCGGAAAAGCCCATCAAGGTGGCCTTCATCCACGACAAAAACCCGGACCTGTCCGGCTGGACCTTCGGCCACGAGCTGGGCCGGGAACATGTGCAGCGGGTCTTCGGGGACAAGATCGAGACCTCTGCCTACTTCAACGCCCTGGACTCCGACCCGCTGGACATCATCCGGGAGGCCGCCGATGACGGCAACACCGTCATCTTCACCACCTCTCCCCGGCTGCTTCCCGCCAGCCTCCGGGCCGCCGTGGACGACCCCAAGCTCACCATCCTCAACTGTTCCCTGAACATGTCCCACCGGTATATCCGCACCTATTACGCCCGGATGTACGAGGCAAAATTCATCGCCGGCGTCATCGCCGGTTCCCTGGCAGCCGGAGACGACGTGGGATATATCTGCGACTACCCCATTTTCGGCCAGGTGGCGGGCATCAACGCCTTCGCCCTGGGCGTACAGTCCGTCAATCCCTGTGCAAAGGTCCGTCTGGAATGGTCCTCCGTGGGCGGGCTCCAGAACGCCATGAGCCGGCTCACCGGACAGGGCGTGCGGCTGATCTCCTCCCAGGATATCGCCCGGCTCCGGGACAACGGCAACACCCCCTTCGGCCTGGCCATCGTGACAGATAACGGCATCGTGAATCTGGCCCGGCCGGTCTGGCAGTGGGGCGTATACTATGAGACCATCCTCCGGCGCATTCAGGACAAGAGCTTCCAGGCGGAGTCCGGCCACAGCGCCAAGGCCCTGAACTACTACTGGGGCATGTCCGCAGGCGTCGTGGAGATGCGCTATTCCGACAAGCTGCCCGACACCACCTTGAAAATGGCGGAGTTTTTGGGCCGGACCTTCCGGGCGGGCCTGTGCGAGCCCTTCCGGGGCCCGCTCCACAGCCAGTCCGGGCAGGAGCTCATCGGAAAAGGCCAGGCCCTCAGCCCGGAGCAGATCATCGACATGAGCTGGCTCAATGAGAACGTGATCGGCTCCATCCCCGCCTGGGATGAACTGGACGAGAGCGCCAAGCTGACGGTGGGCATCGCAGGCGTCATGACGTCGAAACAAGAGAAATAGGCCTCCCCTTGCCGCAAGCGCCAAGGCTCGAATATTTCCCTTGTTTCTCCTTCTCCCCGCGGGAACACCGTTCCCCCGGGGACCCCACTTTCCCCCTACGCCCCGCTGTGCAGGGCAAAGCGCATATCCCGATCAACATATGGTGAGGTGATCCCGTGCGGATACTGGCGGTTTCCGATGTGCCGTCCTCAAGGTATTATGAGCACTACAAGCCCGGCTGTCTGGACGGGTTCGACCTGATTTTGGCCTGCGGTGATCTGCGGCCGGCATATCTGGAATTTCTGGTCACCATGGCCCACTGCCCGCTGGTCTATGTCCGAGGCAACCATGACGACGATCTGGTGACCCACCCGGCGGAGGGATGCATCTGCGCCGAGGACCGGATCGTGGAGGTGAACGGTGTCCGCATCCTGGGACTGGGCGGCTCCTACCGCTACCGGCAGGGCGGATGCATGTACACCGAGCAGCAGATGGTCCAGCGCATCCGGAAGCTGTGGCTGCAGCTGAAAAAGCACGACGGATTCGACATCCTGCTGACCCACGCCCCCGCCCGGGGCCTGAACGATTTCGACACCCTGAGCCACCGGGGCTTCGAGTGTTTTTTGCCGCTGCTGGAGAAATACCGGCCCCGGTACTTCGTCCACGGCCACATCCACCGCACCTACGGTCCCCGCATCCCCCAGCGGACCCAGTACGGCTCCACCGTGGTCATCAACGCCTACGAGCACTGCGAGCTCGAGCTCTGACAGGGGAGGCAAAACATGGACAAGACCAACAAGGAAGAACTTTTCCGTTCCGTACCCATCCCCCGCGCCCTCGCCTCCATGGCCATCCCCACCATCATCAGCCAGCTCATCAACCTCATCTACAACGTGGTGGACACCTTCTTCATCGGTCGCACCGGCAACTCCTATATGGTGGCGTCCGTGACGGTGGCTTTTTCCGTATTTATGATGACCATCGCCATGGGCAACCTGTTCGGCATCGGCGGCGGCAGTCTGCTGGCACGGCTGATGGGGCTGGGCCGCACGGACGACGCCCGGAAGGTGTGCGCCTTCAGCTTTTACGGGGCCATCGCCATCTCGCTGGCCTATTCCCTGCTGATCGGCCTCTTCCTGGACCCCATCCTGAAGGTCCTGGGCGCGTCGGATGAGACGATGGGCTACGCCCGGCAGTATCTTTGGATGACCGTCATCCTGGGCACGCTACCGGTGGTCCTGTCCGCCGTGTGCGGACATCTGCTGCGCAACGCCGGCTACTCCCGCCAGGCCAGCATCGGCCTGTCCGGGGGCGGCATCCTCAACATCGCCCTGGACCCGCTTTTCATGTTCGTACTGCTGCCCGCGGGCTGGGAGGTACTCGGCGCCGCTCTGGCCACCCTGCTGTCCAACGTCGCCGCCTGCGTCTATATGCTGGTGATGATGAAAAAGGTCGCCAGGACCGCGCCCCTGAGCATGAGCCTGCGGCTGGCCCGCGCCATCCGCCGGGAGGACCGGAAGGGCGTGTTCGCCGTGGGGGTGCCCTCGGCGCTGCTGAACGCCCTTTTCGATGTGGCCAATGTGTTCTTGAACGCCCTCATGGCCGCCCACGGGGACCTGCCCCTGGCCGCCATCGGCATCGTCATGAAGACCGAACGGCTGCCCAACGCCGTCAACATCGGCATCTGCCAGGGGATGCTCCCCATCGTGGCCTACAACTTCACCTCCGGCGACCGGGAGCGGATGGAAAACGTCATCCGCTTCGCCCGCCGCACGGGACTTGTCATCTCCCTGTTCTCCATCGCCTTTTTCCAGCTGTGCGCCGCGCCGATCTGCCGGCTGTTCATGAGCACCGGCGGCGCCCATGCCGCCCAGGCCCTGGAGACCATCGGCTTTGCCACCGGCTTTCTCCGCATCCGCTGCTTTGCCTCCCCGGTGCAGTTCATGAATTTCCATACCTCCTTCTGCCTACAGGCCATGGGCGACGGCCGTGATACCCTGCTGCATTCCGTGGTCCGGCAGATGGTGTTCTACATCCCCTTCATGTTCCTGCTGGACCGGCTGTTCGGCATCACCGGCCTGGTGTGCGCCGTCATCGCCGGAGAGGGCTGCTCGGCGCTGTTTGCCCTGTGGCTGCTCCGCCGGTGGCTGAAGAAGATCGCCGCCGCACCCGTCGGCGGCGCCTGAAAGCAACATAAACAGCAGGAGCGGGAAGCTTGCGCTTCCCGCTCCTGCTGTCCGTATCTGTCACAACTCAGTACAGCTCCGCGATGATGTCCACGCACTTGTCCACGCCCAGCGTTCCGCTGTCCAGGGCAATGTGGTAGTGCTGTGCCCGGCCCCATTCCATGTCCGTATAGAACTGGTAGTAAGCGGCCCGGCGCTTATCCTTGTCCCGCAGACGCTTCTCCGGACTGTCACTGGTCTCCCCGTAGAGCTTCACGATGCGCTCGGCCCGTTTCTCCATGGAGGCGTAGATGAAGACCTTCAAAAGGTCCTCCTTCCCCTCCAGGATGTAGTCGGCGCACCGGCCCACGATGACGCAGGACTCCTTGGCGGCGATCTCCAGAATGAGCCGGCGCTGCACAGTCCAGAGGTAGTCCTGGATGGACAGGCCGTTCACGGAACGGTCGGCGAAGGCCGTGGCCAGCCATCCGCCCCGGGGCGTATACTCCCCCCGTTCGGCTATGTATTCCTTGGCCAGGCCGCTCTCCTCCTCGATCTTCTCCAAAAGCTCCTGGTCGTAGCAGGGGATCCCCAGCTTTTCCGCCAGGTGCTTGCCAACGGTGCGGCCGCCGCTGCCAAATTCACGGCTGATGGTAACGATTCTGTTTGCCATATCATACTCCTTCCTCCCGGAAAGGCGCTGCCTAGCCGGGATGATCTTCCAATGGCCTTATAAACTTATATGTTATGATAGCAGAAATTACCGGTTTCGTCAATCGCCGGCCCTTGCAATGGTGTTGGTTTTCAGATATAATGACAGCACCTTCGCGGGTATGATGGAATTGGCAGACATGTGAGATTTAGGTTCTCATGCAGAGATGCGTTGGGGTTCAAATCCCCATACCCGCACCATTGTGATAGAAGGTAATCTTTCTGAACAAATCTTTTGGATTTGTCAGATGGATTACCTTCTTTCTTATCTCGGAAGCCTTGGAAATGCTGGGGTTCTTGAGAAGTGGCGTTTTGCGTGAAATTGGACGCCTCCTGACACAAAATGTAAAAACTCCGCGGACAAAATGAAAAAAACAGTGTTCTGAACCATCACCTCCAAGATTACTCTTTCTGAATAGGCCGGGCCGCAGCAATCTTTTCTGCTTCATCTGGACACTTGTAGTTCAGCGTCCGGTGCGGGCGTTTTGTGTTATAGAAGGTTATGTAGTCATCCACTGCCTGCCTGAACTCGGCTACCGAACGGTAATTTCGCCGGCACAGTTCCTCCCGCTTCAGACTGGCAAAGAAGGACTCCGCTACGGCGTTGTCATGGGGCCGGCCTGTGCGGGAGAAGGACTGCTCTACATGACAGGAGAGAAGAAGTTGCTGAAATGACTGGGAAGCGTACTGCGTCCCTCTGTCGCTGTGGAAGATGAGGCCGGGGCAGGGTGTCCTTTCCGCATACGCTTGCCGGAACGCCGCCGTGATCAGTTTGGTGCTGGCAACAGTGGATATCCGGTGAGCGATGACCTTCCGAGAGAACAGGTCCAGAATGACGGCGATGTAATAGTGCTTGCCTTTCAGCTTGTAGCAGGTAATATCGCTGACCCATATTTGATTTGGGCGCTCTGCGGTGAAGTTCTGGTTGAGAATGTTTTTCTTTGGGATGGACGTCACCAGCCGATCATGATCTTTCTTCGCGGTAGGACTCATGCTGACCAGACCCATATCCTGCATGATGGACGTCACGAATCTCTTGCTCACCCGCTCACCTCACTGGATGAGGATGGCGCAGATCTTGTCCGCACCAAATATCTGGTGGTTTTCTTCGTATATCTCCCGGACTTTCTCACCGATCTCCGCCCGCCGCTTGGCGTACCATGTATTGCCCCGCTTATTTCGTAGGATGTGGTTATAGAACGTCCCCCGGGAGACCTCCAGCGCGTCGCAGAGCGTGTGGACGCTGAATTGGCCGTACAGCGGTTCCAGCGCAGTTAGCTTTTCTTTCAGTGGTGCTGAGACAGTACAATTCACGCTTTTGAGGACTTGGATAATGGCATCCTGCTTCTCAACTTTTCGTCGCAGAGCATCGAACGCTTGGGGCGTGACCTGTATACCGGTCTCTGTGACGGTCGTCTGGAACGGCTTGACCCAGGAGTAGAACGTGCTCCGGGCGATGCCCGTCTCCGCACATATGTGTGCCACGCTCTCCCCGTTCTGGTAGCGCATGACGGGCCGGCGCTTTTCTTCCGTCGTGTGTCGCATGATGATACCTCCCTTCTGGTGATATGCATTGTACCAGAAAAGAAGACCGGCCGATCATCGAACCAGCCACTTCTACAAGCATCCAATTGTGAAATTATCTCTTTCAAACAAAGGTGTATTGTGCTATAATTAGTAACAACATAGTAGTTTGCCACTTATAATCGTCTGCTTTTCAGCGGGGGAGGTAAAAATGAAAATCTTGTCTTTGTTCAACAATAAAGGTGGCGTCGGAAAATCTACCCTTTGCTTCCACCTTGGGTGTGCATTGGGAGATTTAGGGAAAAAAGTTCTTCTTATAGACTTAGATCCGCAATGCAATCTGACAATTTCAGGTATGTTTGAAGAAAAGTTACATGATATCTGGAGAGAGGAAGACGATTATATTGATGATTTTGAAGCAGCACTCAAGAACTCAGGTGCCCAGCTAATTCAAGCCCCTCGTTCAATACATTTTTTACTTAAACCTATTGAGGATGGCCTAAACAGTTTTGAAGAATATCCGCCAGTGATCAAACTTTTTCAAAATGTTGACATGATCCCTGGTCGGCTATCACTTCATCAATATGAGAGTAAGCTTGCCGAAAGATGGAGTGGATTATATCAGAGTGACAACTTGAGCATCCGAACTGTAACGAATATTCGGAAGATTTGTGAAGATTATGGGGAACTATATGGGTATGATTATATTTTAATTGACACCTCTCCAAGTCTTGGCATTCTAAACAAAGTAATCATTTCAACAGTTGATGGGTTTATTATCCCTGCTTTTCCTGATATGTTTAGCCTTTATGGGATCCGAAATATCGGTAGTTCATTGAAACAGTGGCAGAGAGAGTTTGAAACAATATATAAGCTGATTTCTGTAGACAAACGTTCTCGCTTTCCGGAAAAGTTTGTCCAGTTTATGGGATATACCATTTATAATGCAAAGAAGCAATCCAAGAATCTAAATGAATATGACCTTGCCCGTGCACATTATGCGTATGTGAAAGAGATGCCCGAGGCAATTAAGGAGTTTATTGATCCCAATAATTGCGCTTCAATTGATAATATTATGGAGCCGATTGGCGGATCTTCTGTTATGCATTCGCATAATACATTTCCTTCTGTCGCACAAGCTTTAAAATGCCCCATGTGGCTTGTTCCAGATACATATAGGCACTATAAAGATACAAATCCTGAGTTGTTGGATGACCTGATTGCTGAAGAACCTAATCCTGGACATTATAAAAGATATATAGAAACTCAGGAAAAATATCAGACTTTTGCTAAAGAATTCATCTTGAGAGCGGAGGCGTTATAAGATGACGCTGGGGTATGTCGAAGAGAAAGATAAAGTTGCTACCCCGTTTGACTCTGTAATCGAATTCTATAATGATAAGCATACACAGTTTTTGCTAGAGCAGTTTCTTGCGCAAGTGAAAGCTTTTTTCGAGTTAAACCCCGCTTTGCACACTCAGCCGTTGCCAGCCATACATTCAGTTAAGTCCAGGATGAAGGCCCCCTCCCACCTCCGCGATAAATTGGAACGTAAAGCTCAAACTGGAATTGTTGTTACACCAGAAAGTTTGTTTAAAGAAGTGACAGATCTTATTAGTGTAAGAGTATTACATCTCTATCAGGATCAGTTTACGGTGATTCACTCTGAAATAATAGAGAAAATTAAAACTGGGGATTGGACATTGGGTGAGGCGCCAAAGGCTTACACGTGGGATCCTGAGTCAAAACAATTTTTTGAGAATCAGGGAGTGGTAACAGAAGTAAGGGATTCTTACTATACAAGTGTGCACTATTTGGTTAAACCAAATACAACGAATGACTTGTGCTGTGAAATCCAAGTTAGAACGTTATTTGAGGAGATTTGGGGTGAGATTGATCATGCAATCAACTATCCTCACCAAACAGACAGCGTTGCCTGCAAAGAACAGCTAAGAGTATTATCGAAACTCGTTTCTACCGGGACCAGGCTATCGGACTCTATTTTTAGATCTTACAATGAACATTTGGAAAGATCGAGGGATTAACCTAATGGTGGTATTATAGATGTATTCTAGGTTTTACATCATTTAGTTTCGTGTTAGATGGGACAGACTACTATCATACGTCTTATCTAGGCATAAGTTTTTTGAGGTGTCAGTATGATTTACTCTGTGGAAGAATTGAAGCGGCGGATAGCGCCCGTGGCCGAAAAATACGGCCTGCGGGAGGTCTATCTGTTCGGCTCCTATGCCCGCAGCGAGGCCACGGAGCAGAGCGACGTGGATATTCTCATCGACCGCGCAGGTTCAAATATCCACGGCGCGTTTGAGATGGGCGGGCTGTACGAAGACCTGCGCACCAGCATTGGCAAGGAAGTGGACCTGGTGACCACCCAGACCCTGGAGCAGTCCAGCACCCGCCAGCGCGCGCCGCTGTTCATTCAGAACGTGCAGGCGGAAAGGATGCGGCTGATATGACCCGGGGCGACTGGCAGCGCTTGCTGCATATCCGCACTTACTGCGAGAACATAGGGCAATTCATTGACCGCTTTGGCCGGGATTTTGACACGTTCACCTCGGACAGAGCCTATTTCAGCGCGGTGGCCATGTGTATCCTTCAAATTGGAGAACTGTCCAATGGCTTGTCCGATGAATTTCGGGAGGCCACAAAGGACCGGCTTCCCTGGGGGATGATCCGCGGGATGCGCAATTGGTTGGCCCACTCCTATGCAGAAGCAGACGAAAAGATTCTGTGGGAGACGGCCTGCAACGATATTCCCAAAGTGTTGGCGTTCTGTGAACAGGAGTTGGACAATTATCAAGGATGATTCATCGAAATTTCGCTTGAATTGAGTAAATATCGCCGTGTGGCTGCCCGCAAACCCTTGAAAATAGGGACTTTTTCAAAAAATGCTGTAAGAACACTCGCACCACAAAAGCACGGTTTCTTGATAGAAACCGTGCTTTTGCACTTTTTGTCCGGAAAGCCTTGGTTTTTCTAGGTATAGTTTTGCGATTTGCGCTCTTTCGCGTCGGGGAGGCTTTAATTCGTTGCCCTTTGTCATATCGTTGCCACTTTGCCAGAATGCAGTGAAAGCGTATGATTGACAGATTTCTATATCTGCGTATAATGTTATACCAATGGAAAAGGATGGTTTAGTGCATGAATATTAACAACATTAACGTAAACAAGTATCCGGTATCGCAGGTATTTGACCCGGATTCAAAGGTAATCTTCGAGATTCCGAAGTATCAGCGTGAGTACACTTGGGGCTCCAGAGAATGGGAGGCTCTATTTGACGATCTCGTTGAAAATGATGATGGGTATTTCCTCGGTTCTATCATCTGTATAAACTCGGCTACGGATTCGATTAACGCACCAAAGTTTGAGGTTGTTGATGGCCAGCAACGATTGACAACACTCAGTCTGTTTCTTGCTGCACTCTATACCACCCTAAACTCATGCAAAGAACTTCTTGATGAGGACCAGCAGTCTGACATTCTTCAACTCAAACGCAAGCTGGTCCTGAAGAAAACACAGTCTGACATCCGTGTTGTCCCACAAGTCCAAGGCAGCAATCGTGACGATTATATGGGCCTTCTCGCAAAAATCGGTATCATCCCGAAGCGACCCATGCCAAAATTCGCCGGACTCAGGAGAATCGAGAAAGCATATAACTACTTCAAAAAACGCATCAATGCTATCGTTTTTTGACCTGTGAATGGTTGA
Organism: uncultured Oscillospiraceae bacterium; assembly: GCA_947632005.1. GTDB lineage: Bacteria > Bacillota > Clostridia > Oscillospirales > Oscillospiraceae > CAJOIG01. Next base: position 9,630 of record CANRNU010000029.1, on the reverse strand, counting down.
TTGCTCCGGAGTGCTCTGCCCTTTCTGACAGTGCCAGGCTACCCGCCGTGAGCACAAATCCACAGTTCGGTACACCCTACCTTTATGAAGGACAGCGCGGGATCGGAAAGGGGCTTCATTGTTCAGATGATCTCGCGTGCTCCTGGCACCATACAACGTGTGACAGCATTCGATGAGAGAGATACCCAACGCATGAGCGCCTACTATATGCCGGGTTTATATACCATGAATATTATGTTTGCAAGGGGATGGATACCTGCTGAAAAGAATGTGCAGGTGATATTGTCCCTCTTCTAAGGAAGCCGGCAATAGAACAGTACCGAGGATTTCAACTATTTCTCTTCTATTGGATTTATTTGTGTTATAATCGCCCTTGCAAATAAATGCAACGCGATTGTAAAGGAGAACAACAAAATGTTTGGAATCGGGCCAAAGAAGTCACGTGACCAGCAAATGAATGACGCTGCGAAATTAGGCTGCAAAATCGGTGATATGATTGGTGATGCTCTGTTTAAGTCTGCCAAACCTACTAAGCGTGGCTATAAGCACAACTATCCTGGCTGCCGGAGGCCAAAGTCAGCCCACTATTCCCCGCAAACGCCGATCACTTGATAGTTACCACTATTCCCGCAATTTTCGCTCGCACATATCAACTTAGTAATTGGATACTTGATTGTGTGTCAGCTTGGAAACGGGTGCGATACACAATCCGCTCAGCGTTCACCTGCGCACCGCCCCATGAAGAACGGGCAGTAGACAAGAAGCCCCCTGTTGTAGGGAAAATGACTACAACAGTAGAGCTCCACCTCTACAGCGACCAAGGCTTTCAATACACATCCCAAGCATATTTCTTTCCAACTAACCAAAACATTACGGCATAACGCCGTCCATGTCAGGGCGGGGAAACTGCTACGACTATGCTATGGCTGAAAACTTTTTTCCATCCTCAAAACAGAGTGCATTTACAAGTACAAGCCGAAAACTTTTCGGGAGACCAATGAGTGCATTGACAGCTTCATCCACTTCTACAACCATGAGTTCATCCAATTGAAGACTAGAGTAGCGCAGCTCGCACTGCGCCACTCCGCTTAAATCCTATTTCCTACTCAAGGAGCTCTTCTTTTCCCTGTCCGTTTCTCCCGGGGCGCTACACTTTCGTGTCTACCATCTTTTACCATGGCCCGTGCCCGGGCCGCGTCTTTTTGTTCTGCCGCGCTTATTTCGCCAGGTCCTCGCCCCGGAAATACTTGCCCAGGGGCTTGTAGATGAGCATGGCCACGATCTCCGTCAGCACCAGCTCGCCCAGCATGTAGGAGCCGTTGTAGGCGATGGAGTAGATCACGCTGGTCATGCCGTACTCGTTGGGCCACATGGCGTCCCAGATCCACACGCCGGTGATAAAGTGGCACACGAACCGCAGGACGAAGGTGACAGCAATCCCCACGGCCACAGCGGCCCGGCGGTCTTTCACCGCCTTGTCAAAGATGCCGGACAGACCGATGACCGTGTAGGCCACAATGTAGTCCAGCAGCACGATGGCCATGGCCATGCCGAAGCCGGTGGCATAGCGGACGTTGTCCAGTCCCAGCACCAGCTGCAGGACGCTGTACACGAAGGCGCTCACCAGCCCCCACTTCCAGCCGTAGCGGTGGCTGAGAAGGATGAGGGGCAGCATGCTGCACAGGGTGACGCCGCCGCCCATGGGCATGTCGAATTTGAGCATGCTCAGCACGGTCCCCACGGCGATGAGCATGGCGCTCTCCACGAGCTTCCGCGTATTGATCTTCTGCATTTTGTTCTCCTTTCTCCGCTAAAAAGCGGCGCCGCCGGTCACATCGACCCGACGGCGGAAGCGCAGCCAAAGCTGCCGATTTTCCTACGCCGGTATTGTCCGGATCAGGTTCCAGGGTCCGGCGCGTCCACGCGCCATCTCAGCCAGGTAAAGCCCAGCGCCCCTTTTCAGTTTCGCGTTCATTATACACTGTCCCGACCGGGCCGTCAAGCCTCCGGGAACGCCAAAAGGACCGCTTGCCCCGCAGGGAGAGGAGGAGCCGTGACCTATGGAGCGCAACTTCGGGGACCCCGCGGGGCACGCCTGCCCCGCGGGGAGAGGAGGAGCCGCGGAATACTCACGGCCTGCCGCGAGCGGCAGGCCGTGACCTATGGAGCGCGCTATGGGGACCCCGCGGGGCACGCCTGCCCCGCGGGGAGAGGAGGAGCCGCGGAATACTCACGGCCTGCCGCGAGCGGCGAGCCGTGACCTATGGAGCGCGCTCCGACGACGGCCATCCGCACCCGCAGTATTCCTGCCGGTACAGGCCGTATTCCCTGGACAGCTGGATGCTGCGCAGATAGCCGTTTCGCTTTTTGAAGTCCGAGGGCAGCCACCGCACGCCGTATCTCTCCCCCAGTTCCTCCCCGATGGCGTTGATGAGGGGGGCGTTTTTGTGGGGACTCACGGTGAGGGTGGTGCCGAAGAAGTCATAGCCGCCCTCCGCGGCGAGCCGGGCCGTCTGCTCCAGCCGCAGCCGGAAGCACACCGCGCACCGGGCGCCGCCCTCCGGCTCGTTCTCCAGGCCCTTTGCCGCCCGCTCGAATTCCTCCCCCCGCCATCCGGGCTCCACCAGCGCCGGGGGATGGTCCATGGGCATGGCTGCCAGGAGCTGTTTCAAGGTCTCCAGGCGCTTTTCATACTCCGCCTCCGGTCGGATGTTGGGGTTGTAGTACAGCACCGTCACGTCGAAATACCGGGTCAGGTATTCCAGCACATAGCTGGAGCATGGCCCGCAGCAGCTCTGCAGCAGGATGCGCGGCCGCCCTGTCAGGCCGCCGATCACCCCGTCCAGTTCCTTTTGATAGTTCCGCTTATCCATGCATCTATCATAACATAGATGTAATAAAAAAGTAACCATTTTCCCGTAAAATGCGCCTATAATCGAAAGCGCAGAAGACAGGAGGGCGCACCATGGAACGAAAGAGCAAGCTCGATTACTATCTGGACATCGCGGATGCGGCCCGGGAACGGTCCACCTGCCTGCGACGGACCTACGGAGCCATCATCGTGAAAAACGACGAGATCCTGGCCACGGGCTACAACGGCGCGCCCCGGGGCCGGTGCAACTGTGTGGACATGGGCGTGTGCCACCGGGAGGAACTGCAGATCCCCTCCGGCGAACGGTATGAGCTGTGCCGGAGCGTGCACGCGGAGGCCAACGCCATCATCTCCGCCGCCCGGCGGGATATGATCGGCGCCACCATGTACCTGGTGGGCCGGGACGCCAAGACCGGGGAATACCTGACCGACACCACCTCCTGCTCCATGTGCCGCCGGCTCATCATCAACGCCGGCATTGTGAAGGTGGTGGCCCGCCTGGGCGAGCACGATATCCGCGTCACCGACGTGAACGAGTGGATCTACCAGGACGACACGGTCATCAGCTGAAAGGCGGCACAAACGCATAGAAAGATCCCGGAGCGGTCCAGACCGCTCCGGGAAAAACTTTTGTTGACAGGAATCGCTTATTCCTCCGCGCTCTCTTCCGCCGGGGCTTCCTCCTCAGCAGGCGCCTCCTCTTCCGCCGGGGCCTCCTCCGTGCCGCCGTTCATCTGGGCCCGCAGGGCGTCCTTGGCGCTCTCCCGACCGGAGGCCTCTTCCAGACCGGGGGCCAGCGACATCTCTATCATCTCCAAGATGGAGGGCAGATGATCGATGTCTTCTTCGCTCATCGTCCCGTCATACTTTTCCAGCTCCTCGATCTTCTCCTTTGTGACGTGATTTTCCTCATAGGTGTCGATGTCCCCGCTTACGGTGGCGACACTCACTTCCAGGTCAAAGACCACATTTTCCGCCGTCTCCACTCCGTCGATGGCCTTCAGCAGCGCCTCGCCCAGAGCCGGGTCCTCGATCTGGAAGACCGTATCATACCCCTCCGCGACGACTTTTACCGGGACAGACAGGCTGTCCCAATCCACCGCGTCACTGTACGCGCTCCCGACCAGGGGGTAGAAGAGCGCGTTCAGCAGACCCTGCAGGTCCTCACCGCCCATCGTAAAGTCCCAGGACACATGGCCGTCCACATCTCCCACTTCGGCATCCAGCTTCCCGTCGCCGAGCTCACCCATGACCAGGCTGACCTGGCCGTAGTCCCCCAGGACACCCTCCAGGAGCCCGTCCAGCTCCTCCAGGAGCATGGCGCCGTCCTCGTCCAGAAGATACGTCGTACCGCCGTCCTCCGGCACGAGGGCGAGATCACGGTTCAGAAAGACGCTCTCCGGGCTGGCCACCCGCATCAGCAGGCTATTATAGGAGGACCCGTCCTGACAGGCGTAGCAGGTGGAGATGGTCGACGCATCCACGGACGCCTCATAGCCGCTGCCGGAGACGTCGCCCGTCATGGACAGATTGATGATCGCCCGCGTCATCGGCTCTCCCTGTATCTTCAGCGCCACATCCCAGGCGAGCTCCGAGGGGTCCTCTTCCTCCGCCGCAAAAGCGGGGGCACACAGGGCAAGGGCCATCAGCATGGCCAGGACCAGACAGAAAAACCGCTTTTTCATATTGATCTTCTCCTTTTTGATCGTTCTTTTGGTATCTCTGTGGACAGTGTACCCTCCCCTTCTTTCTTTGTCAAGGATTTTCAGCCATACCCGGCGCCGCGGGCGTTTCTTAAAATTCCCCCTTCGGCCCGCCTTCGTGTTGACCCGCCCCCGCCGCCGTGGTAAAATCCGTCTGTAAGACATCCGGCAGAGACCTTTTGGGGGCTTTCATGGAAGAACGAAGACTGAAAAACCGGATCCCGCAGGAGGGGCGCGTGCTGCTGGCGCTGCTTCTGGTGATGGGCGCGGGGTATTTTCTGATGAGCGACCTGATGGAGGGCACACTCTGGAAGCATGAGCCCTGGGACAGCTATACCCTCCAGACCTGGAACTGGCTTCACGGCCGGATGTATATCGCGGAACCGGAGCGATATGAATATCTGGAACTGGCCATCTATCAGGGGAAGTATTACCTGTCCTTCCCGCCTCTGCCGTCGGTGGTGCTCATCCCCTTCGTGCTCCTGTTCGGGATGGATACGCCCTCCAACCTCCTGATCGCCCTGTACGGCCTGACCTCCGCCGGCGTGGCCTATGTCATCATGCTCCGGCAGGGCCGCAGGCCCTACGCCGCCGCCTTCTGGGCCCTGGTGTGCGTATGGGGCAGCAACATGTTCTGGATGACCACCAACGGCGGCGTATGGTTCCAGGCCCAGGCTTTGAACATGGTCCTGTGTCTGTGGGCGGTGCTGTGGGCGCTGGAGGGGAAGAAGTCCCTTGCCACCACCTTTCTGGCTCTGGCCGTGGGCTGCCGCCCTCTGAGCGCGGTGTTCCTGCCGGTCTTTGCGCTGCTGTTTGCCTGGAACGAGCGGGACGAGCACGGGAGTTTTCTGAAAAGCTGCCTGGCCCAGTGGCGCTGCGTCATCGGGCCGCTGCTCATCGGCGCGTGCTATATGGCCTATAACTATGTCCGCTTCGACAATCCCCTGGAATTCGGCCACGATTATCTGCCGGAGTTCGTCCGGGCCGAGCACGGCCAGTTTCATTGGAGCTACCTCTGGCCCAACATCAAGCAGATGGTCTTCACCCCGGTCCTGCTGGTGGGCGGACGCCTCTCCTTCCCCCTGTTCCAGGGATTCATGTTCTTTGTGGCCAACCCGATGTTCCTGATCTGGGCCATCCGCTTTGCCGCCGACGTCCGGGACAACGGCATCAGCGCGGTGGGCGTCGGCGTGGCCGTCGGCGCGGCGGCGATGCTTCTTCTCACCTGTATGCACAGGACCCTGGGCGGCTGGCAGTTCGGCGCCCGGTATACCTGCGACGCGCTTCCCTTCCTCTACCTGTACCTGGCCGCCAGAGGACCAAAGCGCGTATTCCCCTGGGAGCTGGCCCTGGGCGGTCTGGCCGTGGCCTTCAACGCCTACGGGGCCCTGTATATGTTTTTCCACGGTTAGGAGGCGATGGATATGTTCACCCGAGAGGACACAAAGGCCGTCAAGGGACTGGCCGTCATCTTCATGCTCCTGCACCACCTGGCCACATATTCCTTCCGCTTTCCCCTGGATTTCCCGGGCTTCGCCTCCCCCATCCCCGGCTTTGTGGAGCACGGACACCTGACCGATCTGGCCCTGAACGCGCTGATATGCGTGCCGATGTTCTTCTTCCTGGGCGGCTACGGGCTGTATAAGCGCTGGGAGGCGGGACAGTTCCGCCTGCTGGACACCATTTTGGACCTGTACAAGCGGTATTGGCGGGTGTTTTTCATTTTCGTGCCGGTGGCGTTCCTCTTCTTTGCCCGGGGCACGGACGTGATGAACGAGTTCTGCGCCCGCTATATCATCACCACCCCCAAACAGTTTTGGACGGACATTCTCACCAACCTGGCCGGTTACGCCGCCACCTTCAACAGCGAGTGGTGGTTCTTCGGGAGCTATCTGTGCGTCCTGCCGCTGGGATGCCTGTTCTGTATGGGGACCAAACGGCACCGGAGCTTCCTGGCGGACCTGTTCCTGGTGTTCCTCATCCACATCCTGACCCAGGGCGTCTTCCCCGGTCTGGCCGCCCTGCCGGCCCTGTCCGGCCTGAACAGCGACCTTTTCTTCTGCCGCTTCCTGGAGATCAACAAGTTCGCGCCGGTCTTTTTCTGCGGCATCGTCTTCGCCAAATACGACGGCATCGCCCGCATCAAGGACTGCCTGGGCCAGAGCCTCCTCCGCCTCCCCATTGCCATGGTGGGCGCGCTGGCCGTGTTCTACTGCCGGGCCTATGTGATGGCGGACGTGAACGGCGCGGACGTCGTGCTCGTGCCCCTGTTTACCGCCTTTGTCTCCGCCCTGTTCGACGGTCTGGGGGCGCTGAAGCAAGGCTTCTCCTTCCTGGGCCGGCACAGCACCAACATGTGGCTGGTCCACTCGTTCTACTGCTACTACTTCCTGGAGGTCACCAAGCTGGTATACTGTACCAGAAGCGTACTGGCCGACCTGCTCATCCTGACCGGGCTCTCCCTGGGCACCTCTGTGGCGCTGGACTTCTTCTATGACCGCCTTGGCCGGCTGGTCCGGCGGCGCGAAAAGGCGCTGAGCACGGACTGACAGGAGGGGTGGATGGAGACACTGCTTTGGATCGTATCCACGGCGCTGATGCTGGCGCTGCTGGGGTTGCTGGGGCTGCGGGCCCTCCGGGAGCTGCTGGACGTGAAGCTGCCGCGGCGCCCCCGGAGGGGACAGCTCCCCCTCCTGCTGCACCCTGCCCACTGGCATGGAGCGGCGATCTTTCTGACCTCCCTTGCCATTTTGTGGCTGGCCGCGTTCCTGTCCTATGTGTTCCTCGCCGGCGGCGCCGCGGGATTCTGGGAGCATTTTTCCGACCGCTTCGGCCAGGCGGGCGACGCCTATTATTACCGCCTTCTCGCGGAGGACGGCTACCCGCGGGAGGGGGCCGATGTGAACGCCATCGTGTTCTACCCCCTGTATCCCCTGCTGATCCGGCTCCTGCGGCCCCTGCTGGGAGGCCGGACGGTCCTGACCGGGATGCTCCTGTCCCAGGTGTGCTACGGCCTCTCCGCCGTGGTGCTGGCGGCACTGGCCAGAAAGGAGTGCACCCACCCGGACGCGGCTCTGGCCGCCTACTGGCTCTACCCCTTCGGCTTTTTCTGCCTGGGGATGTTCACAGAGGGGCTCTTCCTGCTGCTGGCGGTGCTGGGGCTGTATCTCATCCGGGAGCGCCGGTGGGTCTGGGCCGGTGCGGTGGGCTTTCTGTGCGCACTGACCCGGGTACAGGGGGTGCTGCTGCTCCTGCCCGGCGTGTACTGTGCCTGGCGGGACTGCCGGAAAAGCCGCTGGAACTGGAAGTATCTGGCCGCAGCCGGTCCCCTGCTGGGCTTCGCCGTCTACCTGTGCCTCAACAAGGCCGTATGCGGGGACTTCCTGGCCTTCCGCTACTATGAGAGCATCGAGCCCTGGTGGCAATCCACCCAGTGGCTGGGAGACACGGTGGCGCAGCAGATGCGCATGGGCGTGCAATACTATGACAGCCTGTCCGACTGGATCTACTGGCCCCAGTTGGCGCTGTACTTCATCGCTGCGGCCCTGCTCATGGCCGGGTACCGCCGGGACCTGGACACCCCCTATCTCCTCTGGGGCACGGCATATCTGGGCATGTGCTACACCGCCTCCTGGCTCATCAGCGGCGGGCGGTATATGCTGGGGTGTCTCCCCCTGTACTTGGCGGTGGGCCGGCTGAAAAATCCCGGCCTCCGGGCCCTTATCCTCCTGGCCGAGCTCTCCTTCCTCGCCCTGTACACCTATCTGTTCATGCAGGCACAGGCAATTATGTAAACCTAAGCCATGCACACAGCCCTGTTCCGCCGCGCCCGCGGCGGGACAGGGCTGTTTCCGTTTTTTGCATTCTACGAATCGGAGAGTGGCCCATCGAACAGAGCGTAGAGGGCCGGTCGGAATCATGGATTGGCTTTTGCCGTATCCTCCGATATGATATAGCTGTGAGAACAACGACGCACACGGCAGATGCAGAAAGGAGTATTTCATGGATTGGCTCATCGTCTCCGACAGCTCCTGCGAGATCAGGACCCTGGAGGGCCTTGCTCCGGGCGTGGGCTTCGCCCTGGTGCCCTTCAAAATCACCATCGGGGACAGAGAATTCGTCGACCTGCCCGGCATGGACGTGGGGGAGATGCTCCGGGCCATGACGGCATACAGCGGGGTCAGTACCAGCGCCTGCCCCAGCCCCGGGGAGTGGGCCGCCCATTTTGAGCAGGCGGACAACGTCATCGCCCTGACCATCAGCAGCAATCTCTCCGGCAGCTACGCGGCGGCCATGGCGGCGCGGCAGATCGTGCTGGAGGCCTGCCCCGGGAAGAATATCTTCGTCCTGGACACGCTCAGCGACGCGGGGGCGCTGGCCAGTGCCGCGGTGCTGGCCAACCGGCTCATCGGCGAGGGACGCTCCTTCGGGGAGGTCTGCCAGGCGCTCCGGGCCTTCAACGACGCGGGGCACATCCTGTTCGCCCTGTCCAGCTTTGAGAACTTGGTCAAAAATGGCCGGGTAAGCCGGGTGGTGGGCTTCATCGCAGGGCACCTGCACATGCGGGTCCTTGGCCGCCGCACGGCGGATGGCCGCATCGACTTCTTCTACAAGACCCGGGGCGAGCGGCGGGTGCTGGAGAGGATCCTGTCGGAGATGGCGGATACCGGCTTTGACGGGACCCGACCCGTGGTCATCAGCCACTGTCTCAATCCGGAGGCAGCCGAAAAGCTCCGGCAGGATATCGCGTCCCGCTGGCCGTCCGCCGCCATCCAGGTCGTCCCCTGTGCGGGGCTGTGCAGCTTTTACGCCCAGCACCACGGCATCATCATCACATATTGAGAAGTGAAAGATTCCTGACCGTCGAACGCGTTCACCATCATGCTGACCAATGAAACGCTGGCAAAGCATGTCGCAGACATTGACGCCGCCGTCCCGGTCGGGGACCGATCATTTCTGCTCGTCCTCTTGGGCAGGTGTTTTCTTTTTCCGGTTGACGATCGCCCAGACAAGGGCCGTGCCGCCCGCCCCGCCGATGAACGCGCTCAGCGCCAT
>CANRNU010000028.1 GCA_947632005.1 uncultured Oscillospiraceae bacterium | reverse complement strand
GCGCGCCTTTAGGCGCCGCCAACATTATGCCCTTACAGGGCTTGTGCAGGCCACCCGCTATGCGGGTGGTCCTGACTTTGCTATAGAGGTCTCCTTCGTTTCTTATGCCAGAAGGTCTGCCGCGGAGTCGGGGAAACCCCGGCTCTCCTGGGGGGTGAACAGATGCTTTTCCTCCTGGGCCAGACGTACGCCCCGGGGACTGATATGCACCCGGCGGCAGGCGCCGGGACCGAACAGCGTGTCCATGGCGGAACGGTAGGTCTCAAAGTGTTCCTCCGGCATCAGCGCCTGGACATACCCGGCGAAACCGCCGCTGTGCAGCCGCCAGGCGCCGATGCCGTCCAGCAGCCGTCCCGACTCCTCCAGGCCCCATATCAGGCCGTCGCCGAAGTGCTCGTCCCAGGCGTTGCGCAGGAGCATCTCCGAGCTGCGGCCGGACTGGTTCATCAGTTCCATATACCGCGTGCCGTCACGCAGGCCCAGTGCGTCGGCCATGGAGGACACCCGCCAGGTCTCATCGAAGAAATGCCGGGCGCGCATCCACTTGGGGTCATCCTGGTGATGGGCCCACTGTTCGTCGAACACGGGGCCCCGGACCTTGGCCAGGAAGGGCTCGCCGAAAAAGCGGGCCACATCCGTCATATCAGCGGATATCTGGGCATAGGCGGGCGCCGCCTGGGAGGCGCTGCCGCCGGTGTCCGTAAGACAGATGGCCAGGCCGAGACTGTCGAAATCACAGTCGATGGGAACGATCTTATTCTCCAGAATGTCCATATAGACGCCGCTGCCCAGGGCGCAGGTCAGGGGATCGGACAGGCCGCAGAGTTTCCCGTACCAACGGTTTTCCACCTTCTGGGCGGTCCGGGCCAGCTCCTCCGGGGAGATGTCCGCGCCGGAGAAGGCGGCCATGATGAAGCCCATCAGCACCGCAAAGGCCGAGGAGGAGGACAGGCCCTGGCCCGGCGTCAGGTCGCTGAAAAGATAGGCGTCAAAGCCCCGCAGGCTGACGCCGCCCTCGGACAGCTCGCCGGCCATCCCCCGCACCAGCGCCGCGGATGTGCCCCGTTCCTTTTCGTCTGGCCAGAGTTTGTTCAAATCGATCTCTATGGGGTCGAACCCTTTGCAGAGGACCCGGATAACGCCCTCGTCGTTGGGCTCCGCCTCCGCGGTGATGCCCATGTCTATGGCGGCCGCCATGACCCGGCCCCGCTGCAGGTCCGTATGATTCCCGGCCAGTTCCATCCTGCCGGGACAGAAAAATCTGGTCATAATACATTACGGCTTTCTTTTTGGTCTATTCCTTTGCATTATATAATTGCTTTCTTGCTGTTTCAACGCTATAATATGTAATCAAGATTACAAAAAATAAAAAACCTTTTTGTGAGGATGAGATATGGAAAATAACGGAAAACTGAACTTCACCATGCTCTGCGATTTTTACGAGCTGACCATGGGCAACGGCTACCTGGCGGCGGGCATGGACAAGCGCATCACATACTTCGACCTGTTCTTCCGCTCCGTGCCGGACGGCGGGGGCTTTGCCGTTGCCGCCGGGCTGGACCAGGTCATCGATTATATCCAGGACCTGCACTTTGGGCCGGAGGACATCGAATATCTGCGGGGCAAGAACTGCTTCTCGGAGGAATTTTTGAAGTACCTGGAGAACTTCAAGTTCACCGGGGACATCTGGGCGGTGCCGGAGGGCACGCCGGTATTTCCCTGGGAGCCGCTGATCGTCGTCCGGGCCCCGGCCATCCAGGCCCAGCTGCTGGAGACGTACATGCTGTGCGTCATGAACCATCAGAGCCTGATCGCCACCAAGGCCAACCGGATCGTCCGGGCGGCCAAGGGCCGGACGGTGCTGGAATTCGGTTCCCGCCGGGCGCAAAGCTCCTCCGCGGCCATCGTGGGGGCCCGGGCGGCCTATATCGGCGGCTGCGCCGGCACGGCCTGCGCCATATCCGACCAGCTCTACGGCGTCCCCGCCGGGGGCACCATGGCCCACGCCTGGGTGCAGATGTTCGACACGGAGCTGGACGCCTTCCGGGCCTACTGCCGGACCTACCCGGAGAAGACCGTCCTGCTGGTGGACACCTATAACACCCTCCAGAGCGGCGTGCCCAACGCCATCCGAGCCTTTGACGAGATCCTGAAGCCTCTGGGCATCAAAAAATGCGGCATCCGCCTGGACTCCGGGGACCTGGCCTATCTGTCCAAACAGGCCCGGAAGATGCTGGACGACGCCGGCTGGACCGAGTGCACCATCACCTGCTCCAACGCCCTGGACGAGTACCTGATCCGGGACCTTCTGAACCAGGGCGCCTGCATCGACTGCTTTGGGGTGGGCGAGCGGCTCATCACGGCCAAGAGCGACCCGGTCTTCGGCGGGGTGTACAAGCTCACGGCTGTGGAGGAGAAGGACGGGTCCATCACCCCCAAGATCAAGATCAGCGAGAACATCGCCAAGATCACCAATCCCCATTTCAAGAAGCTGTGGCGGTTCTATGCCAAGGACACCGGCAAGGCCATCGCGGACTACCTGAGCGTATACAATGAGACCGTAGACGACAGCGACACCCTGGAGATCTTCGACCCGGAGGCCACCTGGAAGCGGAAGACGGTGTATAACTTTGAGGCGAAGGAGCTGTTGGTGCCCATCTTCCAGGGCGGCGAACTGGTCTATGAAAAACCCACGCTGGACCAGGTCAGGGCCTACTGCGCGGCACAGGTGGACACTCTCTGGCCGGAGGTGCAGCGCTTTGACAATCCCCACCGGTACTATGTGGACCTGTCTCAGAAGCTGTGGGACATCAAAAACCAGCTGCTCCACGCGAGAAAATAAGATCATCAGAAGGAGAGAAAGCATGAGACGCACAGGAACTGTGATTTTGGGGTTTGCGCTGCTCCTGACCGTTTTGGGGACCTCCGGACTGGCGGCGGAGGCGCCGGCGGAATGCCGGCTGACCGGCGCAGTGCTGACCCAGGACGGGGAGCCGGCGATCCGATATACGTTCAGCTACCCGAACGGGGGCGTCCTGCCCGGAGAGGAGCAGATCGAGTATCTGACCGGGGATGGGGAGGATTACGTCTATACCTACACCTACGACGAGGCCGGCCGGCTGGTCCAGAGCTACGGCTGTGCCGCCGGGACGGCCGGAGAGGAGGATGGCCCGGTGCTTTCCGCCTATGTATACGGCGAGGACGGCGAACTGGTGGAGGACGATTTTACCGGCAACGTCTCCGGGGATGTGCACATGTTCCGCTATAACTACGACGAGCAGGGGCGGCTCACCGAGGAGGACGCCTCCAACACCATGGCGGACGGCTCCATGAGCGCCTACAGCGCCCTGTACACCTATGACGAGGCCGGTCGGATCGGGCAGCGCCTGTCCGGCGACAACGGAGAGCTGGCCTATGTGACGGAATACACCTACGACGAGGCGGGACAGTTGACGGGCACTGCCATGCGCTCGGCGCTGACCATAGACTACGACGACGAGGGCATGCCGGTGGTGACGGAGATGTCGGAGCCGGTCAATGAGACCAGCTATACCTACGACGGCCAGGGCCGGGTGACCGGAGTGGAGGTCGATATGAACGGGACGCTGGCGGAACAGACGGAATACACCTACGCCGAGGCCCCGCTGCTCACGCTGCAGCACTGCAGCCAGCAGGACTATGACGAACAGGGCGCGGCCAGTCAGGAGCCGGTCCGGTTCTTCGTGGCGCAGCTGAAGGACGCCGCCGGCCAGACGGTGCTGCGCTTTGACCTGCAGGGACAGGCGGAGCTGACCTTTGACGACGCCGGATATCTCACAAAAGCCGAAGCCGACGGCAGGACGCTGGAGTTCACCTACGAGCCCGCCGCCTGACCCATATGGGAACCGTCCGCCCCCGCGGTGTTCCGCGGGGGCGTTCATACGGTTTTCGTTGATGGACCGGCAGGATATGTGGTAAACTAGAGGAGCATGGAACAGCAGAAAGAGGAGAAATGCCCATGGCCGGAAAAAACAGCAAATATTGGACCCTGGGCACGCTGAAAAGCCGGGGCTGGACCAACAGCCTTATCGCGGAGCTCCTGCCCCGCCCCCGGTACCGGCATATAAACGGCGGGAATGTAAAGACCTGGCAGACGGACGTGGTGCTCACTGCGGAGGAGACGGACAGATTCCAGCGGGTGGCCCGGTCCAACAAGGCGGCGGAGCGGGCCCGGGAGAAGACCGGCGTCACCGCCCAGGACATCGGCCCGGCTCTGGAGGGCGCCGCGGCGTTCCTCGCCGCCGCCTGGGACGCCTGGGAGAAGCCGGACGAGCCCGCCGGCATGCTGGCGGAGCTGTACCACCGGGCCATCCTGCGCCAGGTGCCTGCGGTGGGCTGGGCGGTGGTACTGAGCCCCGGTCAGGCCGCGGGCCGCATCGAGAATTTCCTGGCTCTCACCGCCCCCAGGGGGGAGGCAAAGCCAGGCCGCATCGTCAAGAATTTTATCACCGCCGCCCCCTGGCTGGGGCTCAACCCCGACGCCAACATCGCCCGGAAGCTCCGCCGTCTGTACGGCGAGACCCTGGGCACCATGGCGGCCAGGGAGCTGGAGGCGTTCATGGCCGCCCAGCCGGAGGTCCGTATCCGGGACTTTCTCGCCATGGAGAACTTTCCCCTCCAGGAGCTGCTGGGAAACGGTCTGGGCTATGTCTATTCCGTGTTCTACGTGCCCCGGGCCATCCGCACCAGCCTGGATGTGCTGGTGGCGCTCAATCCCAAGGACGAGTACCCGGAGGCCCGGGCCATGGCCCGGCACTTTGTGGTCCACATCGGCGGCACCAACACCGGCAAGACCTACGCCGGCTTCCAGCGGCTCATCAAGGCCCGGACCGGGGTGTATCTGGCGCCCCTGCGGCTGCTGGCCCTGGAGGCACAGGAGCTGCTGCTGGACGAGGGGGTGCTTTGCTCCCTCACCACCGGCGAGGAGGAGGACCGGCAGGAGGGGGACACCCATGTGGCCGCCACCGCCGAAAAGCTGGACCTGGGGCAGGAATATGAGGTGGCGGTCATCGACGAGTGTCAGATGATCGCGGACAGCGAGCGGGGCTACGCCTGGACCAGGGCCATCCTGGGGGTCCGGGCCCCGGAGGTGCATCTGTGCGCCGCGCCGGAGGCCAAGGGACTGCTGCTGCGGATCATCCAGAGCTGCGGAGATACCTTCGAGGTCATCGAACACAAGCGCAAGACGCCGCTCATCTGCATGGACAGGATGGTGGACTATGACCGCCTCCGGCCCGGGGACGCCCTCATCACCTTCTCCAAGGTGGGCGTGCTGTCCGTGGCGGAGGACCTGCGGGCCCGGGGGAAGGAGCCGGCCATCATCTACGGGGCCCTGCCCTATGCCACCCGCCGGAAGCAGGTGGAGGGCTTCCTGACCGGCCGGATGCAATACGTGGTCAGCACGGACGCCATCGGCATGGGTCTCAACCTGCCCATCCGGCGGATCATCTTCATGGACTCGGAAAAGTTTGACGGCCATGAGCGCCGGCAACTGAAGCCGGAGGAGATACAGCAGATCGCCGGTCGGGCAGGCCGCTACGGCATGTACGACAAGGGCTATGTGGGGGCCATGGAGGACCTGAGCCTCATCCGGGCCGGGCTGGAGACGGTGGTACCGCCGCTGCAGTACGCGGTGGTGGGCTTTTCCGACCTCATCGCCTCGGTGGATTTCGACCTGCTGGAGGTGCTGGAGGTCTGGAACCGGATGCCCACGGCGGACCCCTATGTGAAGCTGGACATCAGCCGATATATCACCATCATCTCCCGGCTGCGGGAGGCGGGTTTTGCCCTGACCCGGGAGCAGGAGCTCCGGGCGGCCAACATCCCCTTCGACGAGACGGAACAGCCGCTGAACGAGCTCTTTTTCCGCTTTATGCGGACCTGGGCTGCCGGGGAGCCACTGGAGAGGCCCGCCCTTCCGGAGCGGCAGGGGGCCTTCACCCTGCCGGACCTGGAGCTGCACTACCGGAAGCTGGACCTGTACTTTTCCTTTGCCAAGGCCTTCGGCTGTCCCATCGACCGGGACGCGCTGTACGACGAGCGGGACAAGACCGCCAGCGAGATCAACCAGATACTGCTGTATAACCTGAAAAACAACATCCGCTTCTGTGCCAAGTGCGGCCGGGCCCTGCCCCTGCACCACCGGGGGCGGCTGTGCAACGCCTGCTTCGGCCGGGACCGGGCGGTGCCCCGGCGTCATCCGGGCCGGTGAGGGAGGAAACGATGAACAGAAAGAAAGAATATCTGCAGGGCGTCCGGGACGGAGTCCCTATCGGACTGGGGTACTTCGCCGTGTCCTTCTCCCTGGGCATCCTGGCAAAAAACGTGGGCCTCACCCCCATCCAGGCGGCGGTGATGAGCCTTCTCAACAACGCCTCCGCCGGGGAGTACATGGGCCTGACGGTCATGGCCGCCGGAGCGACCTATTGGGAGATGGCCGTGGCCACTCTCATCACCAACGCCCGGTATCTGCTGATGAGCTGCGCCATGAGCCAGCGGATGGACCCGGACGTCCCCTTCCGGCACCGGCTCATCATGGCCTTTGACATCACCGACGAGCTGTTCGGCATCACCATCGCCCGGCCGGGGTATTTGAGCCCCTGGTATATGTACGGCGGCATGACCCCGGCCATCCCCGGCTGGATGATCGGCACCGCCCTGGGCACCCTGGCGGGGAGCATCCTGCCCCTGCGGGTGGTGAGCGCTTTCAGCGTGGCTTTGTACGGCATGTTCATTGCCATCTTCATCCCGCCTGCCAGGAAGGACAAGGTCATCGCGGGACTGGTGGCTCTGGCCTTTGCCTCCAGCTGGGCATTCTCCCGGCTGCCGGTGGTCTCGGCCCTCTCGGACGGTACCCGGACCATCATCCTCACCGTGGTCCTGGCCGCCGGGGCGGCGCTGCTGTTCCCCCGGAAGGAAGAGGAGGCGGCGCCATGAAGATCTACCTCTACATACTGGTCATGGCCGGCGTTTCCTACTGCATCCGGGCCATTCCCATGACGGTGCTGCGAAAGCCCATTAAAAGCCGGTTCATCCAGTCGTTTCTCTACTATGTGCCCTATGTGACATTGGCGGTGATGACCTTCCCGACCATTTTGAACGCCACCCAGAGCCAGATTTCCGGCGGGGTGGCGCTGGCGGTGGGGCTTCTCGCCGCCTGGCTGGGGGCGGACCTGTTCAAAACCGCCGTGGCTTGCTGCGCAGTGGTGTTCGTCCTGGAATTTTTCGTGTGATAGGCAAAAGGCGCCCTCATCCGAGGGCGCGTCATAAGACAGTACAATATCGTATTTCGGGAATGGCGTGGCGCTTGTCACGCCATTTCCTCTTGCGTCAGTACGTGGATGGGGATGAACCCCACAAAATCATAATGGTTACGTTATCTTGCTCCAGCAAAACTTGTTCCTGAATACCCATCGTCCCCGAAAAAGACGAGGTTCGTGAAATGATGAGCTTGGGCATATGTTTTGAGGATCGTTTTTTGAGACGAGATTTGTCAAGGTGGTTTTCTGTACAGAAAGGGTAATATTATGGGGATCAAAAAATGCAACGGCACCGGGCTATTGCGCTGTTAAGAACTGTCATATAAACAACGCTGGACTTCACGAATTCGTGGCGTCCAGCGTTTCGTTCATACTGCCGGTGCGGTAGCCCAGCAGGTCCAGCGTCACATAGGTAAAGCCGAAGGACTTGAACCGGGCATAGACCTTCTCCCTTACAGCCGGGGCAAGCAGCTTGGAAAACTCCTCCGGCAGTATCTCGATGCGGGCCATCATGCCGTGGATGCGCACCCGGACCTGGTGAAAACCCAGGTCCAGCAGAAGCTGCTCCGCCTTGTCCACCATGCCCAGCTTCTCCTCGGAGATGGTCTCCCCGTACACGAAGCGGGAGGACAGACACGCAAAGGACTGCTTGTCCCAGGTAGGCAGCCCCAGATACTTTGAAAGCGCCCGAATGTCGGCCTTTGTAAAGCCGACCTGCCGCAAGGGGCTTTTGATCCCCAGTTCCGCCACTGCCTGCAGGCCGGGGCGGTAATCTCCGTTATCGTCCAGATTGGAGCCCTCCGCGATACAGGCGATGGCCTCGTCATTGGCGATCCCGATGATCTTCTCGAAGAGTTCGTGCTTGCACAGATAGCAGCGGTTTTTGGGGTTCTGGGAAAAGCCCTCGATCTGCAGCTCCTCCGAATCGCAGATGACGTGCCGGATGCCGTGCGCTTTGCAAAACGCCTTTGCCTCGTTCAGCTCCCTCTCGGGGAAGGAGCAGGAGCGGGCCGTGACGGCAATGGCCTTATCCCCCAGCGCCTCATGGGCGGCGAAGAGCAGGAACGTGGAGTCCACGCCGCCGGAAAAGGCCACCGCCACGCTGCCCATCCCCTGCAGGTATTTTTTCAGCTCCTCATACTTCCACAGCTGCTCCGCAGTGGGGTCCGCAAGTGTTTGCTCCATATTTTTATACCTCCGTTGTTTTGTGCTCCGCGCCATCGTAGGCGTCCAGGAAATGGTGCTTCACGCCGTCCTTTTTGTAGGCGATGACGGTGTTCAGGTTCACATTCTCCACGCTGCGAAAGATGTTTTTCTCTACTACCGGATCCTGGGCGGCGATATGCCGGATGAGCTGCTTCACCTGGGCCCGCTTGGAGCCTTGCTCTGTGCCGCCGCAGGAGGCGCAGCTCTCCGTGAGCCGGCAGGCGCACTGGATGAAGTGCAGGTCGTTGTAGTCCCGCCAGCGGATGATGTCCGCCTCCCGGACGAGATACAGCGGGCGGATCAGCTCCATGCCCGGAAAGTTGGTGCTGTGCAGCTTTGGCATCATGGTCTGGATCTGCCCGCCGTAGAGCATCCCCATGAGAATGGTCTCGATCACGTCGTCGTAGTGGTGTCCCAGGGCGATCTTGTTGCAGCCCAGCTCTTTGGCCTGGCTGTACAGATACCCCCGCCGCATCCGGGCGCACAGATAGCAAGGGGAACCGCCCGCCTGGGCCACGGTGTCGAATATCTCCGTTCGGAAGGTCTGGATGGGAACGCCCAGAAGCCTGGCGTTTTCCGTGACGGCCCGCCAGTTCAACTCGTTATAGCCAGGGTCCATGACGAGAAACACAGCCTGGAAATTCTGCTTGCCATGGCGCAGCAGCTCCTGGAAGAGCTTAGCCATGAGCATGGAATCCTTGCCCCCGGAGATGCACACCGCGATCTTGTCCCCGTCCTCGATGAGCTGATATTCCCCCAGGGCCCGGGTGAAGGGGCTCCAGAGCTGCTTTCTGAACTTCTTGATGATGCTCCGCTCGGCCTTTTGCCGGCGCTCCGCTGCCAGTTCCGGGTCCTCCGTCTGGGCGAAGAGCCGGTCCCGCAGATAGCTTATATACCCGCCCTGGACACTGTACGCCTCGCATCCCAGCGCCTGCAGCTCGTCGGCCAGGTCCTGGGACTGGACGCCTCGCTGGCACATGAGGTACACGGGAACACCCGGACTTGCGGCGGCGAACGCCTCCGCGTCAAATTCCTCCAACGGGATGTTCTCCGCGCCGGGATAAGAGCCCAGGGCGAAGCTGTCCCGGCTGCGGATGTCGATGACCCGCTTTGGACGCGTGTCCCGGTCCAGCTGCCGGATGGTCGCCTCCCCGCTCATGACTCCGCGCCCCTCCTTGTTCCTGCCGTCAGATCCTTGATGACCTCACCGGCCAGGATGAGCCCCGCCACAGAGGGGACGAAGGCCGTGCTGCCGGGAATGTCCCGGCGGTCAGTGCAGTGGCGCTTGGTGCCCGGCGGACAAATGCAGTGGGCACGGCAGCTGATGGCCATATCCTCGACGGGCCGGATGGGTTGTTCCTCGGACCAGACCACCTTCAGCTTTTTGACGCCGCGCCTGCGAAGCTCGTGCCGCATGACCCGCGCCAAGGGGTCCACCCTCGTCTCGTAGATGTCCGATACCCGAAAGGCAGTGGGGTCCAGTTTGTTCCCGGCGCCCATGCAGCTGATGATGGGCGTACCCGTTTGGGCGCACTTCATCACCAGTGCGATCTTGGCCGAGACGGTGTCCACCGCATCTACCACGTAATCGTAATCGGCAAAGGAAAACATGTCGGCATTTTCGGGCAGGAAAAAGCAGGTATGCACATGCACGTCCGCCTGGGGAGCGATGTCCAGGATGCGCTCCCGCATGACCTCCGCCTTGAGCCTGCCCACCGTGGAGCGGGTGGCATGGATCTGCCGGTTCAGGTTCGTCAGACACACCCGGTCGTCGTCCACCAGGTCAAAGGCCCCCACACCGCTGCGGCACAGTGCCTCGCACACATATCCGCCCACGCCGCCGATGCCGAACACGGCCACCCTGGACCGGGCCAGCACCTCCATGGCCTGCCTTCCAAAGAGCAGTTCCGTCCTTGAAAACTGGTCGAGCATTCCCGCACCTCAGTGTTCAAGCGCCCGGAGAAACAGCCGGGCACGCTCTGTGGCCGGATTATCGAAGAACGCCTTGGGGTCTGTGCTCTCCTCCACGATCCGGCCGTCCTCCAAAAAAACGACCCGGTCCGCGATGGCTTTGGCGAAAGCCATCTCATGGGTCACGATGACCATGGTCATGCCCTCCCGCGCCAGCTCTGTCATCACATCCAGCACCTCGCCGATCATCTCCGGGTCCAGCGCACTGGTGGGCTCGTCAAAGAGGATGGCCTTGGGATGCATGGCCAGAGCCCGGGCGATGGCCACCCGCTGCTGCTGACCGCCGGAGAGCTGGGCCGGCACCTTGTGGGCCTGGTCGCCTACGCCCACCCGCCGCAGAAGCTCCATGGCCTCCGCCTCGGCCTGTTTTTTCGGCGTGTGAAGCACGTCCCTGGGCGCGACGGTCACGTTATCCAGGATACGCTTGTGGGCAAAGAGATTGAACGACTGGAATACCATGCCGATCTGGGAGCGGAGCGCGGCCAGCTGTTTGCCCTCCTGGGGCAGTACGGCGCCGTCGATGACGATCTCGCCGGAGTCTATCGTCTCCAGACGGTTGATGGTACGGCAGAGGGTGGATTTCCCGGAGCCGGACGGACCGATGATGACCACGACCTCGCCTCTGTGTACCGTGAGGCTCACATCCTTGAGCACCTGCACGGAGCCGAAGTGTTTGTTGATATGCCGGAGCTCGATGATCGGCTCTTTTCCGACGGTCTTCTGTCCCTGTTCCATATGTTCTCTCCTTTCCGCTCACTTACCCGGCGCGACGGGCGTCCTGGTCAGCCCGGCGACAGCGACGGACACTTTGTTCAGCGCGTAGTTGACAAGGATATAGATCACTGCCGCCACAAGATATACCGACAGGAGCGCGTCATAGTTGCTGATCAGCACTTTGGCGTTCTGCATAAGGTCAGCATAATTGACCACATAGGCAAAGGTGGTGTCCTTCAGCACGATGACCAGCTCCGCGATGAGAGAGGGGATCACATAGCGGAATGCCTGGGGAAAGACGATCTTGAAAAAGACGCTCCTCCCGCGCATACCCAGTGTGACGGCCGCCTCTGTCTGCCCCCGGGGAACGGCGTTGACGCCGGAGCGCAGCACCTCCGCCACCACCCCGGCGGCGGAGATGGCCACCGGCAGGGTGATCTTCCAGAACGCCGAGAGCTTCAGGCCAAGCTGCGGGGCAAAGAGGAAAAAGAAGTAGATGAACAGCAATGTGGGGATGCCGCGGCTCAGCTCAATGAGCGCGGTGCAGAGCCAGTTAAGGGCCTTGAACCGGCTGATACGGCCCATCATCATCAGCAGCCCCATGACAAAGGCCACCACGCTTGACGATATCGCCACCTCCAACGTGCCCGCGAAGCCCTGGGCCAGGAACCGCCAGGTGGTGTAACGGGCAAATATGGACCAATACCTGCCGTCCAGCTGGCCTGTGACATAAAACTGCCGTACGATCAGCGCCAGCAGCGCCGCCAGCGCCGCGAGGGAGGCGGCTGTGGCCCAAAAAATGGCCCGGCGGGCTTTGGGACCGGGCGGCTCATAGAGTATGTCCCGGATGGATGTGTGCGTACCATTCATCGCAGGATCCTCACTTTCCGGTCGATCAGGTTGCCCACTTGGCCGATCACCACCGCTGTGGCGCAATAGAGCGCCGCGGAGATCAAAAAGGCGGTCACGCCGCCCACCGCGTGGGTGTTGATGTAAGAGACGATGCCGGTCAGGTCCGTGGGGTTGAGGGGCACCTGGGAGGCCAATGCCGTGGTGAGCATAGTAGCCACCAGCAGATTCGTCATGGGCAGTACACTGGAGCGCACCGCCTGGGGCAGCACCACGTTCTTGATCATCTGCAGGAAGGTCATGCCCAGAGAGCGGGCCGCCTCGATCTGGCCAGGGCTGATGGTATTCATGCCGCTCATGAGGTATTCCGAGCAGAACGCGGCGGGGATCAGCGTGGTGGCTGTCAGCACACAGGTGAAGTAAGACAGCACCACCTGCAAATATGGCAGCGCATACACCAGCAGGATCAGCAGCGCTGCGCCGGGGATGTTCCGGAACACCTGTACATAGAAATCTGCCGCTATGCGCAGGGGCCGGATGGGCGAGATGCGCATAACGGTGATGACGACGCCCAGCGCCGCCGCCAGGATGAACGACAGCGCCGTGAGCTTGTATGTGGTCCAGAGCGCGGCCAGGTAGCGGTCTCCGAACTGGGTCAAAAGGGCCGTGATACTCATAATGTCCTCTTTCAGAACGTGGCTCTCAAATCCTTGCGACTTGAGAGCCACGGTTATTCAAGACTTAGTCTGCGTCATTCCGCCTCGGCGGTTTCCACGCCGATCACGGGCGCTTCAGGGGCCTCGCTGATGCCGGTGCGGTCGCCCAGGGTGACCTGCCACAGCTCTGCCCAGGTGCCGTCCTCGACCAGCTGGCTGAGGAAATCGTTGACGAAATCCACCCCGTCAGAGTCCAGGGGCAGGCCCACGCCGTAGTTATCCTCGGGACCGAATACATCCCCCGCGATGGCATAGGCATCCGGGTTCTTCACGATGGCGTTGAGAAGCAGGGTATAGTCGGTGACATAGGCGTCCACGCGGCCCTGCTCCAGGGCAGTGCGGGCCTCGATGTCGGTCTCGAACTCCTGCACCTCGGCCTCGGGAGCGTATTCCTCCAGGATGCTGGGGCCGGTGGACCCGGCCTGGGTGGCCACAATCTTTCCGGCCAGATCGTCCACGCCGCCGATCTCGTCATTGCCCGCCTTCACCAGTACGGCCTGCTGAGAGGTGTAATAGGGACCGGCGAAGGAGATGACTTCCTGGCGGGCCGGGGTGATGGAGTAGGTGGCGAACACCACGTCCACCTGGTCGCTCTGCAGGACGGACTCGCGGGTGCTGGAGTCCACCTGCGTCAGCTCATACTTGCTCTCGTCGCCCAGGATATAGCGGGTCAGCAGCTGATACAGGCCCGCGTCAAAGCCCCGGAGGCTCTCGTCTGTCTCGTCCAGCTGGCTGAACAGGAATGACGTGCGGGTGCCGCCCACACGCAGCACGCCGGCCTCTTTCACGGCAGAGGCCCACTCGCTGGCCGCGATCACGTCGTCATCCGCCACGGGACCTGCGGCGATCAGCTCGTCATAGGCCTCTTTGTCCAGCGCTACGGCGTTTTCGGTGTCCTCGGCGGCAAAGGCCTGGATACCGAACAGGGATACGGACAGTACCGCTGCCAGAAGCAGGGCAAGGAGCTTATTGGTCTTTTTCATTTTTTGGTTCTTCCTTTCCTGCGGCGTTCAGCCGCGAAATAGATAAAGTAATCAGATGAAATGAATGCGCTTGTTCACCGGACGGCGGCAAAACCCTTTTCCAGGTCGGCGATGATGTCGTCGATGTGCTCGGTGCCGATGGACAGGCGGATGGTGTTGGGCTTGATGCCCTGGTCCAGCAGCTCCTCCTCGGTGAGCTGGGAGTGGGTGGTGGTGGCCGGGTGGATGACCAGGCTCTTCACGTCCGCCACGTTGGCCAGCAGGGAGAAGATCTCCAAATTGTCGATGAACTTGTGGGCCTCGGCCACGCCGCCCTTGATCTCAAAGGTGAAGATGGACGCGCCGCCGTTGGGGAAATATTTCTCATAAAGCGCGTGCTGGGGATGGTCCGGCAGAGAGGGATGATTCACATGCTCCACCTGAGGATGATGGGCCAGATACTCCACCACCTTTTTCGTGTTCTCTGCGTGACGGTCCAGCCGCAGGGACAGGGTCTCCACGCCCTGGAGCAGCAGCCACGCCGCGAAGGGGGAGATGCACGCGCCGGTGTCCCGCAGGATCACGGCACGGACGTAGGTGACAAAGGCGGCAGGGCCGGCGGCCTCGGTGAAGCGCACGCCGTGGTAGCTGGGGTTGGGCTCGGAGATGGCGGGGAACCGACCGCTGGCCGCCCAGTCAAAGGTGCCGCCGTCCACGATGATGCCGCCCAGGGTGGTGCCGTGGCCGCCGATGAACTTGGTGGCCGAGTGGACCACGATGTCCGCCCCATGCTCGATGGGCCGTATCAGGTAGGGCGTGCCGAAGGTGTTGTCGATGACCAGCGGCAGGCCGTGCTTATGGGCGATGGCCGCGATGGCGTCGATGTCGGGGATGTCGGAGTTGGGATTGCCCAGGGTCTCGATGTACACCGCCTTGGTGTTGGGCTGGATGGCCCCCTCCACCTCAGCCAGATCATGGGCGTCCACGAAGGTGGTGGTGATACCGTACTGGGGCAGGGTGTGGGCCAGCAGGTTATAGCTTCCGCCGTAGATGGTCTTCTGGGCCACGATGTGCTCCCCCTGGGTGGCCAGGGCCTGGATGGTATAGGTGATGGCCGCCGCGCCGGAGGCCAGGGCCAGAGCCCCCACGCCGCCCTCCAGGGCCGCGATGCGCTTTTCCAGCACGTCCTGGGTGGAGTTGGTCAGCCGGCCGTAGATATTGCCCGCGTCTGCCAGGCCAAAACGTGCGGCGGCATGGGCGGAGTTGTGGAACACATAGCTGGTGGTGGCGTAGATGGGCACGGCCCGGGCGTCGGTGGCGGGGTCCGCCTGCTCCTGGCCCACATGGAGCTGAAGGGTCTCAAACTTATAATTGCTCATAATGGTACCTCTTTCGATCCAAAAATTTTGAACAAAAAATCCGGGGCTCTTTCAAAAGCTCCCGGACTGAAAAGCGGTCAAGAAATGCCTCAGAACATACAACGGCACCCGACGGACGCGGCAGGACGCCCGGCCGCTCTCTCAGCCCGGGAGTTCAGCATTCGTCCACATCGAAAGTTGCTTCGCAGAAGAGCAAGGAACAGGTCCTTCATCCGGTACGTCTCCTTTCCGGTCCAAATAAACCAATAAAATCCATCGGTTTGGTGGGATTATAGCATCAGCGCCCTAGCATGTCAAGCCGATTTTTGCATTTCGTCGAATTTGATATTAACCTAGTAGTTTGGTTATTGACAATGCGACAACCTGACAATATACTGGGAGTCATCTTACAAAAAAGGGGCGTATCGACATGAAAGGCGGAAAATCCAAGCTTATCACGCTGTTCATCTTTCTCGGGTTGGTCTTCGGCATTCTTTTCGGGCTGCTCATGCCCGGCCGCTACGAGTTTTTGCTCCCGGCGGTGGACCTTGTGAGCGGTCTTTATATGAACGCGCTGCGGATGATGATCTATCCGCTGGTATTTTGCTCGCTTGTCGTGGGCATCCACAGCATCGGCAGCGTCTCGGCCACCGGCCGCATCGGGGCCCAGTCTGTGCTGTATTTTGTCGCTACCACGCTGTTTGCCAGTCTCCTGGGGCTGTTCCTGCCGAAGGTGCTGGGCTTGGGCAGCGGCGTCGCCATTGAGATGATGGACGCCGCCGTGGAGGCCACTCCCTTCACGAGCCTGCTGGACACGGTCAAAAACCTGATCCCCTCCAATCCCGTCGCCTCCTTTGCCAATGGCGATATGCTCCAGGTGCTCGTATTTGCCATCATCGTGGGCATCACCTGCCTGACATTGGGAGAGAAGGCCGCGCCGTTCATCCGCCTGACGGAGGCAGTCGACCACATCTCTGTCAAGATCATTTCCGTGGTCATGTACTTCACGCCCATCGGCGTGTTCTGCTCCATTGCCTCGGTGGTCTATGCCAACGGCACGGAGACCATCATGGCCCTGGGCGCCGTTCTGCTGGCGCTGTACATCACCATGTTCCTCTATGTGCTGATCGTGTACGGCGGCATCGTCAGGCTCATTGGCAAATGCAAAATAAGGACCTTCTTCGCCAAGGTCATGCCCGCGGCTCTGAACGCTTTCGGCACCTGCTCAAGCTCCGCCACGCTTCCGATCAGCAAGCGATGCGCAGATGAGCTGGGCGTGTCCAACGAAATATCCTCCCTGGCCCTGCCCCTGGGCGCTACGATCAACATGGACGCGGTGTCCATCGTCATGTCCTTCATGATCGTGTTTTTTGCCAACGCCTGCGGCGTAGAGGTGAGCTTCGGCATGTTGGCGGTGGTGCTTTTGAGCAATACGCTTTTGAGCATCGGTACGCCCGGTGTGCCCGGCGGCGCCATCGCATCCTTTGCCGCTCTTGCCTCCATCGCGGGACTTCCCACCGGCATCATGGGGGTGTATATCAGCGTCAACACCCTGTGCGACATGGGCGCCACCTGCTGTAACGTGCTGGGCGATCTGGCCTGCTCCGTGGCGATGGAGCAAACAGCCCATCCCGCCGCCCAGAGAGCGAAGTGATGTTTTCATCGGCGCGCCTTTGATTTCCTATCATCCGTGTTGTATAATAGGTTGATAGGTTGAAAGGAATGGAGGCGTTTTCTATGCTGATCTCTACACGGGGCCGGTACGCGCTGCGGGTGATGATCGACCTGGCCGAGAACCAGGGTGACGGCTATATCCCGCTCAAGGAGGTGGCCCGCCGTCAGGAGATATCGGAGAAATATGTGGAGGGCGTTTTGAAGATCCTGGTGAGAGACGGTATGCTGGACGGACTGCGGGGCAAGGGCGGCGGCTATCGCCTGGCGAAGGCCCCGGAGGAATACAAAGTGAGCGATATCCTCTGGCTGACGGAGGAGGAGCTGGCGCCTGTCACCTGCCTTGCCAGGGGCGCAAAGCTGTGCAGCCGTGCGCCCCAATGCCGTACGCTCCCCCTTTGGCAGGGACTGAACAAGGTCATCATGGACTACCTGGATCATACTACCCTGGCCGACCTGATGGTGTCGGATGCGGACCGCCCGGGCTGACGCGGCGGAGATACGGAAGAAAACGGCGTAAAACCGGATATCGGCGAGGTACAGAAAAACCGTTGGGATCGGGCAGATCCCAACGGTTTCATTCATTTATGGCTGAGGGTCGATCACGTCCCGCGGCTCTTTGCTGCCAGAGCTGCAATAGCTGTCCTCCTCCACCGGGCGCAGCTTGCGCAGGTCGTAAGGCGTCTCCTGATAGACGAAGTTCAGCCAGTTGCAATAGGTGCAGTTGGAGCTGGACCGCCAGGACAGGATCGGCTCCCGGGACGGGTCGTCGTCCGGGTAGTAGTTTTTGGGGATGCTGGGGTCCAGACCCTTTGCCAGGTCCCGCTTATACTCCTTGTCCAGGTCGTATCGGTCGTATTCCGAGTGGCCGGTGACGAAGATCTGCCGGGAGGAACAGGCCAATATGAGATAGCTTCCGGCCTCCTCGCTGTCTGCCACTACGTAGAGCTCCGGGTCGGCCCGCACGGCGGCCTCGTCGATGCCCGTGTACCGGGACTGGGGCACATAAAACACGTCGTCCATGCCCCGCATGAGCATCTTCTTCCGGTGCAGGACCCGGTGCCGGTAGACGCCGCTGAGCTTTTCCGGCAGAAGGTGCTTTTGGATGCCGTAGTGATAGTAGAGCCCCGCCTGGGCGCCCCAGCAGATGTGGAAGGTGGAGAACACGTGGGTCTTGCTCCACTCAAAGATGCGGCACAGCTCCGGCCAGTACTCCACCTGCTCGTATTCCAGCTTCTCCACCGGGGCGCCGGTGATGATGAGCCCGTCGAAGTTCTGCTTCCACACGTCGTCGATGGTGATGTAGAACTTGTTCAGGTGAGACGCGTCCGCGTGGGTGGACTCGTGGGATGCGACCTTCAGGAAGGTGATCTCCACCTGGATGGGAAAGTTGGACAGCACCCGCAGGATGTCCAGCTCCGTGGCCTCCTTCAGGGGCATCAGATTCAGGATCGCGATCTGGAGCGGGCGGATGTTCTGGGCATTGGCCCGGTCCTCGTCCATGACGAAGATGTTCTCTTCCTCCAGGATGTGGCGGACCGGCAGGTCGTTTTGTACTTTGATCGGCATGGGTTCGTTCCTTCGCTCACTCGTTCTTTGCAAACAGACCGCTGCGCCGCAGTATCTCGTCCACGGCGGCGGACTGGTTCAGGGCGTAGATGTGCAGGTCGTTCACGCCCAGGGCAATGTACTCATTCAGCTGCTGGACGGTATAGTCCATTCCCGCGTCCCGGAAGCCCTCCGGGTCGTCGTAGTATTTGGAGATGTGGCGGGCCAGCTTCCGGGGGATGGCGCAGCCGTTCATGGAAAGGCAGTGGCGGATGCACTTATCCCGGTCCAGCACCGGCATGATGCCCACCGCCACCGGCAGCGTCACGCCCGCGGCCCGTATCTCCTCCAGCCACCGGGCGAAGCGGTCCATGTCATAGGTCAGCTGGGTCACGATGAAGTCCGCTCCTGCGTCCTGCTTGCGCTTTAAAAACGCCGTGTCGCTGGAAAGGTCCGGGGAGAGGATGTGTCCCTCGGGGATGCCGGAGCAGGCGATGGCGATCCTGTCGCCGTAGCGCCGGCGCATATGGCGGATAAGGCCGTCGGCGTGGTCAAAGTCGCCGTGGGTGGCGTTCTCACCGGGCAGGAAATCCCCCCGCAGGGCCAGAAAGTGGTCCACGCCCAGGGAGAGGTATTCGTCGATGTCCGCGTCGATATCGGCCTTGGTATGGTGGATGCAGGTGTAGTGACTGACGGGCGTCGTCCGGCCCGCGTCGGCCATAGCCTTGCATATGGCCAGGTTGTAGCCCTTGTCGGAGCCGCCCGCGCCATAGGTGCAGCTGATCCAGTCCGGGTCCCACTTATAAAGGTCTTCCAGTACCGCCCGAAGCTTTCCCATACCGGCTTCCGTCTTGGGCGGGAATACCTCAAAAGACAGCGTGGTGGTCTTTGACATTTTTTCAGCGATACGCATAGCACGGTCCCTCTCGTCCGATATTACCAATCAATATAGTAGGTTTAATTGGTGTTAGGCATTATATCCCTCTTTTGCCCCCCTGTCAATCGCCTATTGCCATCAACGACAACTATGACACCATCGACCCCAACAGCACCGACAACGACTTCGCGGGGATCTGGGATAAGAAAAGTTATTGGACACCGGAAAAGAGCCGAACTGTAAAGGCCATCTACATCAAGGCCCGGGACAAGCGCCGCGGCGTCACGGGTCGTATATCGGAGAGACCGGCATCTTCTTCATGGACGGTTTGCTGTGCCACAACTCTCTGGTGGCCCTGATATTGGAAACAAGATAGTCTTTGCTCAGCTCCTGCGGGCCCATCTTCGGCTCTTTATCTTCCATGGCACATTCCCGGCAGTAGTTCCTGTAATAGAACTCTGCCGAGCTTTTGTCGTCATCCAGGGAACAGACCTTCGCAACGAAACGCCCGAATCGGATGTATTTCGTCTCGCAGTTCCTCTCCCAGTAGGTCATATATGCGGTCATCCACTCTTTGGCGAACTTCAGATCCCGCAGCTGTCTGTAAAAGAGGACCTCGTTCTTGGCGATGTTTACCAGCTCGGTCACTTCCTGCCTGAACTGGGTCTCGTTTTTGTATGCAACGAAGTTCCCATATCGGGGAGACAGCCCCCTTGAAAAGGTGAACGTGAGGGAGACATCCTCGTCAACATGCTCCCACAGGAACGTCAGGCCGATGTTCAGATACGTTCCTCTCGACCAGCCGGAGGGCTGGAACTCTATGACCGTGAAGAAGTAACCGTTGTCGTCCAAATATATCCTGGACGAGCCCTTCTGAAATATGCCGAGGGGGAGCAGGAGCTCTTTGCACACTTGTTTCAGGATGTTTGAATGGATGTTTTTGTCTTCCATAACGCTCACGGCCGGATGAGCCTGGCCGCCTCCTCCAGGCCGGCGCGGTCGGCCTCGGTGAAGTAGGCAGGGAGCACGGAATCCATGTCCAGCACGCCCCAGATGACGTCCCCGTCCCACAGGGGAACGACGATCTCCGCATGGGTGTTGCAGTCGCAGGCGATGTGGCCGGCGAAGCAGGACACCTCCTCCACCACCTGGGACCGGCGCTCCTTCCACGCCGTGCCGCACACGCCCTTGCCGAAGCCGATGCGGCTCACCGCCGGCTTGCCCTGGAAAGGGCCCACCACGAGGCTGTCCCCGTCCACCAGATAAAACCCCGTCCAGTTGGCGTCGGGGAATGCCTGGGCCAGCACCGCCGAGGCGTTGGCCAGCCGGGCAGTCCGGTCTGTCTCCTCGCCCATGTACAGGGCCAGCTGTTCCCGGAGCAGGGAATAAAATGCCTCTTTTTCGCGGGGGTATTCCACCTCGATATAGCTCATGACGCATCCCTCCTGTCGCCCCCATTGTACCAGCCGCCGGGGCCGATGACAACTGTTTTCCTGTTCCGGCTTGCATGGGGCGGCGCTTTGGGGTATGATGGGGACAGAAAAACGCTCTGTAAGGAGGTCTATCTCATGGCAGTTTCTTCCAAATCCTTTGGGCATACTGCAGCCGGCGAGGCCGTCACCGCCTATACCCTGGAAAACAGGCATGGCATGGCCGTGACGGTGCTGGACTACGGCGCCACGGTCCAGGCTCTGACGGTCCCCAACGGAAAGGGCGGCGTCACGGACGTGGCCCTGGGCTATGACACCATCGAGGAGTATGAGACGAACGGCGACTATCTGGGGGCCACCATTGGCCGGGTGGGCAACCGCATCGGCGGGGCCCGGTTCTCCCTGAACGGCGTGGAGCACGCCCTGGCGAAAAACGACGGGGCCAACCACCTGCATGGGGGCCTCAGGGGCTTTGACAAGGTGATGTGGCAGGTAGAGCCGCAGGAGATGGCCCTGGTCTGCTCCTATCTGTCCAAAGACGGGGAGGAGGGCTATCCTGGCAACTTGCAGGTGACAGTCACCTTCACGCTGACGGATGACAACGCCCTGCGCATCGCCTATGACGCCATCTCCGACAAGGACACGCCGGTGAATCTGACCAACCATACCTATTTCAACCTGAACGGCGGCGGGTCTGTGCTGGACCATGAGCTGCAGATCTTCGCCGAGCGCTTCTGCGAGAACGACGGCGGCTGCCTGCCCACGGGAAAGCTCCTGGCTGTGGAGGGCACGCCCTTCGACTTCCGGGTCCCCAAGACCGTAGGCCGGGACATCCTGGCGGACTGCGAGCAGCTCCGCCGGGGCAAGGGCTATGACCACAACTACGTCCTGGCCGGGAAGAAGGCCGCGGTGCTCTACAGCGCCGGGAGCGGCGTGGAGATGACGGTGGAGACGGACCTGCCCGGCGTGCAGCTGTACGCCGCCGGCGCCCTCACCCAGCGGCCCGGCAAGGGCGGGAAGGACATCGTCAACCGGGGGGCCGTGTGTCTGGAGACCCAGATCTACCCCAACGGCATGAACTGCTGGGGCTTTCCCAATCCCGTCCTCCGGGCCGGACAGAAGCTGCATACCGAGACCGCCTACTGCTTCGCGGTGCGGTGAACGGATAAAAAGATATCCCCGGCTGGCATTGCCAGCCGGGGATATTTTGTGGGGAAACTCAGAAGTCGGTCAGGTCCGCCTTGCGCTTCTCCAGGAAGGCGCGCATGCCCTCCTGCTTGTCATGAGAGGCAAAGGACAGGGCGAAATTGGAGGCCTCCAGCAGCAGGCCGCTGGCCAGGTCGGTGTCGAGCCCCGTGTGGATGCTCTTCTTGGCCAGGGACACGGCATAGCTGCCCTTGGAGAGGATCTTGTCCGCCATGGCAACGCAGGCGTCGATGAGCTCGTCCTTGGGCACGACCTTGTTCACCAGGCCGATGCGGTACGCCTCCTGGGCGTCGATGCGGTCGCAGGTGAAGATCAGCTCCATGGCACGGCCCTCGCCCACCAGGCGGGCCAGACGCTGGGTGCCGCCGAAGCCGGGCAGGATGCCCAGGCCGCACTCAGGCTGGGCGAAGGAGGCGGTGTCAGCCGCCACCCGGATGTCGCAGCTCATGGCCAGCTCGCAGCCGCCGCCCAGGGCGAAGCCGTTCACCGCGGCGATGGTCACCTGGGGCATCTTCTCCAGACGGCCAAAGGCCTCCATGGCCAGCAGGGACATGGCCCGGCCCTCCGCCGGGGTGGCGTCCACCATCTCAGAGATGTCGGCGCCCGCCACGAAGGACTTGGGGCCCGCGCCGGTGACGATGACCACGCGGATGTCCTTGCGGCCCTCGATGCCGGCCAGGCAGTCGTTCAACTCGGTCAGAGTGGCGCTGTTCAGCGCGTTGAGGCTCTTGGGGTTGTTGATCGACACGATGGCGATCTGGCCCTTTTCCTCTACCAACAGATGTTCAAACATATTTGTATCTCCTTTGTGTAACGCTCAGTCGGCGAACTGCTTGGCCTTGTACGCCTTAATGGCCTCGGTGAGCTTGGGGACGATGACCTTCAGGTCGCCCTGGATGCCCAGGTCCGCCAGCTTCATCATCGGGCAGGACTCGTCCTTGTTGATGGCGATGATGAACTCGGAGTCCTCCATGCCGGCCAGGTGCTGGATGGCGCCGGAAATGCCGCACGCGATGTACAGGTTGGGATGCACCGTCTTGCCCGTCTGGCCTACCTGCCGGTCCTTCTCGATCCAGCCGCTGTCCACGCCGATACGGGACGAGGATACCTCGCCGCCCAGCTCCGCTGCCAGCTCACGCAGCGGCTCGTAGCCCTCCGGGCCCCCTACGCCCCGGCCGCCGGACACCAGTACCTTCGCGTCCGTGATGTCCACGGACTTCTTCTCGTTCTTGACGACCTCCAGGATCTCCACGTTCATGTCCGCCTCGCTGAGGCCGGCATCCACCATGATGATCTCGCCGGTGCGGGCGGCGTCCCGGGTGGGCATCTCCATGACGCCGGGGCGGACCGTCGCCATCTGGGGCCGGTAGTTCCGGCACACGATGGTCGCCATCACGTTCCCACCGAAGGCGGGACGGGTCATCTTCAGATTCTTGTCCGCCGTGTCCAGACCCTCGATCTTGTCCGCAGGCACGTTGGTGGACTTGCGCAGGTACTCCTGGTACTTGCCCACTTCCACGTCCAGACGCGTGCAGTCGGCGGTCAGTCCGGTGTGCACACGCCCGGCGATACGGGGAGCCATGTCTCGGCCAATGCTGCTGGCGCCAAACAGCACCACGTTCGGCTCGTACTCCTTGATGACGTACTCCACGCCCTTCACGTACGGCTCCGTCGTGTAGTGCTCCAGCACCGGCGCGTCCAGCACCAGCACCTTCGCCGCACCGTACTCGATCAGCATCTGCGCCTTGTCCGCGATCTTATAGCCCATCAGCACCGCGACCACCTGCTCGCCCATGTCCGCCGCCAGCTTGCTTGCCTCGCCGATCAGCTCCAGGCTCACCTTCTGGATCGCTCCGTTCCGCTGCTCTATCACTACATAGATATCTTTACTCATTTCCTCGTCCTCCCTCAGATGATGTGCCGCTCGATCAGCTTTTCCATGATCGCGGCCACGGCCTCGTCCGCCGACAGCCCGGTCAGCATATGCCCGGCCGCCTTGGGCTGCTTGCCGAAGGACATGAACACATTCGTGGGCGACCCCTTCAGTCCGATCCACTCCGGATTCAGGTCGTTCTTCAGATCCTCAAAGCCCAGGACCTTCACTTCCTTCTGGTACGCGTCCACGATGCCACCCACGTGCATGTACCGGGGCTCCGCCAGCTCGCTCAGCGCCGTCACCAGGCAGGGCAGCTTCACCTTCAGCATGTGGGACTGGTCCTCATACTGCCGCTTTACCACTACGCTGTCGCCCTCTACATCCAGGCTCTCCGCATAGCTCACCTGGGGGATATGCAGCTGCTCGGCGATCTGCGGGCCCACCTGGGCCGTGTCGCCGTCGATGGCCTGCCGGCCCGTGATTACCAGGTCATACCCGATCTTCCGCAGCGCCGTGGCGATGATCGTCGCCGTGGCGTAGGTATCCGAGCCGCCAAACTCACGCCCGGACACCAGATATGCCTCGTCCGCGCCCATGGCCAGCGCCTCCCGCATGGCCACGTCCGCCTGCGGGGGACCCATGCAGACCACCGTCACCGTGCCGCCGACCTTCTCCCGCAGCGTCAGCGCCGCTTCCAGGCCTGCCTTGTCGTCGTGGTTGATGATGCTGGGCACGCCGTCTCGGATCAGGGTCCCGGTCTTCGGGTCCAGCCGCACTTCCGCCGTGTCCGGGACCTGCTTGATGCATACTACGATCTTCATTCTTCTTCCTCCCTCTTACTTCAGCTTCATGGACCCGGAGATGACCATCTTCATGACCTCGCTGGTCCCCTCGTAGATCTCGGTGATCTTCGCGTCGCGCATCATCCGCTCCACCGGGTACTCTCGGCAGTAGCCGTAGCCGCCCATGAACTGCACGCACTCCCGCGTCACCTGGTTGGCCACGTCCGACGCCATCAGCTTCGCCATGGCTGCCAGAGGCCCATAAGGCTCATGGTTGTCTTCCGCACACGCCGCGCGCCACACCATCAGCCGCGCCGCGTCGATCTTCGTCTGCAGCTCCGCCATCTTGAACTGGGTGTTCTGGAAGGCATTGATGGGCTTGCCGAACTGCTTGCGCTCCTTGCCGTACTTGATGGCCTCGTTGAGGGCGCCCTGGGCGATGCCCAGCGCCTGCGCCGCGATGCCGATTCGTCCCGTGTCCAGCGCCGTCATGGCGATCTTGAAGCCCTTCCCGAGAGGCCCAAGCACACGGTCCGGCGTCACGCGCACGTTCTCATACGTCACGATGCAGTTGCTGGCCGCTCGGATGCCCATCCGCTCGATGTTGTCGCTCACCGTGATGCCCGGGGTGTTCTTCAGGTCCACGATGAAGGCCGTCAGACCCTTGGAAGCCGGCACCGTCCGGTCCGTCAGCGCGAACAGAATGCAGGTGTCCGCAAAGCCCGAGTTGGTGGTGAAGATCTTGGAGCCGTTGATGATCCAGTCGTCCCCGTCCTTCACCGCGGTGGTCTGGGCGCCCTGCACATCGGAGCCCGCGTTGGTCTCCGTCAGGCCAAAGCAGCCAAACTTGCTGCCGTCCACCAGGGGACGCAGATAGGTCTGCTTCTGCTCCTCCGTGCCGAAGTTGTTGATGCAGGAGCAGCACAGGGAGGTATGTACGGAGATGGTGACGCCCGTGCTGGCGTCTACCTTGGAGATCTCCTCCATGCACAGCGTGTAGGCCAGAGTGTCCGAACCCGCGCCGCCGTACTCCTTGCTGTACGGTATGCCGAACAGTCCGTACTTCGCCGCCTTCTTCAGCATATCCAGGTCCAGCGCCTCGTTCTCGTCCATCTCCTTCGCTATGGGCCGGATCTCCGTCTCCGCAAAGCTCCGGAACAGCTCTTGCTGCAACTGATGCGCCTTGTCCAGTTTGAAATCCATATGAACCATCCTCGTTGTTTGTAGTAGTAGTTTTTATGGCCCCTCTCCAAGGGCCGTGCCGTCCGTTGCCGGAACGGCCGACCGGGCCCGGGGGTGAGGTCCCCCAGGCTCGGGGTCTTGCATCATCCCTGCGCCAGCTTGACGTAGGCGGCGGTGCGCTCCTTGGAGTCCTGCTCCGCCTTGGCGAACAGCGCCTCGGCGGTCTCGGGGAACTTGCGGCTGAGAGAGGTGTAGCGGACCTCGCCGTTCAGGAACTCCCGGAAGCTGCCCGTGGGCTCCTTGGAGTCCAGGGTGAAGGGGTTCTTGCCCTCCTTGACCAGATCGGGGTTGTAGCGGTAGCAGTGCCAGTAGCCGCATTCCACTGCTTCCTTGATCCGGTTCTGGGTGGTGCTCATGCCCTTGCGGATGCCGTGGTTGATGCAGGGCGCGTAGGCGATGATGACAGAGGGGCCGTCATAGGCCTCGGCCTCCCGGATGGCCTGCAGGGTCTGCTGGGGGTCATAGCCCATGGCCACCTGCGCCACGTACACATAGCCGTAGCTCATGCACATCCGGCCAAGGTCCTTCTTCTTGGTCTTCTTGCCGGAGGCGGCGAACTGGGCCACCGCCGCGGTGGGCGTGGCCTTGGAGGCCTGGCCGCCGGTGTTGGAGTAGACCTCGGTGTCCACGCAGATGATGTTCACGTTCTCGCCGGAGGCGATGACGTGGTCCAGACCGCTGTAGCCGATATCATAGGCCCAGCCGTCGCCGCCCACGATCCACTGGGAGACCTTGAACAGGTAGTCCTTCCGGTCGTAGATGGCCTTGCGCAGGCCGTCCTCATGGCCGGCCTTTTCCAGGGCGGCGATGAGCTTGTCGGCCCGCTGGCGGGTGCCCTCGCTCTGCATGAAGCCGGCCAGGCACTCCTGGGCGGCGGTCTTCAGCTCGCCGTCGGGCTCCTGCGCCACCAGGGCCTCCAGCTGGCTCTTCATCCACTTGCGGACCGCGCTGGTGCCCAGGAACATGCCGAAGCCGTACTCGGCGGTGTCCTCGAACAGGCCGCTGGCCCAGGCGACGCCCTGGCCCTTCTCGTTGGTGCAGAAGGGGATCTCGGGAGAGCCGCCCCAGATGTGGGTGCAGCCGGCGGAGTTGGCGATGCGCATATGGTCGCCGAACAGCTGGGTGATCATCTTGATGTACGGGGTCTCGCCGCAGCCGGCGCAGGCGCCGGAGAACTCCACGTAGGGCTTGAGGAACTGGCTGCCCTTCACGGTGTCGGGGCGCTTGATCTCCTTCTCGGAGACCTTCTTGAGGCTGTAGTTCCAGGCCTTGTCCATCTCCTCCTTGCGGGGAGCGAAGGGGGCCATGGAGATGGCCTTGGTGGGGCACACGTTCACGCACACGCCGCAGCCGGTGCAGTCCACGCCGGAGATGGCCAGATGGTACTGGAGCCCGTCGTAGCCGGTGGCCTTCTTGACCGTGTAACCCTCGGGGGCCGCGGCCGCCTCTGCCTCGGAGAGCAGGATGGGACGGATGACCGCGTGGGGGCACATGGCGGAGCAGCGGTTGCACTGCACGCACTTGGCCGCATCCCAGGCGGGCACGTCAATGGCGATGCCGCGCTTCTCCCAGCGGGTATAGCTCTGATCCCAGCTGCCGTCCTCATGGCCGTTGAAGGCGCTGACGGGAAGGCTGTTGCCCTGCTGGCTGCCCATCTTGAACAGTACGTTCTCAAAGAACTCGGGCAGGTCGGGGTCCCGCTCCTTGGGAGCGTCCTCGGCGTCCGCCCAGGCGGCGGGCACGGCGATCTCCACCAGCTCCGCAACGCCGCGGTCGATGGCGGCATCGTTCATGTCGATGACGTCCTGGCCCTTGGCGCCGTAGTTCTTCACCACTTCGCCCTTCAGGTACTTCACCGCGTCCTCCACGGGGAGGATGCCGCTCAGGGCAAAGAAGCCGGCCTGCATGACCATGTTGATGCGGCTGCCCAGGCCGATGTCCTTGGCGATGTTGACCGCGTCCAGGGTGTAGAACTTGGCCTTCTTCTCCACGATCCGGCGCTTCAGGGCGGCGGGCAGGTTCTTCTCCAGCTCCTCGCCCTTCCAGATGGTGTTCAGAAGGAAGGTGCCGCCCTCCTTCAGGTCGCCGATCAGGTCGAACTTGTTCACATACGCCTGGTTGTGGCAGGCGATGAAGTTGGCCGCCTTGATCTCATAGGAGCCCTTGATGGTCTTGGGCCCGAAGCGCAGGTGGCTGATGGTGACGCCGCCGGACTTCTTCGCGTCGTAGGCGAAATAGGCCTGGACGTTGTAGTCGGTGTGGTCGCCGATGATCTTGACGGCGGACTTGTTGGCGCCCACGGTGCCGTCGGAGCCGAGACCCCAGAACTTGCAGGAGATATTGCCCTCGGGGGTGGAGTCAAAGGGCTCGTCGAACTTGGGCAGGGACAGGCCGGTCACGTCGTCCACGATGGAGACGGTAAAGCCGTTCTTGGGCTCGGCGGCGGTCAGGTTCTGATACACCGCCATGGCGTCCATGGGGGTAAAGTCCTTGGAACCAAGGCCGTAACGGCCGCCCACGATCTTCACGGTCCGGCCGCTGCCGGCGAAGGCGTTCTGCACGTCCAGGTACAGGGGCTCGCCGTTGGAGCCGGGCTCCTTGGTCCGGTCCAGCACGGCGATGTGCTTGGCCGTGGCGGGCACGGCAGCCAGCAGATGCTTGGCGGAGAAGGGGCGGTACAGATGCACCTCCACCAGACCCAGCTTCTTGCCCTTGCCGTTCCAATAGTCGATGGTCTCCCGGATGACGCCGCAGGAGGAGCCCATGGAGACGATCACGTCCTCGGCCTCGGGGTCGCCGTAGTAGTTGAACAGATGATAATCGGTGCCGCACTTGGCGTTGATCTTGGCCATGTAGCCTTCCACGATCTCGGGCACGGCGTTGTGGAACTTGTTCAGGGACTCTCTTGCCTGGAAGAAGATCTCCGGGCCCTCGGCAGAGCCGCGGGACTTGGGGTGATCGGAGTTCAGGGCATTGTCCCGGAAGGCCTTCAGGCTGTCCCAGTCCACCATTTCCGCCAGCTCATCGTAGTCCAGCAGCTCGATCTTCTGGTACTCATGGCTGGTGCGGAAGCCGTCAAAGAAGTGCAGGACCGGCAGCCGGCTGCTGATGGCGCTCAGGTGCGCCACGGCGGCCATGTGGAACGCCTGCTGGACGGTGGAGCCGGCCAGCATGGTGAAGCCGGTGCCCCGGCAGGTCATCACGTCCTGGTGGTCGCCGTAGATGCTCAGGGCGTTGGAGGCCAGGGCGCGGGCGCTGACGTGGAACACGCCGGGCAGCCGCTCGCCGGCAATCTTGAACATGTTGGGGAGCATGAGCATCAGGCCCTGGCTGGCCGTGTAGGTCGTCGCGAGAGCGCCGCCCTGCAGCGCGCCGTGGATGGCGCCGGCCGCGCCGCCCTCATGCTGCATCTCACGCACCTCTACCGTCTCGCCGAAGATGTTCTTCCGGCCGTGGGCGCTCCAGTCATCCACCAGCTCAGCCATGGTGGAAGAGGGCGTGATGGGGTAGATCGTGGCAACTTCTGTGAAGGCATACGACGCATAGGCGGCAGCCGTATTCCCATCCATAGTTGCTTTCTTCATATGGGTCTTCCTCCTCTTAAAAAATATGTGTTTGTTGAAATGGCCGTGTCCGCCGTATAGACCGGTCTTTATCGGTGTTCCCGCTGAAGAGGCGGCGGGAACGGGGGCGGATGACCAAAAACTGCCCCTGAATGCCCCAGCGGTCAGATCGGGCCATTCAGAGGCAAAAGATTTGGCAGACGGCCCTCTTGTTACCTGCCGTTGCCGGCATAACAGGAGGGCTGCCGTTCAAGCTGCCGGGGATATGTCAGGGGGCTCCGGGCCGCGGGAAACACGGCCCGGGCTCCCCCGGGGCCTGCTCAGCAGAGGGGCAGACCCGGGATCAGGCTCAAGATGTAAATGATAATGAACGAGACGAACGACGCGATGGTGCCGCCTACCGTCCAGGACTTCAGGGTGTCGGACACGGAGATGCCGCCGAACCGGGACAGTACCCAGAAGCCGGAGTCATTGGGCAGGGAGAAGCCGATGCCGCCGGCGCAGATGGCCAGGCCGACCAGCACAGGAGAAGCGCCGGTGCCGGCGATGGCGGGCCCAAGGATGCCGGAGGTGGTGACCAGAGCCACGGTGGTGGAGCCCTGAGACACACGCAGCAGCGCGGACAGAGCGAAGCCCAGGATGATGGGGGACACGTTCATGTCGGACATGGTGGTGACCAGATAGTCGCCGATGCCGGACTGGCTGATGACGCGGCCGAAGGCGCCGCCGCCGCCGGTGATGAGAAGGATCAGGCCGGCAGAGTCAGCCGCCTCCACCACGATGGTGTTGAAGTCCTTGGCAACGTTCTTCTTGAGCATGAGGATGGCGCCGATGCAGCCCAGGAGCAGGGCAATGTTCTTGTCGCCCAGGAAGGTGAACAAGCCGTGGATGGCGCTCTCGGCGGGGGCGATGGTGATGATGACGTTGGAGACAAGGATCAGAACGATGGGGAACAGCAGGGCGGTCATGGACAGGCCGAAGGAGGGGATGTCGGAGCCGCTCTCCAGAGAGGCCGCCATGTTCTCGTCGCCCTCATAGGCGGGATACTTGTTGAAGACCTTGCCGTACAGATAACCAGCGATCAGGATGGCGAAGAAGCCGGCGATCAGGGAGTACAGCAGGAAGCCACTGACATTGGCATTCATGTTGCCCGCGACAGTTACAGGGCCGGGGGTGGGGATGACCAGCGCGTGGCCCACGATGGTGCCCACGCCCAGGGCGCAGATGAAGGTCATCAGGCTCTTCTTGGACTCCTTGGCCACATACTTCACGATGGGCATCATGATGACGAAGGC
>CANRNU010000027.1 GCA_947632005.1 uncultured Oscillospiraceae bacterium | reverse complement strand
CCGGTAAACGTGATATTGCCGGCGGACAAGCTGGTGATGCCCGGCATGCCCCAGCGGGAGGAGCGCCCCTTCAAGACACTGTATCTGCTCCACGGCGTATTCGGCAGCTACGTCGACTGGGTCAGCGGCACCCGGATCCAGCGCTACGCGGAGGAGAAGGACCTGGCGGTGGTCATGCCCTCCGGCGACAACGCCTTCTATGTGGACCGGCCGGAGAGCGGGAACAGCTACGGTCAGTTCGTAGGTCAGGAGCTGGTGGAGCTGACAAGAAGGATGTTCCCCCTGTCCCGGGTCCGGGAGGACACCTTCATCGGCGGCCTCTCCATGGGCGGCTACGGCGCCATGCGAAACGGCCTGAAATACAGCGATACCTTCGGATACATCGTGTCCCTGTCCGGCGCGCTGCACCTGGATGAGATCGCGGCCCGCAAGGGACCGGGCACCTCCCTGCTGGACAGCCAAGGCTACGCGGAGGCGTGCTTCGGAGACCTCACAAAGCTGCTGGGCAGCGACAAGGACCCGAAGGCCCTGGTCCGGACCCTGGCAGACGCGGGCAGGCCCATCCCGAAGATCTATATGGCCTGCGGGACACAGGACGGCTTGCTGAGCGCGAACCGGGACATGGCCGCCTTCCTGCGGAAGCAGGGCGCGGCGGTCACCTATGAGGAGGGACCCGGCGGCCACGAATGGGATTTCTGGGATACATACATCAAAAAGGCCATAGACTGGCTCCCCACCGAGGACGCCGGCTTAGGGCTGAGCAGCGGCAATGTCGGGGTCTGAGCGCCCGGGCCGCAAATCATAAAATGTGCGGGAGCATCCGTCGGATGCTCCCGCACGCTTAGTTATCTTCTCACCGCCGGGGTCCATAAAAGAACAGCGCCACCGTGCCCGGCCCCACATGGGAACCGGTGACCGGCTCATAGCACACGGTCATGATCTCCCCGGTACAGCCCGCCGCCCGGAGCTTTTCCACCACCAGGGCCGTGTCCTTGGGGCTGTCGCAGTGGGCCAGGCCCACGGGGCCTGTCATGTCCGCACAGGACTCCTTGTATTTCGCCGCCAGGGCGTCCAGAGACCGGCGGCGGCCCACCACCATGTGCCGCAGGACGATGTGGCCGTCCTGGTCGCCGAAGAGCACGGGCTTGACGTTGAGCATATTGCCCACCACCGCCACCGCGGAGTGGAGCCGCCCGCCCCGGCGGAGGTATTCCAGGTCCTCCACCGTGAAGATCTGATACATGTGGTCGCACTTGTCCTGGGTCCGGGCCACGACCGCGTCAAAGTCCGCGCCTTGCTCCCGCAGTTCCGCCGCGAACAGGACCGGCATGCCCTCCCCCAGGGACGCGGCCTTGGTGTCTATGACCGCGATCTTCCGGTCCGGGAATTCCTCCCGCAGCTCCGCCGCCACGGTCCGGGCCAGGCCCACCGTGCCGCTGATGCCGCTGGACATGCCGAGATACACCAGGTCCTCTCCCCGCTCCAGCACCGGACGGAAGGCGTCCAGAAACACGGCCGGCGCCGGCATGGACGTGCTGGGTCTGGCCCCGGCCCGCATGGACGCGTAAAAGGCCGGACCGTCAAAATCCTCCGCCGGGTCCAGCGCCTTCCCGTCCACCATGCAGTGGATGGGGATGATGCCGAGCTGCCAGCGCTCCACCTCTTCCCGGGGAAGGTTGGCGGCCAGGTCCGTGAAGATCTGAAACATAAAAATGCCTCCTCGCGCGTTTTCACGGACTTATCATACCGCGCCGCGCTCCAGGACCGCAACCCACTGTTCGTATCCCCGCTCTCCTTCCCCGTCTCTCGTTCTCTTTTTTGTTCGGGAGAGCTCTCTCCGATTCGTAGAATTCCGCTGTTTCCAACGCTTTGCGGGAATAGCACCGGCCGGACGCAGAGCGTCCGCCCGGTGCTGTCAATCCATCTGCGCGGGGTCCAGCCCCACCAGAGAGTCCACATAGGAGCGCATCTCCGCCCGGGAGCGGATGCGCCGGGACTTCGCCAGGACCTGCTGCCGCTGGCGCTCGGTCAGACCGGAAAACACGTCCATGGCGTCCGGATTCTGGGCCAGAGCCATGCCGAAGCCCAGGGGAATGTCCGGCCCGTCCGTAAAGTTGTTCGTCATCGTTTCATCACCGGCCTTAGTCTTTCCGGCGACAGGAGAAACTATGTATGACCGTGCAGCTTCCGGACCAGAGCGATCTCCGCGGCATAGCCCGCCTCATCGTTGGGCGTCTCCAGGATGAAGGGGAGCTTTTCCAATACCGGGTGGGTGACGATGCGCCTGATGGCCTCCAGGGGCAGGCGGCCCTCGGTGAGCTTGGCGTGCCGGTCCTTGTGGGAATCGGTATCATTGAGGCTGTTGTTCAGGTGCACCGCCTTCAGCCGGTCCAGGCCCACGGCCTTGTCGAAAGCCGTCAGGACCCCGTCCAGGTCGTTTACGATGTCGTAGCCCGCGTCCCACACATGGCAGGTGTCCAGACACACGCCCACCTTGTCGGAGAGCTTGGTCCGGTCGATGATGGCCCGCAGCTGCTCGAACCGGCCGCCCACCTCGCTGCCCTTGCCGGCCATGGTCTCCAGCAGCACCGTGGTGGTCATCTCGGGGAACAGCACCTGGTCCAGCACCTCCGCGATCTTGGCGATGCCCACGTCCAGTCCCTGGCCCACATGGCTGCCGGGGTGGAAATTATAGTACTGGCCGGGGGTATGCTCCATGCGCTTCAGGTCGTCCGCGAAGGCCGTCAGGGCGAACTGACGCACGCTCTCCTTCTCCGCGCAGGGGTTCAGGGTATAGGGCGCGTGGGCCACCAGCCTATCGATGTCCCGCTCCCGGCAAAATTCCAGAAACGCCGCCACATCGGCCGGGTCTATCTCTTTGGCCGCGCCCCCTCTGGGGTTGCGGGTGAAGAAGGCGAAGGTGTTGCCCCCCAGGGCGTCGATGCGATGGCCCATGGCCAGATAGCCGCCGGAGGCGGAGATATGGCATCCGATACGAAACATAGTATGTCCTCTTTTCTGCGTTTTGCATTTGTATTGTACCACGATCTGTGCCATAATGGAAGCGCGCATCCGGCGCGCAAGGAGGGGCTCCATGATCCTGACCTATCGGCACACGATCTGCGCCAGCTACCTGGGCTATATCACCCAGGCCATCGTCAACAACCTGGCTCCCCTGCTCTTTCTGATCTTTCAGAGCACCATGGGCCTGCCCCTGGAGAAGATCACCCTGCTCATCACCGTGAATTTCTGCATCCAGCTCACTGTAGACCTGCTGTCCGCCAAATTCGTGGACCGGATCGGCTACCGGGTCTGCGTGGTGGCCGCCCACATTCTGAGCGCCGCCGGGCTGGTGGGCATGGCCCTGTTCCCCCGCCTTTTCCGGGACCCCTATGCCGGTCTTCTGCTGGCGGCGGCACTGTACGCTGTGGGCGGCGGGCTCATCGAGGTGCTGATCAGCCCCATCGTGGAGGCCTGCCCCACCGAGCGCAAGGCCGCCGCCATGAGCCTGCTCCACTCCTTCTACTGCTGGGGCACGGTGGCAGTGGTGGCCCTGTCCACCGCCTTTCTCGCGGTCTTCGGCAAGGACCGCTGGCCCGCGCTCTGCGTGCTCTGGGCCCTGCTGCCTCTGGGAAACGCCCTGCTCTTCGCCCGGGTCCCCATCGCCTCTCTCACAGAGGCGGACCAGGGGATGGGCCTGGGGGAGCTCTGCCGGACAAAGCTCTTCTGGCTGTTCCTTCTGCTGATGGTCGCCGCCGGCGCCTCGGAACAGGCCATGAGCCAGTGGGCCTCTGCCTTCGCGGAGAGCGGACTTGG
The DNA here is from genome assembly GCA_947632005.1 of uncultured Oscillospiraceae bacterium. Lineage (GTDB taxonomy): Bacteria > Bacillota > Clostridia > Oscillospirales > Oscillospiraceae > CAJOIG01. The sequence continues at coordinate 26,889 of CANRNU010000027.1, read as the reverse complement.
GGTGACCAAGGCCGTGGGCGATCTGGCTGGGCCCTGCTTCTTCTCCGTTTTGATGGGCACGGCCCGGGCCCTGTTCGCCAAATATGAGCGGCGGATGGAGCTTCTGACCGCCATCGCCGGCAGCGGCGTCCTATGCGTGAGCGCCTATCTGCTGGCGGTGCTGTTCCCCTGGCCGGTCCTGTCCCTGGCGGGCTGCGGACTGTGCGGGTTCTCCGTGGGCATCCTGTGGCCCGGGGTGTTCAGCGCGGCTTCCGCCCGCTTTCCCCGGGGCGGTACGGCCCTGTTCGCTCTGCTGGCCCTGGGCGGCGACGTGGGCTGCTCCGGCGGGCCAACTTTGGTCGGGCTGGTGGCGGGCGCCTTCGGCGACAGCCTGAAGGCCGGCCTTGCCGCCGCACTGGTATTTCCCGCGGTACTGGTCGTCCTGGCTCTGATCTGCCGGCGGAAGCCCTGAACCGGCTGCAAACAAGAAGGCAGGCGCGGACACGTCCGCGCCTGCTCTTTATTTTTCGCTCACTCCCACGCCAGGAGCTCCGCGGCGGCGTTCAGGTTGGTCTGCTCCCGCAGGCGGAGGGTCCGCTCAGAGATGGAGAGGTGCTCTCCGTCCATGTGCATGACCCAGTCGGCCAGCTCGCACAGGTTCTCCCCCGTCGCATCCTCCAGCGCCACCAGCGGAAAGCCCGCCTCCCCGCAAAAGGCGTCCACCTTGGGGTCATAGCTCACGCCGCCGGCGGGGACCCCGTCCCGGAGGGCAAACACCAGCCCGTGCAGGCGCATGGAGAGCACCACGCCCATCCGGCCCACCCGCCGGGCGTCCGTGCTCACCGTGTAGGGCACGTCCCCCAGCTCCTCGCATACGGACCGGGCCGCCTCCCGGTCCTCCGGGGCCAGGCAGATGAACACCGGCGGCAGATGATACCGCTCCCAGACATACCGCACCGCCTGGGCAAAATCCGGCACATGGGTCCAGAAACCGGGCCAGGGCCGCAGCACGATGCCAGCCTTTCGCTCCCGCTCGCCGGTCCCGGGCCGCAGGCTCAGGGCCGGGTCCGCCCCCAGCAGGAGCCGGGGCCGCTTCACGCCCCAGCTTCTCAGCGTCTCCATGCTGGTCTCGTCCCGGACCGCGATCACCTCCGCGCAGCTATCCAGACACGCCGCCGCCCGGCGGCGCTCCTGTTCCCGCAGGATGGGGCCCGCGCCCACACCGTAGAGCATGGTCCGGCAGCCCATGGCCTTGGCCGCCCGGAGGACAGCCAGATAAAACCACAGGCTCCGCCGGCTGGTCACATCCTGCAAGAGGCTCCCCCCTCCCAGGATGAACAGCTTCGCCCGGCCCATGGCCAGGAGCCACTTTCCGACGTTCAGCCGCCCCACGCCGGATACGCCGAACCGGCGGCCCGTCTTTTTCCCATGCCGGGCCACCACCGTGACCGGGATATCCCGGTCCAGCCGGCGCAGAGCCGCCGTCATGGCGGTGAGCACCGCGTCGTCTCCTGCGTTGTCCATGCCATAGGCCCCGGAGATCACCACCCCCCGGCGGTCTTCCGGCGCACGTTTCAGCCAGTTTTTCATCCAGCGCTCCTCTTGTGCAATCGTCCCGATTGCGGTACAATGAGAATGATCATCTGAAGGCGAAACGCCGAAAGGCGTTGCGCCAAGCCGCTTTGCGGCTGAAGCAAAACAGTGTGGCTGTTTTGCCGGACGTTCATTGTGAAAACTCATTTGACTCCAATACCTATACACGGACTATTATAGCGCATAATTCGGGAAGGGGCAACCATGACCAGGATCTATCTCATACGCCACGCGGAGGCGGAGGGCAACCTCTACCGCCGGGCTCAGGGGCACTATAACTCCAACCTCACCCAGCTGGGCCGCCGGCAGGTGGCCGCCCTGGCGGAGCGGTTCCGGGACGAGCCCATCGACGCCCTCTGGGCCAGCGACCTGATCCGCACCCAGTCCACCGCCAGCGCCATCCTGAAATATCACCCCTCCCTCCCCCTGCACATCGATCCCGCCCTGCGGGAGGTGGATGTGGGCTGCTGGGAGGACCGGCCCTGGGGCGAGATCGACCAGGAGCAGTACTGGCTGTTCACCCACGAGCCGGAGCGGTGGCATGTGCCGGGCAGCGAGGACTACGGCCACCTGGTCCGGCGCATCACCGCCGCGCTGCTGGGTCTGGCCGGCGCCTGGCCCGGCAAGACCCTGGCCGTGGTGAGCCACGCCTTCGCCATCCGGGCCCTGTCCAGCTCCCTCATGGGGGTGCCCTTCGGCGATATCCCCTACGGGGACAACACCGCCGTCACCACCCTGGAGGCGGAGAACGGCGCTCTGACCCTGGTCAGCTACGCCGACGCCTCCCACCTGGGGGCGCTGAGCACCTTCGCCCGCCAGGGCCTGGCGGCAGACCACCTGGGCAAAAAGGCGAACGGCCGGTTCACGCCTGTGCGCCTGCCCGGAGAGGAAGACCTCTACACCCGAGTCTACAGCGAGACCTGGATGGCCAGCCACGGCTCTTTGAAGGGCTTCGCCCCGGCGCTTTACCTCCGCTCCGCCGTCCAGCGGGTCAGGGAGGACCCCCAGTGCCTCCTGAAGCTCTATTATGGCGAGGACCTGACGGGGCTGCTGGAGCTGGACCCCACCCGAGGCACGGGCGAGGGCGCAGGGTGGATCAGCCTGCTGTGGGTGAGCGAACCCATGCGGGGCCGGCGCTTCGGCGCCCAGCTCATCGGCCAGGCCGTGTCCTACTTCCGCAAAAAGGGCCGGGACAGGCTGCGGCTGCACGTGTCCCAGACCAATCCTGCCGTCGGCTTTTACGAGGCCATCGGCTTTCGGCGGGCGGGCACGTCCGAGGGCGTGGGCGGGTCGCTGTATCTCATGGAGATGGACATCGCCCCCCGGGTCTGGTTCCTGCCATGAGGCCCAACCCGCTTCTCATGACAACGCCGGCCACTGTGGAGCGGCTGCACATCGACCCAGGCCGGCGCATCATCGCCGTGTCCGATATCCACGGGCAGCTGGATTATCTGCAGGGCCTGCTGAAAAAATGCGCCCTCACGGCGGACGACGTGCTCGTCCTGGTGGGAGACCTGCTGGAAAAGGGCCCAGACTCCCTGGGGACCCTCCGGTATGTGATGGAGCTCTCCAAGCGGTACGAGGTCCACACGGTCTGCGGCAACTGCGACTTCTGGCAGAACTTCTGCGACCTGCCGGATGACCAGGCCCAGGACGCCTTTTACCTGCAATATCTGGTGGGTCGGAACAAGGGCTGGGGAGACGGGCTCATCGCCCAGATGCTCCGTGAGCAGGGCGTCGGGATCGGCTGGAAGATGGACCTGGCCGCCGCCAAGGCCGCCGTCCGGGACCATTACGGGCCGGAGCTGGATTTTCTCCGGGGCCTGCCCCACATCCTGGAGACGGATGACTATACCTTCGTCCACGGGGGACTGGCCCCGGGGAAGGGTGCCTTTGCCTGCATGAAGCTGGACGCCTACCGCGCCGTGGCAAAGCCCCATGAGAAGTGGACCATCGTGGGCCACTGGCCCCTGGTGCTCTATCACGAGGACGTGATGGACGCCCGGCCCATCGTCGACGAGGACCTGCGGCTCGTCAGCATCGACGGGGGCTGCGTGGTCAGTCACGACGGACAGCTGAACGCCCTGATTCTGCCGGACATGACCTGGGTGAGCTATGACCGGTTCCCCACCGCCCGGGTGAAGACCGCCCAGGCAGAGAGCCCCCGCCACTGGTACATCCGTTACGGGGACAGCGAGGTGCAGATACTGGCCCGGACCGGCGACATCCTCCGCTGCCGGCACATCCGCACCGGCTATGAGATGGACGTGCCGGTGAGCCATGTGGTCACAAGAGACGGCGACCGGGCGACGGTCAAGGATATCACCGACTATCGCCCGGCGCTGGAACCCGGCGACGAGATAAGCGTGGTCCTTCAGACCTCCCGGGGCATCATGTGCAAAAAAGACGGCGTCTCCGGCTGGTACGACGGGGAGCTGGAGGAATAAAGGCTGCGCCCCGGGGGATTTCCCCGGGGCGCGCTCATCATTCCTTGTGGTGTTCGTTCAGATCGATCAACGGCGCGGGCTCTCCCGCTTGCATGTATATCTCCTCACATTTCTGCTGTGCCTCCACCAAAGTCCGGATGGCACTCTCCGCCGCTCTCATCATCTGTCGGTACATTTCCGCATAATCTATATTCTCATTTTCCATAGAAAACCTCCGATTGCTCTTATATAAGTGCAATTATAGCATCATTTTTCCATAGAATCAACACAGGATGCACCAGTATAAGTGCGAAAGGTGTTGATACTGTGGACGTTTCCTATGAGCGGGCGCTGGGACAAAATATACGAAGGCTGCGGATGGAACGGGGTCTGTCTCAAGAGCAGCTATCTGCTCAGCTCCAAGTGCGGGGATGCGATATCACCCGAAGCGCCTTGGCAAAGATAGAGGTCGGACAGCGCCACATATATGCGGACGAGATCATGCAGCTGCGAGCCATCTTTGGCATCAGCTACGAGGAATTATTTATATAAGCTAAGCGCCCCGGGGAGAGCTCCCCGGGGCGCGTTTTGACTTCAGTTTTGTTTGAACTCCCGCAGGATCAGGCCGGGGTTTTTCTCCTCCGCCCAGCGGATGGACCACTGGCCGCCGAAGACCAGCAGGTCATTTCCCCGGAAATCCTGGACCCAGCGGCTGTCGGTGCCCAGGTTCAGGCGGGACAGGTCCATGTCCTTGTTCTCCACCCAGCGGACGAACTGATAGGGCAGGCCCCGCCGACGCACATCCACGCCGTATTCCGTCTTGAGCCGGTACTCCAGCACCTCCAGCTGGAGCACGCCTACCACGCCCACGATGACCTCCTCCAGGCCGCTGCCGGGGGCGTGGAATATTTGTATGGCGCCCTCCTGGGCGATCTCCATCATGCCCTTCTCAAACTGTTTGCGCTTCATGGTGTCGATGCGCTCCACGGCGGCGAATATCTCCGGGGCGAAGGTGGGGATGCCCTCAAAAGTGACCTTTTTGGCCTTGTCGCAGACCGTGTCCCCGATGGAGAAGATGCCCGGGTCGAAGATGCCGATGATGTCCCCGGCATATGCCTCGTCGATGATCTGGCGGTCCTGGGCCATCATCTGCTGGGGCTGGGCCAGGCGCAGGGTCTTGCCCCCCTGGACGTGGAAATACTCCGTGTCCCGGGAAAACCGGCCGGATACCACCCGCATGAAGGCGATCCGGTCCCGGTGGGCCTTGTTCATATTGGCCTGTATCTTGAACACAAAGGCGGAAAAATGCTCGTCGAAGGGGTCCACGATCCCCTCGGCGGCCTGCCGGGGCAGAGGCGTGGGGGTCAGGGCCAGGAAGCTCTTCAAAAAGGGCTCCACGCCGAAATTGGTGAGGGCCGAGCCGAAGAACACCGGGCTCAGCTGCCCCTTGTGGACCTGGTCCAGGTCGAACTCATAGCCCGCCCCGTCCAGAAGCTCCACGTCCGCCTCCAGCGTCTCCCGGAGGCTCTTGCCCAGAAGCTCATCCAGGGCCTCGCCCTCGCTCAGGGCATGTTCCTCCGCCTGGATGCGGCTGGCGCCCCGGTGGGCGTCGCCGAAGGAGAGTATTTTGCCGCTCTGCCGGTCATAGACCCCCTTGAAGTCCCGGCCGCAGCCGATGGGCCAGTTCATGGGATAGGTGCCGATGCCGAACTCATTCTCCAGCTGCTCCATCAGGTCGTAGGGGCTCCGGGCCTCCCGGTCCAGCTTGTTGATAAAGGTGAAGATGGGGATGTGGCGCATGGCGCAGACCTTGAAGAGCTTCCGGGTCTGGGGCTCGATGCCCTTGGCCGCGTCGATGACCATGACGGCGCTGTCGGCGGCCATCAGGGTGCGATAGGTGTCCTCGGAAAAGTCCTGGTGGCCCGGGGTGTCCAGGATGTTGATGCAGGAGCCCTCATACTCAAACTGCATGACGGAGGAGGTGATGGAGATGCCCCGCTGCTTTTCCAGCTCCATCCAGTCCGACACAGCGTGCCGGGCGGACGCCTTGCCCTTCACCGCCCCGGCCAGCTGGATGGCGCCCCCGTACAGCAGGAGCTTTTCCGTCAGGGTGGTCTTGCCCGCGTCCGGGTGGGAGATGATGGCGAAGGTCCGCCGCCGGGTGATCTCCTTCTTCAAATCGGCCATAGAAAAAACCTCATTCCAAATGATTCCACATGTTCAGTAATATTACCATCGGCGGGCGAAAAAATCAACGGTCATATATACCCCATGCTCCGCAGCAGCCATATCCACCCGGTGACGGTGACCGCGCTGAGCAGGGTGGTGAGCATCACGGTCGCGGCGGTCAGGGTTCCCTCATGCCCCATGCTCCTGGCCATGGTGAAGCTGCTGATGGTGGTGGCGGAGCCCAGCATCACCATGATGGCGGTCAGCTGCTGGTCCCGGAAGCCCATGACCACCGCCAGGGGCATCAGCAGCGCACAGAATCCCACCAGCTTCATAAAGGCAGCCGTGACGGCGGGGCCCAGGCAGCCGCGGACCTTTTTCACGTCAAAGGAGGCGCCCATGGCCATCAGGCCCAGAGGCGTCGCCACGCCGCCCAGGCTGGTGACGGCCTTGTCCATGATCACCGGCATGGGCAGGCGCAGCAGGGACCAGAGAAATCCCGTCAGGATCCCCAGGATGATGGGATTGGTGGCGATGCCCCGGAGCGTCCGGCGCATCGTGGGGCCGTCCAGGCCATGGCCGCCGCCCACCGTCAGTGTCAGCACCGCCACCGCCATGACGTTGTAAAGCGGTACGCTGCCCAGCACCATCAGCGGCGCCATGGCGGACGTGCCGTATATGTTCTGCAAAAACGCCCCGCCCAGCAGGGCCGCGCTGGACCGGTAGCTGGCCTGGATGAACTCGCCCCGGAGGGACCGGTCCCGCCAGAGCCGGGACAGCACCCAAGCCGTGCCGATGCTCAGGCATGTGGCGCAGACGCAGAACAGCACGAACCGGGTGTCCCACGCCTGGCGGATATCCACCATGGCCATATCCCCGAACAGCAGCACCGGCAGGGGGACGCGAAAGACAAATTTATTCAGCCAGTCCGCCGCTTTCCCGTCGATCCAGCCCAGCCGGCGCAGGACCATACCCAGCAGCATCATCAGGAAGATCGGCACGGTGGCGTTGAGGCTGAAAACAAGATTTTCCATGGGAATGGGCTCCTTTGGTCGCTTTGGGTCTTATAGCCCCGCCATTATAGCACAAACAACGCGGCCCGCAAGCAGCGGGCCGCATCATTTTACGATTTGTCTTGTTTTTTACCCCGTCGTTCCAACAATGGCAGCAATGCCGCCAATCCGCCGAACAGCACGCCCGCCACCGGCCAGACGATCCAGGTGAAGTCCCAGCGGCGGGTGGCAAAGCTCCAGGCCAGATACCCGGCGGTCACCAGGCACCAGTACACCGGCGGCAAGGTCCGGTAAAGGGGCCGCTTCCGCGCCGGGGCATAATCCCCCTCCTGCAGAAGCATCTGGTACGCGCCCCAGGGGATGGATACCCCCAGGATGAGGTACACCCCCAGGGCTACCAGTACCAGCAGCAGCCCCACGCCGCCCACCGTGAACATCAGCGTGCCTATCGTGCCGATCCACAGGGACAGAAAGATCGGCACCGCGGAGATCACGCACAGGCACACGCCCGCTGTCAGCCGCCGGGCGCGGACCGGCTCCAGCGCCTCCATCCGGCTCCGGACCAGGGCTTCCACCCCGGGGGCGGCGGTGAAGACCTCCTTCTCCAGGTACTCGTACTTCCCCAGCTTCATCCCCCAACGGACGAAGATGGCCACTGCCGGCACGATGAACGCAAACAGCACTGTCATCCCCAGGCCCGTGGCCCGCAGGTCGTTCATCCGTCCGATCCCTGCCAGGCCGCCGAACAAAATCAGGCACACCGGGGACAGGATGCAAAGCGCCACCGCCAGGGCCACGGGCCGGGCAGAGGTCTCTTTTGATTCCATGAACGTCTTCGCCTCCTCCAGCGTCACCTGCCGCAGGGGCTCCGGGGCAGGATCTGACGGGCGGGACAGCGCCTCCGGTCCCGGGTCCTCCAGTTCATCTTTTAAAAGATAGTCCGTGCTCACGCCGAACAGCCGGCTCATCTCCAACAGCTTATCCAGCGCCGGGGCCGCGAGGCCGCCTTCCCATTTTGAGACGGACTGGCGGCTCACGTCCAGCCGGTCCGCCAGGTCCTCCTGGCTCCAGCACTGCTTTTTCCGCAGTTCGATGATCTTGTCGCCCATGGTCATGGCGCTCATCTCCTTTCCTTGCTGCTCCCAGCATACACAGTTTTTCCGTTGCAGGCAAGAAAGAGAACTTGAAAATCCCGCAACCTACAGTTGCATTCGTCGAAATGCGCTCCATAGGCCAAGGCCCGGCACACGTGCCGAGCCCTGGGTATTTCGCGATTTCTCCTCTCCCCACCCGACCCGCTTCGCTTATGCTCGCGTGGGGGCCCCATTTCATACGCTCCATAGGCCAGGGCCCGGCACACGTGCCGAGCCCTGGGTATTCCGCGATTTCTCCTCTCCCCACCCGACCTGCTTCGCTTATGCTCGTGTGGGGGCCCCATTTCATACGCTCCATAGGCCAGAGCCCGGCACACGTGCCGGGCTCTGGGTATTCCGCTTATTCCTTTTTATTCATGACGGTCCCCGCCATGGTGCTCCCCGGCGGGATGCTCCACCCAATGGGCGTCCTCCTGGCGGATGTCGCAGGTCTCCAGGTACAGCAGCACGCCGAAGCCGTCATCGCCGCAGTGCTCATAGTCCCGGACCGTGCGCACGTCCACGGTCCCTTCCCCGGCAAAGTTTCGTATGATCCCCTGGAAACGGCCCCCGGTCATGCTCTCCCCATTGGAGGTGAGAACATCCGTGAACACCCGGATGGGCTCGCCCTCCAAATACCACTGATCGCCGTCGGCGTCATAGGTGACGCCAAAAGGCTCATACTCCGCGGCGATGGCTGCCAGGGTCTCCGGGTCTATCCCGCCGGCGGTGACGGCGCTGCCCTCATAGGCGTACTCCGTCATCCCGGCCTCCGGCGCGTCCGGGTCGGACACCGCCGTCTGCTCCAGGGCAGGTTCCTCTATCACGACCTCCTCCGTCGCAGCCTCCTGTGCCGGCATGGGCGAGGGGGTGGGGGAGGGAACGGGTATTTCGTCCAGCGGGAAGGTGGTGGTGACCTCCGCCTCCCGGCGGCCTGCTGCCCCTGTCGCCGACAGCACCACAGCGACCGCCGCCGCCAGGCAGAATGCTGCCACCAGCGCCCAGAGCAGCTTCTTCCGGGGCTTCTTCACCGCCGGGGGCGCCTCCCTTTCCGGTTCTGGGACCGGCTGTGGCAGCTCCTCCCCGGGCGCTGCCGTCTCCCGGACCGGGACCTCCGGTCCCGGCTGAGGCGCCGGCTCCGGTCCGGGGGCGTCGTCCTTTAATAAATAGTCGGTGGTGACGGCGAACAGTTCGCTCATCTTGATGATCTTGTCCAGCTCGGGCACGGCCTGGGCCATCTCCCACTTGCTGACGGACTGCCGGGACACGTCCAGCCGGTCCGCCAGGTCGATCTGGCTCCAGCCCTGCTTCTTGCGCAGCTCCATGATCTTATCGGCCAAAGGCATAGAAACGCCTCCTTTATAGAAATGATATCGGTGGCTCACCTTGCCCTTCAGTATACCGGTTGCAGCCTCCGGCCGCAACCAATCCGGCTGGGAAATGTGTCAACTGTGAGTTGCGGGCCCCTCTTTCGGCACAAAAAAAGCCTCCCCTGTGCAAGGGGAGGTGGGCCGCCAAAGGCGGCTCGGAGGGGTTGTTACCAGCCTTGGAATTCTACCCAGCTTGGTAACAATCCCTCAGTCTCGCTTGCGCTCGACAGCTCCCTTTACACAAGGGAGCCTTTCAACGCGGTATAATCTTATTTCGTTCCAAATATCCTGTCGCCTGCATCGCCCAGACCGGGGACGATGTAGCCGTGGTCGTTCAGGTGGTCGTCCAGCGCCGCCACGAAGATATCCACATCGGGATGGGCGTTCTGCATGGCCTCCACGCCCTCAGGCGCGCCGATGATGCACATGAGCTTGATGTTCTTCACACCTGTCTCCTTCAGGAACGTGACCGCCGCCACGGCGCTGCCGCCGGTGGCCAGCATGGGGTCCACCACGATGGCGTCCCGCTCGGTGATGTCGGGGGGCATCTTGAAGTAATACTTCACCGGCTCCAGGGTCTCCGGGTCCCGGAACAGGCCGATGTGGCCCACCTTCACGTTGGGCATCATGGCGACCATGCCGTCCACCATGCCCAGGCCGGCCCGGAGGATGGGGACGACCGCCAGCTTTTTGCCGGCGATGCGGCGGCAGGTGGCCTCTGCCACAGGGGTCTTCACCTTGACCTCCTCCAGCGGCAGGTCCCGGGTGGCCTCGTAGCACATGAGCTGGGCGATCTCGCCGATCAGCTCCCGGAACTCCTTGACACTGGTGTTCTCATCCCGGAGGATGGACAGTTTGTGCTGGATCAGGGGGTGGTCAAATACCATCACGTTGCTCATATCAAATACTCCTTTGTTGGAAGTTTATGCCTTTTGCAGCTTTGCCAGTCTCTCCCGCTCCGCCTGGCTCAGGCGCAGATACTGCGGCAGCAGGCCGTCTGCCGGGACCGGTTCTTTTCCCATGGCCGCAAGGCCCACGCCCCGGGCGTTCTGTATCCGCAGGGGCTCCGGCGCCACGAACATGGTCACCTTTTCCCTGTCCAGTATATTATAGCACAGCTCGGCCCCGTCGCCAAGCAATATCCACGGTTCCTGGGAAGAAATCAGCTCTTTCTCCAAATCTTCCGCAGAAATCGCCCGATCTTCCGTTAACCGGACAGGTTTTCCCCCCTCCACGGTAAACAGGGCGTTATAAAACTGGCTTCGCCGGGCGTCCATGCAGCAGCAGAGCATCTGTCCGTCCAGCACCGGCCCGCCATAGGCCATGGCCTCCAGGGTGGACACCCCCACCGCCGGTATCTCCAGGGCCCAGCACAGGCCCTTTGCCTCCGCCATCCCGATGCGCAGGCCCGTAAAGGACCCCGGACCCCGGCTCACTGCCACCAGGTCCAGGTCCCGGACCTTTCTGTCGGCGTTTTTCAGCAGATCCTCCGCCATGGGCAGCAGGGTCCGGCTGTGGGTCAGGCCGCTGGTCTGGATGGACAGCGCCAGCATTTTCCCGTCCTGGAACAGGGCCGCGGAGGCGGCCTTGGCGGAGCTCTCCAACGCCAGCATCAGCATAGGGCAGGTCCTCCTTCTATCGTGATCTCCCGGCTGCAGTCCCCGGTCTTCCGGAAGCGGACGGCAATCTCGTCCCCATCAAAGGCCCCGGGCACATTTTCACTCCACTCCACGGCGCACACGCCGCCCCGGGACAGATAGTCCTCCCATCCGATGTCATAGAGCTCATCGGCGCCGCCCAGCCGGTACATATCAAAATGGAACAGCGGGACGGTGCCCTCGTACTCGTTCACGATGGTGAAGGTGGGGCTGCTGACCTGGTCCTCGTCCAGCCCCATGCCCCGGGCCATCCCCCGGACAAAGGCCGTCTTGCCGCAGCCCAGGTCCCCGTACAGGGCCGCCACGGTCCCCGCCGGGAGCGCCGCGCCGAACCGGGCGCCCAGGGCCTCTGTCTCCGATTCACTGTGGGTCTTGTACATCATAAGCGTCTTCTCCAGTTCCCTGTCTTCTCCCGCCTGTCCGCCCGGTCAGCTCCAGGAGCAGATACCCGCAGACGACGCCCGTCATATTCAGGAGCACGTCGTCCACATCCAACCTGCCCAGCCGGGTGAAGTACTGGAACAGCTCTATGGCCAGCACGGAGCTCAGGCCGGTCAGAAACACCCGCGGAAACGTCCCCAGACGGGGCCATGCCAGGGGCAGCAGATAGCCGAAGGGCAGAAAAGGGACCGTGTTGCCCAGCAGATTCAGCTTTGCCCAGCCCCGGGAGAGGAATTTGAACTGTACCCGGATGGTGTAAAACGGTCTGAGATTGTAATTCGGTCCGACGGGCGGGGCCGTCATCCTGTCCCGCAGCGCGGCGAAGGAGCCGTCGAATTTGACCACCACAAACACCAGCAGCAGGGCGACATACATCCACCAGAGCGCACGGGCATACATGTGATACTTTTTGTCTGTCACCGGCTCACAGTTCCTTTGTGGCGTAGGCGTTCAGACTGCTGTCCGCCCGGACGCCGGCCAGATATTCATAATAGCCCTGGGCGCCGATCATGGCGGCGTTGTCCCCGCACAGCCGCAGCGGCGGCACGAAGAGCTTCCTGCCCGCCTTGGCGCAGGCCGCCTCAAAATCCGCCCGGATGCGGGAATTGGCGGCCACGCCGCCGGCCACGGCGATCTTCCCATAGCCCAGGGCGTCCGCCGCGGCCATGGTCCGTCCCACCAGGGACTCGCTCACCGCCCGGCAAAGACTGGCGGCCAGGCCGGCCTTGTCCAGAGGCTCGCCGGTCTGTTCTGCGTGGTGGGCGATGTTCACCACGGCGGTCTTCAGGCCGGAAAAGCTCATGTCATAGGGGTTCGTCCCGTGTATCGCTGGCCGGGGCAGGTCGTAGGCGTGATCGTCTCCCTGCCTGCTGAGCTCGTCGATGGGCCGGCCCCCGGGATAGCCCAGCCCCATCACCCGGGCGGACTTATCAAAGCACTCCCCCGCCGCGTCATCCCGGGTCCGGCCCAGGACGGACATGTCCGTATAGCCCCGCACATCCACCAGCATGGTGTTGCCGCCGGAGATGGCCAGGCACAGGAAAGGCGGCTCCAGCTCCGGGAAGGCCAGGTAGTTGGCGGCGATATGGCCCCGGATATGGTGCACCGGCACCAGAGGGACCCCCAGGGCCAGGGCCGCGCTCTTGGCAAAGTTGACCCCCACCAGCACCGCCCCGATGAGGCCGGGGGCATAGGTGCAGGCCACGGCGCCGATGTCCTTCCTGGAGATGCCCGCCGTTTTCAGCGCCCGGTCCGCCAGGAGGGTGATGACCTCCAGGTGGCTGCGGGCGGCGATCTCCGGCACCACGCCGCCGTATATCCCGTGCAGGGCCACCTGGGAGAAGATCTCGTCGGCCAGGACCTTCCGGCCGTCCTCCACCAGGGCCACGGCGGTCTCGTCACAGGAGGATTCAACAGATAAGATCAGCATACTCAAAACACCAGCGTCATCAAAATGGCGTCCTCTCTCGGTCTCTCATAGTAATTGGTCCGGCGGCCCACCTGGGCGAAGCCGTGCTTCCGGTACAGGGCGATGGCCCCGCCGTTGCCCTCCCGGACCTCCAGGGTGATGAAGGCCAGAGCCTTTTCCCGGCCCCGCCGGATCACCGCGTCCATCAGCCGGTCCGCCACCCCCATGCGGCGCCGCTCCGGCACCACGGCGATGCTGTCCAGGCTCCCCTCGTCCAGCACAGACGACAGCGCCGCATAGCCCAGAAACACGCCGTCCTCCTGGGCCACCAGCGTCTTCTCCAGCCGCCGGGCGATGAAATCTTCCGGCCACGGGTCGGAAAAACAGGCGGCCTCCAGCATGGCGATGGCCGGGATGTCTTCGGTTGTGGCATTTCGGATGGTCATTGCCTTGCCTCGCAGTCGTCGTCACTCGCGCCGTAGGCCTCCCCCTGCCGCAAGCGGCAGGGCTCAGGTACGACGCGGCTCCTCCTCACCCCACGAAGCAGGCTTCGTGGGGGCCCCATCGGCTCCGCAGAGCCGAATAAAGTGGGATCGTTTTTTCCGAGGGCGTGTACCTCGGAAAAAACTCTTCTCGGCCTGCAAACGTGCGGGCCGCAAACGGCCCGTGCGCTGCAGCAGGCCGCATCCTTCTCGTTTGAAAGCCTCTGGCTTTCAAACGACTTAATGGGCGTCCGCCCAGCTCTTGCCGATGCCGGCGTCCGCGATGAGGGGCACGGAATACTCCACCGTGTGCTCCATCTCTTCCTTCAAAATGGCCGCGGCCTGCTCCCCCAGCGCCGCCGGGCACTCCACGATGAGCTCGTCGTGGACCTGCAGCAGCAGCTTCGCCTCGGGCAGTTCCCGGGCGAGCCGGTCGTGGACACGGATCATAGCCAGCTTGATCACATCCGCCGCCGTGCCCTGGATGGGCATGTTCCGGGCCACCCGCTCTCCGAAGGCCCGGAGGTTGTAGTTGGAGGCGGTCAGCTCCGGCATGGCCCGCCGCCGACCGAACAGGGTCGTCACATAGCCCCGCTCCTTGGCCTGGGCGATGGTCGTCTCCATATATTCCCGTATCCCGTGGAACTTGGTAAGATACGCCTCGATATACTCCTTGGCCTCGGCCTGGCTCACGCCGATATCCTGGGCCAGGGAGAAGGCGGAGATGCCGTAGACGATGCCGAAATTCACCGCCTTGGCCCGGCCGCGGATCTCATGGGTGACCTCCTCCAGGGGGATGCCGAACACCTGACTGGCTGTGACGGCGTGAAAGTCCTCGCCGGACAAAAACGCCTCCCGCATGGCCTCGTCGCCGGAGATGTGGGCCAGCAGCCGCAGCTCGATCTGGCTGTAGTCCGCGTCCACCAGCACGTTTCCCGGCCCGGCCACAAACATGCGCCGGATGCCCGCTCCCAGCTTCCGCCGGACGGGGATATTCTGCAGGTTCGGGTCCCGGGAGGAGAGCCTGCCCGTGTCGGTGACGGTCATCTGGAAGGTGGTGTGGATGCGGCCATCCGGGCCGATGGCCTTCTGCAGGCCGTCGGTATAGGTGCTCTTCAGCTTGGCCATCTCCCGGTATTCCAGCACCAGACCCACGATGGGATGCTTCTCCCGCAGCCGCTCCAGCACGTCCGCGTTGGTGCTCCAGCCCCGGGCGTACCGCTTGCCGCCGGGCAGGCCCAGCCGCTCGAAGAGGATGTCCCCCAGCTGTTTGGGGGAATTGGGGTTGAACTGGCAGCCGGCCAGTTCCCATATCCGCTCCTGGATCTCGGCGATGCCCACGGTCAGCTCCTGTCCAAAGTCATACAGCGCCTTCCGGTCCGCCAGAAATCCGGCCTGTTCCATCTCCGCCAGCACCGGACATAGGGGCAGCTCGATGCGGTAATACAGCTCGTGCATGCCCAGCTCCTCCAGCTTTTCCGGCAGCACCGCATACAGCGCCAGCACGGCCTCGGCCCCATCCATCTCCCGGCCCAGATACTTCATGCTCAGCCGGGGCAGACTGTGATCCGAGGCAATGGCGTCCAGCAGATACCCGGCCAGCGCCGTGTCGAACACGAACCCGCCGGTATCCAGCCCTTCCGCCAGCAGCAGGCTCATCAGCTCCTTCACATGGTGGCCCACCTTCGGCACGTCCCGGGAAAAGACCAGCCGCAGAAGCTCGTTGTATCCCTCGCCCCCGTCGGCCCAGGACACGTCGTAGACCGTCTTTCCGTCGCACAGGCTCAGCCCGTCCAGTTCCTCGGTGCAGACCACCGCCACCAGCTCCGCCGCCCGGACCGCCTCCATCGCCGCCGCGGCGGACGACCCACCCCGGACATGGGGCAGGGCGGCGGCTGCCGTCTTCCCGCCCTCGTCCGGCTCCAGGCCCCAGCGCTCGATGAACCGGCCGAAGCCCAGCCGGCGGCACATGTCGTACAGGGCCCCGCTGGACCGCAGCGCCCAAAGGGCGTCCGCCGGGTCGAATCCGATGGGCGCATCCCGCCGGATGGTGGCCAGGGTATAGCTGAGCCGGGCGCTCTGGGCGCCCTCGGTCAGCTTTTTCCGCTGTCCCGCCTTGATGGCCTCGTCCTCTATGTGCTCATAGACCCCGTCCAGGGTACCGAACCGGTGCAGCAGGTCCAGGGCGGACTTCTCCCCGATGCCCGGCACCCCGGGGATGTTGTCGGAGCTGTCCCCCATGAGGGCCTTCAGGTCCACCATGCCCGGGGGCTCCAGGCCGTACTCCTCCCGGAACCGGGCCGGGTCGTATTCCACCGTCTCCGTCTGGCCCATGCGGGTCTTGATGTGGATGACGTGAGTGGCGTCGGTGATGAGCTGAAAGGCGTCCTTGTCGCCGGTGACCAGCCGGCAGTCCCAGCCAGTCCTCTCGCACACGGCGGCCATGGTCCCCAGCAGGTCGTCCGCCTCCCAGCCTGCCAGCTCATACCGCCGGATCCCCATGGCGTCCAGCAGCTCCTTCAAAAGCGGTATCTGGGTCCGCAGCTCCTCCGGCATGGGCTTTCTTGTGGCCTTGTACGCCGGGCTCATCTCATGGCGGAAGGTGGGGGCGTGCACGTCGAAGGTCACACATACGCCGTCCGGATGCTCCAGTTCCAGCAGTCTCTGGAGGATGGCGATGAAGCCATAGACCCCGTTGGTGGGCGTGCCGTCCGGGGCGTTGAGCATACGGATGCCGAAAAACGCCCGGTTGACGATGGAGTTGCCGTCCAGTATCATGATCTTTTTCGCCGTGTCGCCCATACCGCCAGCCCTTTCCTGTGTATTTTTCAAATCATAGCATACTTTCCGGAAAAAAGAAACAGAAAAAGAAAGAGCCGGGACGCTGTGCGTCCCGGCCATCTCCGCGGGCACGGTCTCACCGGATGGCGGTGACCTGGTAGTCCTGGTCCTCCACCGCCTTCTTCAAAGCGGCGTCATCCACGGGGGCCGTCATGGTCACCACGGCGGTGCCCTTCTCGTGGCTCACGGCGGCGGACGCCACGCCCTCCAGGGCCTCCAGAGCCTTCTTCACCCGGGCCTCACAGTGCATGCACATCATGCCGGTGATCTCCATCGTCTTTTCCATGGTCTCGTTCTCCTTTTCCAATTTTGATTTTTGGTCGTTTTTATTATCGAAATCATCCATAGCTTCGCCGGGGATGTTTTCGTCAGGCTGGGAAGACGGCGCGGGGAATATCTCCTGTATATCCAGGCCATCCGGCGCTCCATGGCGGGAGCGCATCCGCGAGGGGTCGTGCATCTTGAAGAAGTTCAGCCGCAGGGCGTTGGTCACCACGCAGAAGCTGGACAGGCTCATGGCCGCCGCGCCGAACATGGGGTTCATGGTCAGGCCGAACCGGACGAACAGCCCCGCCGCCAGGGGGATGCCGATGGTGTTGTAGATGAACGCCCAGAACAGGTTCTCGTGGATGTTGCGCAGGGTCGCCCGGCTCAGGCGGATGGCCGCCGGCACGTCGGACAGCCTGCTCTTCATCAGCACCACGTCCGCCGCGTCGATGGCCACATCCGTGCCCGCGCCGATGGCCACGCCTGTGTCCGCCGCCGTCAGGGCCGGGGCGTCGTTGATGCCGTCCCCCACCATGAGGACCTTGCCCCGCTCCTTCAATCTGCGGATGACGCTCTCCTTCCCGTCGGGCAGGACTCCGGCCACCACCGCGTCCACACCGGCCTGGGCCCCGATGGCCTCCGCCGTGCGCTGGTTGTCGCCGGTGAGCATGACCACCTGCAGGCCCATGTCCCGAAGCTGCCCGATGGCCTGGGGGCTGTCCTCCTTGACCACGTCCGCCACGGCGATGACGCCGGCCAGCGCGCCGTCCCGGGAGAAGAACAGGGGCGTCTTGCCCTGGCCTGCCAGGCGCTCGGAGGCGGTCTTCACCGCCGCCGGGATATCCGTCTGGCCGGCCATGAAGCTGTAGCTGCCGCCGGTGAGCACCGCGCCGTCCAGCTTTGCCGTCAGGCCGTTGCCGGGCAGGGCCCGGAAGTCCGTCACCGCCGCCGGCACGAGACCCTCCGCCGTGGCCCGTTCGTTCACCGCCCGGGCCAGGGGGTGCTCGCTCTGCCTCTCCAGGGAATAGGCCAGCGTCAAAAGCTCCCCCTCGGAGACCCCTTCCCCCGGGAGGATGTCCGTCACCTGGGGCTGGCCCCGGGTGATAGTGCCGGTCTTGTCCAGGACCACGATCTGAGCCCGGCCCGTGGCCTCCAGGGAGGCGGCGGTCTTGAACAGGACGCCGTTGCGGGCGCCCACGCCGCTGCCCACCATCACCGCCACCGGCGTGGCGAGCCCCAGGGCGCAGGGACAGCTGATGACCAGCACGGAGATGCCCCGGGCCAGGGCAAAGCCCGCAGGCCGGCCGGCCAGCAGCCACACCGCCACCGTCACCGCCGCGATGGCGATGACCGCGGGCACAAAGACGCCGGAGACCTTGTCCGCCACCTTGGCGATGGGGGCCTTGGTGGCCGCCGCGTCGCTGACCATGCGGATGATCTGGGAGAGGGTGGTGTCCTCTCCCACCCGGGTGGCCCGGCAGGTGAGGAACCCTGCCTGGTTCGCCGTGCCCGCCGACACCGGGTCCCCGGCGGCCTTGTCCACCGGGATGCTCTCCCCGGTCATGGCGGACTCATCCACCGCCCCGGAGCCCGATTCCACGACCCCGTCCACAGGGATGTTCTCCCCCGGACGGACCACGAACACATCCCCGGCGCGTACCTGCTCCACCGGCACCGTCACCTCCGCCCCGTCCCGCAGGACATTGGCGGTCTTGGGGGCCAGCTTCATCAGGCTCTTCAGCGCGTCGGTGGTCTTGCCCTTGCTGCGGGCCTCCAGGGTCTTGCCCACGGTGATGAGGGTCAATATGGTGGCCGCGCTCTCGAAATAGAACTCATCCATATAGGCCATGGCCGCCTCGGCCCCACCCTCCATCATGGCAGAGCTGGCCGCGAACAGGGCCCACAGGCTGTAGCCAAAGGAGGCCGTGGCCCCCAGGGCCACCAGGGAGTCCATGTTGGGCGCCCGCCGCCACAGGGCCCCATAGCCGGAGACGAAGAATTTGTGATTGATGACCATGATGAGGGCCGTCATCACCAGCTCATAGATGCCGATGGACACGATGTTCCCCGCCAGAAAGCCCGGCAGGGGCCAGTGCCACATCATGTGCCCCATGGACACATACATCAGCGGCAGCAGCAAGATGACGCTGGCGATGAGCCGCCGGATCATCTTCGGCGTCTCCTTGTCCTCCAGCGCGTCCTCGTCCGCGCCGGCCGCGGCGGCAGTTTTCGCTCCCTTCAGGGACGCGCCGTATCCCGCGGCCTCCACCGCGGCGATGATCTCCGCCGGCGAGGCCGTGCCCTCCACGCCCATGGAATTGGTCAGAAGGCTCACCGAGCAGCTGGCCACGCCCGGCACCTTGCTCACCGCCTTCTCCACACGGGCGCTGCACGCCGCGCAGCTCATGCCCGTGACCGCGTACTGTTCCATCTCCGAAAGGCCCCCTTACTTCATCAGCTTCTGCAGCGTCGCCACCAGCTCGTCGATGACCTCGTCCCGGCCCGCCCGGATGTCCCGGGCCACACAGCCGTGGATGTGACTGGCCAGCAGCTCCCGCTCAAAGGCGTTCACCGCCGCGCCCACCGCCGCCGACTGGACCAGGATGTCCGTGCAGTAGGCGTCCTTCTCTATCATGCCCCGAATGCCCCGGATCTGTCCCTCGATCCGATTCAGCCGGTTGATGAGCTTCTGCCGCTCCTCCGCCGTCCGGTCCGTATGCTTCTCCCCGCAGCAGCAGGTCTTGTTCTCCTCCATCTCCGTCACCCTCTCCAAAAAATACCCCCAAGGGGTATATTCATCATATACCTCCCGGGGGTATTTGTCAACTGTTTTTGCGGACCGGGGCGGCCCTGCGGCGATCTATGGGATCATGGCCGCCTATCCTGGCAGGGCAGAAGGTCCCGTCTTATGCAAAGGTCACGTTTTCCATGATATATTGGGAATCTTTCAGCAGCGCATACAGATGATCGAGATATCCGGACTCGACGCTCTCAAACGCATAGAGCCAGTTTGCGACGCCTTGAGAGGCCGCGTCCATCATTTCCTTATCAGGGGACGCAGGAACGAGATCTTCACGGATCGGTTCAGGCGTCCCACCGATCGCTATTTCAGTATAAATTTGATTGAGCAAGTTGTTATAATACTCCCAGGCGGCCTGATCGGTCGGCCAGGCAAAATCATCCGGGCTGATCCCATTGGGAACGAGATAATCTTCGGAAATGGACCCGGCGATGTAGGACATGATCTCCTGCGCGTCCTCATCAAAAATGGGGTCCTCCGCCGTCTTGGCGGGCCGGAACGCCGCATACTCCGTGACGAACTGCGAAAACGTCCGCCCATCGGTCAGCGAGCCCCACAGCGCATTGAAGTTCTCGTCGCCCTCTTCCAGCACCCACTCCCGCAGAGCGGCTGCCACGGCGCCCGCCAGCGCGTTCAGCGACTCATCCTCAAACGTGTTGCCCAACTGTTCCGGGGCGTCCGTCAGGCTCATTCCTGTCGAATAGGCCATGGTCGGCACGGTCACGACGGCGCGCCAGACATCGGACTCCGCCTCCGGCCAGGAAAAATCCGCCGCGGCGATGCCATAGACGCTCAGATAATCCTCCCGCAGATGCGCCCTGATCTTACCGGCCAGCGCCTGGGTGGCGGCATCTGTAAGTCCGTACTCGTTTACCTCCGCCGGCTCTGCCCCGTCTGCCCTGTCTGACTGCCCGGCTTGGATCTCTTCATGCCTTTTTATGAAATCTTCATACCTCGCTCTCTCTTCGTCTGTCATCTTGTCCAGTATGTCGTCAGACAGCTCCACAGAGTCCTCCGGCTCTGCCCCGTCGTCCGCGAAGGCCCCGGCCCCCAGGGTGAGGACCATGCTCAGGGCCAGGAGAGTTGCTAACATTCTTTTTCTCATGTTTTCTTTCCTTTCCTGATCTAAATCTACAGCCACCGTCAGAAAGGAAAACGCATCTATCCGGCGGTGTCATGCTGCGCTGTCTCAACGGTACTTGCCCGCGGGAACAGACCATAAAAGCCTGCCCCGCGAACGTTCCCGCCGAAACAACAAAGGCGGCGCAGGGTAAATCCCCACACCGCGCACAACACAACACAAAGCCAGCCTTTTCCCCTTGTAAAAACAAGCGGGAGAAAGTATAATGAGCCTCGGGCGCATTTATTGCTGTGTAGGAGGGACAAGCTCCTGCATAGGGCCGTGAGGTGCTGCTATCACCTTGCGGCCCGCCTTTGTTATTCCGTTACTGTCATTATAGCGCGTTGTCAGGTCGAGTGCAAGTGTTTTTCCGGCGGGCGGCGGCTGGCCCGGGCGCGGTCTCTATCCAAGCTCCGAGTCTCCGGGGTGCTGCCCCGACAGGCAAAATGGTCATTTCAGCGGAAAGCTGAAATGACCATTCTTGTATGCAGTCCTGAACCGGGCCGGGGCTTCTCAGCCCACGGCGTTCTCGGAGAACTGGGGCTCCACGGTCACCACGGGGATGGGCGTCTCGGTGGGCAGCGGCGTATCCGTGGGCAGCGGGGTGGGCTCCGGCGTGGGGGTCGGGTCCTCCAGGGGCCGGACGTAGAGGGCGTCCAGGTCCACATCCACCCCGATGCCAGGCACCTGGCCGGTATAGGAATATTGCCAGTACCGGTGGTCAAAATAGAAGATCGGCATGGTCCCCGGGTCGGCCATCCACAGGGTGATGCCCTCCAGCTGGTCCAGCAGGTATGTATGATACGCCAAGTTAAGATAGGTATACATCCCCGGTTCATACCCCGCCGCCCGGATCAGCTCACAGAATTCCAGACAGCAGGCCGTCAGGGTCTCCCCGTCCACATAGTCCGTCCGGGCCGCGTCCGTCCCGATCTCCTCCCAGTCGAAAAAGACCGGCAGGGTCACGTTGTAATCCTCGATGAGCCGGACGGTGAATACTGCCTCCTCTGCGGCCTCCAGGATGTTGGTGGCCTGGGAGAAGAAGTACACGCCCACCTGCAGCCCGGCATCCAGCGCGCCCTGGATATTCTCCCGGAAACGGGCGTCCTCATGCAGATTCCCCTCGTCGCCGTAAGAGCGGTAGCCGCAGCGGATGATGGCAAACTCGATCCCATACGCCGCCACGGACGGCCAGTCGATGTACTCCTGGTGGTCGGACACGTCAATGCCCCGGCGCATGGTCAGCCCCTCTCCCGCATAGGAGGGCATCTGGTCCGTCACATTGAAATCCGTCGGTTCCCGACCGAAGACCTTCAGCCTGGGGGCGTCCGTCACCCACATGGTCCCGCCCTCCGGGGAACGCACCTCGACCTCGCCCTCATGAGGGTCCACCGTAGGGGAGGGACTGGGCGGGACCATCGTCGGGCTCACATCCGGGGTCCCCTTGGAACACCCGGCCAGCAGCAGCGCCACGATCAGCACGGCCGCGAAGATTGCAGAGATCTGTCTTTTCATAGCACCCCTACCATACCACAATCCCGCCAGGATTGCAAATCCCGGAAAAATCTTGCATTTCCAGCCCGTTCACGGTATAATTTCTAGCGCGAATCAATGAGAGGGATATGATCTTATGGCAATGCTGGAATTTGAAGAGTATAAGGCGAAGCTGAACGCCTGCAAGCCGGAGCTGGACCACCTGGCCGAGGCCATGCACCTGGAGGACGCCCGCCTGGAGATCGAAAAGCTCCACGCCGAGGCGGAGGAGCCCGATTACTGGTCCGACCTGGAGCGGAGCCAGAAGGGGCAGCAGAAGCTCAAGAGCCTGCAAAATAAGTGCGATAAGTACGCCAAGCTGTCCGCCGCCTGGGACGACATGTTCACCATGTGCGAGATGGCCCTGGAGGAAAATGACGACAGCCTCCTGCCCGAGCTGGCGGAGAGCTATGAGAAATTCGCCGCCGAGCTGGAGCAGACGAGGCTGTCCACCCTGCTCACCGGGGAATACGACGCCAACAACGCCATCGTCACCTTCCATGCCGGCGCCGGCGGCACCGAGGCCCAGGACTGGGCCCAGATGCTCTATCGGATGTATACCATGTGGACCGACCGACACGGGTATAAGTACACCCTCATGGACTGGCAGGACGGGGACCAGGCGGGCATCAAGTCCGCCACCATCAAGATCGAGGGCGACAACGCCTACGGCTTTTTGAAGAGCGAGCACGGCGTGCACCGGCTGGTGCGCATCAGCCCCTTTGACGCCTCCGGCCGCCGCCAGACCAGCTTCGCCGCCGTGGAGGTCATGCCGGAGATCGGCGACGCGGGGGAGATCGAGCTGCGGGACGAGGACATCAAGATGGACGTGTACCGCTCCTCCGGCGCCGGCGGCCAAAAGGTCAACAAGACCAGCTCCGCCGTCCGCCTCACCCACCTCCCCACCGGCATCGTGGTCAGCAGCCAGGTGGAACGCAGTCACTTCCAGAACCTGGAAAACTGCAAGGAGATGCTCCGGGCCAAGCTGGCGGAGATCAAGGAGCGGGAGCACCTGGAGAAGATCGAGGACATCAAGGGCGTACAGATGAAGATCGAGTGGGGCAGCCAGATCCGCAGCTATGTGTTCATGCCCTACACCCTGGCCAAGGACACCCGCACCGGCTATGAGAACAGCAACATCCAGGCGGTGATGGACGGAGATCTGGACGGCTTTATCAATGCGTTCCTGGCCATGAAGGCCGGCTGAAAAGCTCTTGATTTCCGGTCATGTGCCGTGTATAATGTACCGGTAATGCCGGTGTGATGGAATTGGCAGACGTACCGGACTCAAAATCCGGCGGTGGCGACACCGTGCGGGTTCGACCCCCGCCACCGGCACCAAACCAACATAATCCGAACCCAAGACCTGTGGGACCGTATCCCGTAGGCGATGGGTTCGGATTTGTGTTTTGGTTTGAACCATATGAGGCAACGCATTTCAGGAATGGGGTAAGAAAGAGGCCAGAATCGAAGCCAAGAGGGCCAAAGAAGAAAAAACTGTGGAATTCTTAAGATGAGAGTGATATAATATCATTGGTTAAGCTCTGTATCGATAGATAAAGGGCAGGGGATATGTCTTATGCGGCAGAAGATGTTGAAAACTTGGTACTAATTTAGGCCCGTAGCAAAAAGGGAGTATCTATACAAATCTATAAAAATATTAATACAGAGAGAAGTACTATGGCAAAAAGACAATATAGATTGAAGCCTATTGAAAAGGGCACAGCGTTTGAAGGCCTTTTTAACGATTGCAATGAACTAGAAACGTTGCTATTAACTCATAAGGAAACGTGGTATATTGCGGAAAAGATAATAGAGAACGGTACGATTCCAATTGAGGATTGCGATGTTTTTGGTGAAAAACTTCAATATTACTTCTATGGTCGCCCTTCTTACGTCACTGCACAAGGGAGTGGGTATCGCAAGGATCATCTATACTTTCCTGTTTGCTTTTTAATCGATCCAGACTGTGTAAAAATCGACAGCATATTCCCATTTGATTCTGGCGCATTTGCAGATGAG
The DNA here is from genome assembly GCA_947632005.1 of uncultured Oscillospiraceae bacterium. Classification (GTDB taxonomy): domain Bacteria; phylum Bacillota; class Clostridia; order Oscillospirales; family Oscillospiraceae; genus CAJOIG01. The sequence goes on along the minus strand of CANRNU010000027.1, from coordinate 2,634 downwards.
TTTTATGATGACTATATTGAAAAAACAATGGATATTAACAAATTCTTAATTAATCCAAAAATTCCATCAGTTAAGGGTTTCATTAGTTACTTTTATGGTGACAATGAACATTACTATACCAGAAAAGTGAAGCAAAGGAATACTTCCTATGACACTCCAGCTGAGTTGTGTGCGTATATAAATATTGTTAATGCGTCTGGGGCACCGAGCTTTGATAGTCGGGCTGAAACTATCGAAATTATAACCAAGAATCCTGTTAACATCTACAAAGGCGTTAGGGCGTTGGTTATACCAAATGAGTTTGAATGTGTGGCACCTATAAAGAAAGCAATGGATAAGATGAGGAGCAATGGAGTAACCGTAATTACATATCCATTAATTGGCCTCAGTCCAGAGCAGTATAATTCTATTGTATATGAGAAGGTATATGATTATTTCTGCTCTAATGGTTCTATTCATAAATCCAAAACGGCAGGTAATATTGTATGACTAGATTCTATAAATTGTATCATTTGTTGAATGTATTTGGCGTAATGCCAAGTTTTGTGTTGCCTATTTTTTCGGACGGAGATGCATTTTATTTCCAAGAAATAGAACACGATAGAATCAGTTCATTTTCTAAAGCAGATTTGACGTGCTTTTCTGAGTGCAAGATGATAGATGTGAACACACCAATGGAATATACTATTGGTTCATCTGCAATCTACGCTATTCAATGTCCTGATAGTACTTGTTTTATGGGGCATAGTAAAGAAATATTATCATTCTTTGATAATTATTCCTCAATGCTAAATCAGTATCCTGTTTTTTTCGACAACATGCAGGAATTCAAAAGATGTCTTCAGCGTGGCGTAATAGATGATACACCAACGGACACACATGATACAAGAAATGAGCAGAAAGAGCAAACATCTAGCACTGCTCCTCTATTGCAACCTAAATGTGTACTTCCTGCGGATAGTGATCGGCAGAAACACCTCATGATTCAATATAATCAAAATTCAGTAATAAAGTATTATAACAAACCTGTGCCCATTCGAACAAAGGGACGCGATTCAGAGGATGAAATCAGTAAGCATATTTTTGAAAATCAACATAAAGCGGTTTATTTGTTACCCAGCTCTGTAATAACTGCAAATAATATTTTTCACTTTCGCGAATTGATTAATGCTGAAAGAAGAGACGCTGATCCTATTGTGCTTGAAATTGCCAGGAACAGTTTTCTCCCTGTTTCTTCGCAAATTGGAGTAATTAATATATTGTTAAATCATACCCCTTTATCATATGCAAAAAAAATAAATAGAAGGGATAGAATTGTCAGAGATCATAATAGAAAAGCCCTAATGGTTTTCAGTTATGATGGTTCAAGATTTCCTCGCTGGAAATCGAATTTATGGACATATTCACATGTGTATAGGCTCTTTAAATTGCCCGGCACGGGAAGAGTTCTTTATGCAGGTAATATGTTGCAATCTGTTATTAAAGGGTGGGGCCTATATATTGATGTTCCAATAAACAGCATATTAAAAGACATTCCTGATCGTTTTTCGTGGTTGAGTGATTACTTTGGCATAGAGGATTCAGACGTTATTGCAGGTGCGAGCAAGGTTTTTTGGCTGGAAATTAGAAAATTATCTAAGCGTGTTAACGCTATAATTGCCCAAGATTTTTTTACTGATGAGCCTTGTTTTTGGATAAAAGAACAACCTGTATCCTCATCGTTGCTCACGTCATTCATTGATGGGCTATATCAAGACGCAAAGAGAAAAGTTTCATTATTGCTATTAAACGTCAACTGTGATGATAACCCTATAGACGATTGTTTTTCTGAATGGTTGAATAATAACGATAAAAAGTGTCAGATTTTAGAAATACCACAACAGTTATATGCTAGGTAATTTCTTGGACATTAATGTGCTGTTTTTCTATTGTTAGATTTTACTACGGCGGCAGTCAAGTGACTGCCGCCGCTGGCGTTATTTACGCCTTAGTGTCTTGGAGGTGTCTTTTCTTCTCCCACTGGGCTTTCCACGTCGCGAACTCTCGCTGGCCCTCCTCGCTCTCATAAAACGCGAGGATGTCCGGCAGGAAGCACCGGGCGAGCTTCTCGATCTCGTGCTGCGGGATATTGGTGTCGTTTACGAGCTTTTTCTTACGACCCAATGTTTACCTCCATTTAATATTCGGTTGCGGATATCGGATGGATGGTATCTTTTGGTTCACCGCCTTATCGTTCGTATTTGTCCCGGTGCAGGACAGGAGCTTCAATATTTCTCCGCTCCAGCGCCACGTTGACGTGGTGCCGGACCTGAAGCAGCTTCGTGAGATCGTCCCGCAGGGGCTTGTAGCAGGCATAGGCTGCCTCATGCTCCCGCGCCAGCGTGTCCATCTCCTGCTGCCAGGCGGAGATGGGCAGCTTGCCGTCCGGCGTGAAAGCGTCCGTCAGCTTGCGTCTGGTCATATAAAACTGCCGCAGCTCGCTTTCATGCTCCCGCCGGTACTTCTCCCGCTGGCCCTTCCACCGGATGCTGTTCATCTCGTCAAAGATCGGCTTTAGCCGGGCGTAGTGCTCCGCCTGCTGGAGCAGGTCCTTCAGCTCCTTCCGACGTTTGTCGGTGGCGTCCATCTCCACTT
>CANRNU010000026.1 GCA_947632005.1 uncultured Oscillospiraceae bacterium | reverse complement strand
TGACTTGGTAGCTCAGTAGGCAGAGCAACTGCCTTTTAAGCAGTGGGTCCGGGGTTCGAATCCCCGCCAGGTCACCAGCGTAAACCCTAGAGCCACAACGGTTCTAGGGTTTTTGCATTTTCTGGAAATTTGCAATTTGTTCGTAACGATGAAAGACCGGGACGAGCGGTCCTGTAAGCACAAGCATCTGCGGCCCGGGCCGCAGATGCTTGTTTTCAATTTCCGGACTTTGCGCACCCGGAAGAACGCCCATGGTCACCGGGCTTTTTCGGGCGCGGCCTGTTCCCGCAGGAAGGACAGGAACCGGTCCACGCCGCCGTGGAGCACGCTGACCCTCGGCGGCCGTGTTCCCGGCAGGTCCGACACGTCGAAGAAATCGGCGGAGGCCGTCAGGGGCGTGAGCATAAAGCTGTCGCTGCCGTATATGCCCTCCTCCAGGGCGATGAACTCATCCCCCAAGAAGCAGCAGTCCTCCGCGGCGATACCGTCGGACCCCATGATCCTTTTCAGGATGCCATCCACGTTGTCGCTCTTGTCGGAGATGCCCACCTCCAGGTACTTCCCGTCGCAGGTGGGGCTGACGGCCAGCCCATGGGCCTTCCCCGCCGCCTTCGCCATATCGATAAGGCAGCGCAGGCCGCCGATGCCCAGGCTCCGCAGGGTCCTCTGCAGGGCCTCCGTCTCTCCGGCCTGCATGAACAGGTTGTCGCCCCGGTCGATCCCCGCCGCCAGGTCTATCTTGCAGTAGTTGGGCCGGCCAAAAACGATGTCTGTGTTCAGGCCGTATCGGTCCAGCAGCTCCATATGGATGTCGAAGGCGGTGCGGTGGATGGCCCCGCGGGTACTGTCGTCGGGAAGGCGGTCCGCGAAGACGTATGGCTCCCCCCGGGAGAAGGCATAGTTGAAGGCGCCCCGGCCCAGGCCGAGATAGAGGTTCTCCAGCTGTTTTTCCGTGAAGTGTGTGTGCAGCTGCCCGGCCGCGATCCGGTCATAGGCGGTACCGCTGATGACCGCCAGCTTCACCCCGGCGTCCAGAAGCGGGGCCATAGCAGCCACCGCCGCATCCACCGGGGCCCGCCGGGAGAGGACCGCCGTCCCGTCCCAGTCGAAAAAGATCGCCCTATATTTTTTCAAAATACCTTCCCCCCGCTCTCTCCAGCGTCACCTCATGACCAAAGAGGTCAAACCGCACCGGGCCGCCCTCCAGCAGGACGAACTCGGCCCCCTCCCTGCCCACGGTAACGCACAGCCTCGCGCCCCGGAACAGTATCTGGAAGCGATAGCTCTCCCACTGTTCGGGCAGGCGGGGCGCAAAGGACAGCTTTGATCTTTGCAGGCGCATCCCGGCAAAGCCGTTGAGCACTGCCTGCCAGGTCCCGGCCATGTTGGCGGCGTGGATGCCCGCGTAAAAGTTGTTGTGATAGTCGTCCAGGTCCATCCGGGCGGAGTCCGAGAAATAGGCATACGCCTGGTCCATATACCCGATGCCGGCGGCGACGATGCCGAAGATGCAGGTGGACAGGGACGAGTGATGGAGGGTCACGGTCTGGTAGAAGTCGTAATTGCGCCGCAGCTCCTCCTGGGAGAAATAGTTGCTGTGCAGATACATCCCCAGGATGGCGTCCGCCTGCTTGCTCATCCGGTGGCGCATGATGAAAAGGGGGTGGTAGTTCTCATAGAGCCACGCCCTCTTTTCCGGCGGGATACGGCTCTCGTCCCAGGGCTTACGGATCATAAAGCCGTCGTCCATGGGATAGATCTGCGACCCCTCGTCGTAGGGCAGATACATGTTATCGGCAATCTTGTCCCACAGGGCCAGCTCCTCCTGGTGAAAGTCCAGCCGGGCCGCCAGCGTGTCCATGGCCGCCGGCGCGTTCTCCCGCAGCCAGCGCACCGCCCCGGCGGCGTGGCGCAGGTTCTCCCGGGCCATCAGGTTCGTGTAAAAGTTGTTGTCCACCAGCACGTTATACTCGTCCGGTCCTGTGACGCAGCAGATGCAGTATTTGCCGCCCCGGCGGTCGGAGAAGCTGCCCACGTCCGCCCAGACCCGGGCGGTCTCGATGAACATCTCCACGCCGCATTCCGTGAGGAACTGGGTGTCGCCGGTGGCCTGCAGATACAGGCTCAGGGCGTAGGCCACGTCGGCGTTGATGTGGTACTGGGCCGTGCCCAGGGGGTAATAGGTGGATGCCTCCTGGCCGTTGATGGTCCGCCAGGGGAACAGCGCCCCCTTGTCATGGCCCAGGATGCGGGCCCGCTCCCTGGCCTGGGGGAGCTTGGACCAGCGCCATCGGAGCAGCGCCCGGGCGGCCTCCGGGGCCGTGAAGATCAGCACCGGCAGCACGTACATCTCCGTGTCCCAGAAGTAATGGCCCTCGTAGCCCTCGCCGGAGAGGCCCTTGGCACCCATGCCGGTCTGATTGTCCCGGCCGGCGGACTGGAAGATATGGAACAGATTGAAGTGGAGCCCCTGGCGGATGGCCAGACCCTCCCCGCTCTCGATCTCGATGTCCGCCGTCTGCCAGAATGCGCGGAAATAGCCCTTCTGCGCCTCCTCCAGCCGGTCATAGCCGGTCTTGACCGCGGCTTCCAGGGTCTTTTTCGTGAACGCCTCCAGCTCCCCTAAGTCCATGTCCAGGCTGGTGGCATAGCAGATCATCTTCTCCAGCACCACGCTCTGGCCCTGAACGGCCTTCACAGTGAGACTGAAGCGCCCATCTAACGCACCTGCGTGATATGTCCTGTTGATGATCGGCTGGCCGCTGGCGATGCGGTGGGTGCTGCCGCAGGCCACGGTGAGCCCGCTCCCCTTCGTGACGCCCTCATAATAGAGGGTCCCGTCCGCTGCCGTCAGCTTCACCGGGTCCAGCCGGCGGCCAAAGGGGCCGTAGTCCACGATGGGATTGGTCTTCCGGGTGTGGTTCTCCACGTCGGCCCGCAGGGCGGACTGGAAGCGGACCGTCCCGGAGAAGTTCAGCGGCTCCACCTCATAGCGGATGGCCATGATGTGCTTTTCCGCAAAGGACGCCAGCCGCCGGATGTTGATGGCCGCCTTCTTCCCCCCGGGGGACGTCCAGACTAGCTTCCGCTCCAAAAGGCCGTCGTGCATGTGCAGGGTCCGGCTGTACCCTTTCATGGACCCCGCGTCCATGGAGAATTCCTCGCCGTCCAGAAACAGCTTCGTCTCCTTCAGGTTGGGAAGATTCAGAAGCGTCTGGCTGCGGGGCGGGGAGCCGAAATTCGCCTCGCCGTACCGGATGGGGACGGACTCGTAAAATCCGTTGACGAAGTTCCCCTCCAGGCCGTGGTCCTCGTCAAAGGGATATGCCTCCTCGAAGGTGCCCCGGGTGCCGATATAGCCGTTGGACAGGGAGAAGGTGGTCTCGTTTCTATAGTTGTTCTCCAAAAGGAACGCCGTCTCCGTCACGTCCCACAGGTCGATGGGATAGATGGGCTGTTTGTCTCTCGTCATGCCGTCACCCCTTTACCGCGCCGGCGGTCAGGCTCTCCATCACCTGCCGCTGCAGGACGATGAACACCGCGATGGTGGGCAGGACGGTGATGACCACGGCGGCGAACAGCGCGGAGTAGTTGTTGGCGAAGGTGCCCATGTAGTAATTCAATGCGATGGGCACGGTCCGTGCCGTATCGCCGCTGGTGAGCATCAGGGCAAAGTAGAACTCATTCCAGGTGTTGATGAACTGGAGCATGGCCACGGTGGCCAGGCCCGGTCTCGCCAGGGGCAGGATGATGTGCCAGAAGGTCTGGATGAAGCTGGCGCCGTCTATGTAGGCCGACTCCTCCAGGGCCGTGCTGATGGTCTGGAAGTAGCTGGTCATGACAAAGAAGGACATGGGGATGCCCATGGCGGAGTAGACGATGATGAGTCCCAGCTTGGTGTCATAGAGATGCAGCGACTTGAAGATGGCGAACAGCGGCTGGGAGATGGCCTGGGCCGGCAGCATCAGGGAGGCGGAGATCATCAGGACCAGCACCGGCTTGAATTTGAACTTGAACCGGGCCGTCACATAGGAGCACATGGCCACCAAGGCCACAGTGACCACCACGCTGGTGCCCACGATGAGCACGCTGTTGAGAAAATACTTGCCGATGGGGGCGTAATGAACGGCGTCCACATAGTTCTTCGGGCTGAAGGAACTGGGCAGCGACAGCGCGGAGGAGTTGATCTCCGCATAAGTCTTGAAGGAGCTGAGAAACACCCATATCATCGGCCCCACGGAGATCAGCACGAAAAACACCAGGAAGATGTATTTCGCCGTTCCCAGGGACAGTTTTTTTGCCTTTGTACCCATGTTCAGACCTCCCCCATCTCGTTCTTATCCCGGAAAAGCCGCCGTATCAGTATCACCAGCACCAGCCCCAGAGCGATCTGGATGACGCCCACCGCATTGGCCTTTCCGTAATTGTTTTCCAGCGTCATGATCTTATATAGATAAGTAGGCAAGTTCAGCGTGGATGTGCCCGGCCCGCCCTTCGTGGTCATATAGATGATGTCGAACTGGGAGACCATGGCCACAGACGCCAGGACCACGCAGGTGCCGAAGATATTTTTCATCAGCGGCAGGGTGATGTACTTGTCCAGCTGCCAGGGCGTGGCGCCGTCCATGACGGCGGCCTCATAGACCTCCTTGTTGATGGCGCCCATCTCCGCCAGGAAGATGATGGTATTGAAGCCGGAGTAGAACACCCAGGTGGCCGTCACCGTCCAGAAGGCGTATTTGGAGTTGCCGAAGAGGTTGACGATGTGCCGGGTATTCAGGCCCAGGAATTCATACACGGGCTTCAGCACGCCGAAGGTGGGGTTTAAGAGCAGCGTGAACATCACGCCGGTGGCAGCCGTGGGGACGATGTTGGGGATGAGATAGGCCGTGCGCACGATCTTCCAGCCCTTGGGCTTTCTGTGCAGCACCAGGGCCATGACCAGGCCCAGGGTCACATGGAACGTGCTCTGGATCAGGACCCAGCGCAGGGTGTTGATGATGGACACCTTAAAGGATGGGTCGCTGAATATCTGCCGGAAGTTCTCCAGGCCCGTGGGCTTGGGACTGGTGGAGACCGTGTAATCGCACACGGACGTATACAGGACCATGATGATCGGCGCGGCGTAGACGAGGCAAAACAGGATCATGCACGGCAGGATGAACAGCACGATCCACTTCTTTTTATTCTTGATCGACATAGCATGCCCTTTCTCCGGAAGGCTGTAACAGGGGGCATTGAAAGCCAATGCCCCCTGCGCTCGTATGTTCTATGCTATCAGTTCTTCTGCGCCGCCTCGGACAGCTTCGTGCAGAACTCCGCCGGGGACAGATTGCTGTAGGCCAGCTCGGGCAGCTGCACGGAGAACTCGTCGATCACGTTCTGATACCAGTACGCCTGGTTCTGACCGTAGGTCCACTCCGCCTTGCCCATCAGCTCCATGACCTGGGCCATCAGGGGGTCGGACTCGATGAGCGTGTCGGGGATATCCACTTCCTTGGCCACCGGCTGCAGACCGGCCATCTCCAGACCCTTGAGCTGGTTCTCGATGGTGGTCTCGAATTTCAGGAAGGCAACGGCAGCCTCGATCTTCTCAGGCTCCGTGGCGCCCACCATGTCGCCGGGGGTGGGGACCATCTCCATGCCGGCCTTGGGCATGAGCATGACGCCCACTTCGTCGTAGAAGCCCTCGGGGGCCTTCTCCGGGCTGCGGATGTCGGGGATCATCCAGGGGCCGTTGGGCAGCATGGCCACTTCGCCGTTGAAGAAGTGAGTCGCCATGGTGTCATACTTGCCGCCCACCGCGTCCGCGGTGGTGTACTCGGCCAGCATCTTCTGCAGGGTCTCCGTAGCCGTCTCCACCTCGGGGGTGTTATAGTCGGTGGGGTACATGGAGTTCATGAAGGCGTTGCCGGTCTCCCCCTCGGTGCCGATGAGGGCGCTGTACCACAGGTTGGTGAGCCAGCCCATGTCGCCGGTGTCCATGCTGATGGGGGTGATGTCATGCTCCAGGAGCGTATCGCAGGCCGCGAAGAAGTCGTCCCAGGTCTCATAGGTCACTTCCGGAGCCGTCAGGCCGGCCTCTTCAAAGAGGGTCTTGTTGTAGTAGATGTAGGAGATCTCCTTGGACACGGGCACGCCGTAGATCTTGCCGTCCACGGTGTTGAACTCCAGGGATGCCTCGTCAAAGGTGGCCTTCCACTCTGGGTCCGCGTCGAAATAGGGGGTCAGGTCCGCCACCTTGCCGGCCTCGGCCGCCAGGGCGGTGATGTTGTTGCCGCCGTTGAGGACGATGTCGGGCAGGTCGCCGCTGGAGATGAGTAGCTTGATCTTCTGGTTGAAGGCGTCGGTGGTGGGGATCTCCTCGAAGTTGAACTCCACGTTCTTGCCTTCCTCGGTCTTCTGGAATTCGGAGAACAGATAGGCGTAGAAGTCTGCCGCGTAGTCCGTGCCCACATGGTAGTTGATCACGTCCAGCACGACCTTCTCCTCCGCCGCGGAAGCGGGGACGGCGAACAGGGCCAGCGCCATCACTACGGCGAGCACCAGGCATAACACTCGTTTCATTTTTGCTAAACCTCCTATGTTATTTGATGATGGTCCCATTGTAGAGCATCCGGCCCGGAGACCGTGATAGCCCGGCTTTACCAAATCTAGGATTATTTTTTGTTTTTTCGCCGGTGGGACAGCGGCATTGCTGCGATTTTATATATTTTCTATAATTATTTTTACTTTATCTGTTATAATTTTGTGACGGATGAACTACTAGTTCCCAAATTGGCGATTTTTTGCTATAATGATTATCTGGCAGAGCGGCTCGCGCAACGCCTTGCGGCGTTTCGCCGTCAAATCCTCATTATATCAGTATACCAGAGCAGGGGAGGCGCGTCCACGCCATGAGATCTCTCTTTCAGCGCATCCGGAGCGGACCGAAGGCAAAGAGCCTGCGCTCCTATGCCGCGTTCATGTTCACCGGTATCACCGCCCTGGCGCTTGCCGTGACCGGTGTCTTTTTCTATGCCCACACGGCCAGGACGCTCCGGGAGACATACCAGGAGCAGATGTATCAGCAGCTGAACAACACCATGAGTCAGATCGGCGAACAGGTGGAGCTGATGGACTCCCTCTACCCCCTGTTCATGTCCAACAACCTCATCTACGACAGTCTGGAGGCGGCCAGCGCGGACAGCTACAACACCACGGCCATCGAGCGGCAGATGACGTATCTGCTGATCACCAACTACGCCTGGAAGGAAAATTTCATCGACTCCGTCACCATCTACGCCAAGGGAGGCCGGACGTACCGCGTCTCCGCTGTGGACTCCCGGGAGGACATCCGGCAGGTCAAGGAGATATACCAAGACGTTGACAAAAGGCTGCCGTCTTTGCAGCTCATCCATTCCGAGGAAAAGGGCGGCTCGCTGTACTTCATCCGCAACATCTTCAGCGCCAACACCGGCTACCCCATCGCCACCATGATCATCTCCGTCAACGGCCCGGCCTGGATCAACTACCTCAGCCGCGCCATCGACGACGACTGGTCCATCTTCCTGTACAACGAGGACTTTGAGCTGTCCTCCCAGCCCGGCCAGTCCGCTCCCTTTGACGAGAGGGAGTATCTCACCGTCTCCGAGCAGCTGGACGACCTGGACCTCTCCGCCGTGGTGGTCGCCCCCCGGCAGGAGCTGCAGCAAAAGCTGAGCGAGACCCTGCGCACATACCTGGCTGTGATCGTCTTTGTCTCCGCCGTCACCCTCCTCGCCGCCTATGTGTTGAGCAAGGCTTTCACTCGCCCAGTCATGCGCATGATCGGCTATGTGACCCGCATCAGCGAGGGCCACTATGAGGAGAGCATCCCCGCCACGGAGATGTATGAGGAGTTCAACGCTCTGACAGACGCCTTCAACCATCTGCTCCGGGAGATCAACGCCTATCACGCCGACCAGCTGGAAAAGCAGATGCTCCTGAAAAACGCGGAGATACAGGCCCTGCAGTCCCAGATCAACCCCCATTTCCTCTTCAACACCCTCAACACCCTGGCCTGGAAGGCCCAGATGGCGGACAACCCGGAGCTATACCAGATGGTCATCTCCCTGGGCGCGCTCTTAAAGACCAACATCCTCTCCAAGTCCTCGTCCTATATCTCCCTGGAGGAGGAGCTGCGGTGCATCAAGTTCTACATCTACCTGCAGCAGATGCGCTTTGAGGACAAGATCACCGTGACCTTCGACCTCTCCCCCGGGCTGCAGAAGATGCAGATCCCCTGCTTCTGCCTCCAGTCCCTGGTGGAGAACGCCTTCGAGCACGGTCTGGAGCCCAAAAAGGGCAGCGGGGAGCTCTTGATCTCCATCTGCCGGGAGGACAGCGCCGTGCGCTTTTCCGTCCGGGACAACGGGGTGGGCTTTGCCGACATACCGGACCTGGACGCCATCCAGCCGTCGGCCAAGGACTCCCACACCCACATCGGCCTGCGCAACCTAAACCGGCGGCTGTATCTTCTCTATGGGGAGATGGCCCGCCTGCAGATCGCGAGCACCCCCGACGTGAGCACGGAGGTCTCGTTCCGGATACCTCTGCCCAAGGAGGAGACGCCATGATATTCCATCTTCTGATCGTTGACGACGAGGCCGCCACCCGCCGTGGCCTCTCCTGCTTCTTTGACTGGGGCAGCATCGACTGCACCGTGGCCGCCACGGCCTGCGACGGGGCCGAGGCCATCGAGCTCATCAAGAGCACGCCCGTGGACATCGTGATCACGGACGTGAAGATGCCCGTGACGGACGGACTGGAGCTGGCCCGGTATATCTATGAGAACCACCCCCAGATCGCCGTCATCATCCTGACCGGCTACGCGGAGTTTGAATACGCCCGGACCGCCATCCGCTACAACGTCTCCTCCTTCCTCCTGAAGCCCACCCCAAAGGATGAGATCGTCGCCGCCGTGAAGGAGGCCCAGCAGCGGATCATCGTCTCCAAGCGGCAGAGTTCCATCGCCAAAAGCGAGCTGGCATTTTTGAAGGACCAGTTCCTCCAGGAGCTGACCTACGGCAGCGTTTCGGAGGACATCGACAAGCGGCTGGCAGAATTCCACATCCCGCTAGATTACTACTATATCGCCGCCTTCCGTCTGGACGGCGCCCCCGCGGAGCTGGACCATCTGAAAGAGCTCATCATCCAGCAGAAATCCAACAGCTTCTGCTTCCGGTACAACAACCTCATCCTCTCCGTCTACTTTTACGAGGACCTGGCGCCGGTGTTGGAAAACTGCCGGGAGATCGTCCGCATCCCGGAGCAGCTGTATTCCATGAAGGTCTTCGTGGGCGTCAGCGGCCTGCACCACGGGGCGGCGGAATTCTCCACCGCCACCTTTGAGGCCATCCACACCCTGTCGCTGACGTTCTACTCCCCCTCCTCCATCGCCGTATTCGACCCGGCTGCCGGCGAGGCGGAGAACATCCTGTCCGCCGAGGACACCATGTCCCTGTACGAGCTGGAGAACGCCATCCGCCAGCGGGACTTCCAGGCCGCATCCGCCGTGGCCGGCGCGCTGTTTCTGAAACTGAAAAGCAACTTCGTCAACGAGAGCGACGCCAAGAGCATCTGCTCCCACATCTACTACCTCACGTTCCGCGCGCTGGCCAAGAGCGGCCGCACCCTTCCCCCGGAGGAGTACCTGGCCCGCATCGGCCGCGCCGCCGACATCTTCCAGCTGGAGGACATCGTCAAGGCGCTGCTGGCCTTCGCCCGTGAGGAGCTGACCTCCTCGGACCGGGAGTACAGCCGGTATGTGCAGGAGGCCATCACCTACATCCGGGAGCACCCCGCCGACGAGCTGACGCTGGACGACATCGCCCAGCACACCCACATGAACAGCTCCTATCTCAGCCGCATCTTCAAGAAGGAATGCGGCTGCTCCGTCACGGAATACATCACCACCATCCGCATGGAGAAGGCAAAGGAGCTGCTGGAGACCACGAACCTCCTGACCTACGAGATCGCAGAGCGGATCGGCATCAACGAGCCCTCCTACTTCTCCATGCTGTTCAAAAAGCACGCCGGCCTGACCCCGACGGAGTACCGAAGCAGATTCCGGTGAACGGGCATCCATGCGGCTGTTCACGCCGCACCTCAAACTGGCCGCAGCGCCACAAAAAAACACGGAACAGCTTTTGCCTGTTCCGTGTTTTTTGCGATAATCATAACTATCATCAATGGGGCGGGGCCATGTAATCCCGGTCGATGGTGACGTCTATCTCCGCGTCCGGGTATATCTCCCGGGCCATATTTGTCAGGATCTTCTTCATCTCCTGCTCCGGGATGTCGATATCCGCGGGGACGAAGCAGTCGAAGCGGACATGGTCCCCGTCCTCCGCCCGGGTCAGGCACAGGTCGTGGACCGTGAGCCGCGGGTCCACCAGGTCCACATGCGCCGCCATATGCTTCCGCAGCCGGTTCTCCTCTGTATCCTCCTGGGAGATGGGGTCCAGCTGGAACACGATATGCAGTCCGTCCTTTTCCAGAAACTCCCGGGAGAGCTCCACCAGCGCCTTGTGCATGACCATGATATCGTCCTCAGCGGCCATCTCCACATGGGCGCTGGCGAACCGCTGGCCGGGGCCGTAATCATGGAGCATCAGGTCGTGGGTATCGACCACGCCGGGGCAGGCCATGATCCGCTCCCGGATGGCCTCGATGACCTCCGGCTCCGGTTTTCTTCCCAGCAGCAGGTCCAGCGTATCCCGCACCAGGGAAAAGCCGCTGTACAGCACGAAAAGCGCCACGCCGACCCCCAGCCAGCCGTCCAGGTCCAGTCCCGTAAAATGCGCGGTGATCATCCCTGCCAGGACGATGCCGGTGGCAATGGCGTCGTTGCGGCTGTCCGCCGCCGTGGCGAACAGGGTCCTGGAATCGATGCGCCGGCCAGCGTCCAGGTTGAACAGCATCATCCAAAGCTTCACCAGGATGGACCCGGCCAGGGCCGCGGCCATGACCCAGGAGAAATCCGGCGCGGCGGGGTGGAATATCCGCTCCACGCTGCTTTTCAGCAGCTCCAGTCCTGCCGCCAGGATCAGCACCGCCACCGTCAGCCCCGCCAGGTATTCATACCGCCCGTGCCCATAGGGATGCTCCGCGTCCGCGGGCCGGGCCGCCAGCCGGAACCCCAGAAGGCTGATGATATTGGACGCGGCGTCGGACAGGTTATTGATCCCGTCCGCAACGACGGCCACGGACCCGGCGGCCATCCCCACCAGCAGCTTTATGACAAACAGGACCCCATTGGAGCAGATGGCCAGGATGCTTGCCATCTGCCCGTACGCCGTGCGCACCTCGACCCGTTCGGTCCGGTCCCAGTCCCGTATGATCTTTGCGGCCAGCCATTGAAACACCTTGCCGCCCCCTCGTTCCGTTTGGTCCATGATATGCCGCAGCACGTCTTCCGTCCACTCCGATGATAGGACCCCCGGCCCGCTTTTGTCAATGCTAACTCTGCCCGCCCAAGCGCGGCGCACGGCACAGCGCGCGCAAAAAACTGCCCGGCGTTTTGAACGCCGGGCAGCTCCGCATTGTGTTTTTTTACCTCTTGGGACTGCCGTTGGAGTCGGCCATCTTCTCGGAGAGCTCATCCTCGAATTCCTGCTCCCGCTTCTTCTGATTGACGATGTGGACCACCAGGATCACGACCATCGCGATCAGCACGATCAGCGCGCCGATATCCCACATGCAAAACCCAAACTTCGTGTGAAAGTACTCGTGCATTGTTTAACTTCCTTTCTGATCTCTGGGGTTATGTGTGCTTACTGAAGCTCGGAGCGAAGCTCGAACTCTCTCTCCTGGCGCTTTTTGCGGTCGTGCGTGAAGTACATAGCCACGCACAGGGCGCCGAGCATCAGGATGAAGTGGAGGATGCAGCAGACCTGCTCCGTCGGGCCGCCCGCGAGAGGCGTCTCGTCCTCGGTGATGACTACTTCCTCATCCAGCGAGTAGTCGGGATCCATGCCCTCGGGCAGGCCGCCAAGCGGCGTCTCGTCCTCGGGGATCTCGGTGGGCTCGGGGTTATCCGTGGGCTCCGGGTTATCCGTGGGAGCGGGGACCTCGGCCGGTGTCACCGTCAGATCGCCGTACACCTGGTTGATGTTGTAGTTGCCAGCATCGGTGCCGGGGTTGAGGGTGTAAGTGAAGGTGTTCTGGCTGGTACCAACGGTCGTGCGCCGTCCGGTCACGTTGTAGGTCGCGCCATCGCCGGCCACAAAGCCTCTGGCTGTGACGCCGTCGGCCCGCAGGACCCTACGGTCATACTCCTTGGTAGCGGACTGAGAGGTCATGGTAACGGTCCTCGGATTGACTCTCAGAGTACCATAGTTCCGGGTGATGGTGTAGTTGTTCGGGTTGGTACCGGCGTTGAAGCTGACGGTGAAGGTGTTCCGGCTGGTGCCGGCGTCGGTACGGGAGCCCGTCACGTTGTAGGTCGCGCCCTCACCGGCCACGAAGCCGTTGCCGCCGACCGTAACTGTGGTGCTGCCGACCAGCGCGGTGCCGTCATAGGTCTTGGTCGCACCGGCGGAGGACAGGGTCACGGTACGCGGGGTGACCGTCAGGGTGCCGATGGTACCGTCGACCACGTTGTAGTTGTTCCGGCTGGCAGTACCCCAAATGATGTTGTAATCGTTATTGGCCGTGCTGCCGGCGTTGGTACGGGAGTCGCTGGTAGTGACCGTAGCGGTCTCGCCGTTCACCAGGCCACGGATGGTGGCGCCAGCGGTCAGGGCCGCGCCGTTATACATCCTGGTGGCGCTGCCGGTGTTGACCGTCAGGGTCGCGGGGTTGACTGTCAGGGTACCGGTGTTGACACTGCTGATGTTGTAGTTGCTCCGGCTGGCAGTACCCCAGGTGATGGTGTAATCGTCGTTGGCCGTGGTGCCCCGGTTGGTGATTCTGTCGCTGGTGTTGACCGTAGCGGTCTCGCCTGCCACCAGGCCCTGGATGGTGCCGCCGGCGGTCAGAGCTGTGCCGTCATAGGTCTTGGCAGCGCTGGCCAGGTTGACCGTCACAGGCCGCGGGGTGATCTGATATGTACGGGTCACAGTGCCGGTGTAGTTGCCGATGCCGGTGATGGTCACTTCGATGGGCCCGGTCACGTCGGTGAAGTTATCAGTGTCATAGCTGACCGTGTAGTCCTTACCCTCCACCAGGTTGCCGCTCCGCAGGGCCCCGTTGGTAACGGTGGGAGCCCACTTGTGCTCGATGCCGTCATAGGGGATGTCGCTGGGGCTGTTGATCTGGATGGCGGTGGGATCGTCGGGATTCTCCGGATCGGGCTCGATGCTCTGCTCGGTGATGGTCAGGGTGCCTTCCTGCTTGGTGATATCATAGTTGCTCTGCTTCGCGGTAGCGCTGTCATTCACCGTGTAGGTGTTGTTCACGCTGCCGTGCTCGGTGATGGAGGCGAAGTCGGTGAAGTCGAACGCCTCGCCCTGGACCATGCCCTTGCCTTCCTGTCCGTCGGTCAGGTCAGACACGGTGCGCTCACTGTGCGCGTCGCCATCGTAGGGCCAGCTATTGGTGCCGGACTGGAGGGTCACAGGCCGCTTGGTAATCTCGGCATAGCCGTCAGTGACGTTCAGGGTCACGCTGTTGAACTCGCCCGCGTTGTAGTTGAAGCTATCCTTGGTCAGCCCCATGTCGGTCTTACCAAAGTTCGTCTGAGAGGCCTTAGCCTCACCGGTCAGGGCCAGCCAGTCATAATTCTTGACTTCGTTGCCGTCCACCGTCACGGTGACGTCGTAGCCCTCCACATCCAGCGCGGTGCCGTCATAGGTCTTGCTGTCATGGTTGCCCACGATCGTGACAACCACATCCTGCTCCTCGTCGGGGATGTCATCGTTGTTGATGTCCCGCTTGAAGGTAGCGTTGAAGGTGTAGGTCTGGCCGCCGTAAGCGTTGAACTCCTGATTCAGAGCCTCGCTCGTGGCATCATCGATTGCAACGTCGGCAGAGGTCCAGCCGGTGAACACATAACCTTCCTCAGCGGTTGCCTGAGCGCTGGCCGTGACAGAGCCGTTCATCAAATACTTGATCTCATCGCCCAGGGTCTTGACTTCTTTCTCCGGGTTCACGGAACCGCCCGTTTCGGCCACATACAGGATGGTCACCTGGTACTTGTCGGGGACATTGTCCGGGCCGCCCTCGGGGGTAGTGCCGATGTCATCCTTCGCGTAGAAAACATCTACCACGTTGTTTTCACTGTTGCTGGTGATCGTGCCGTTTTCGTTCACTACCAGCTCCAGCACGTAGTTGTGGCCGCCGTGCTTCTTCGCCTCAGGCGCATCGTAGGGGATCTTGTCGCCGAAGGTCCCGGTTTCGTTCACGGTTTCTTCCGCGTCAGGGATGTCGTCGTAATAGTCGTCGTAATAGTAGTTTACAGTGTACTCGTAGGTGCCCTTCTCGAAGCTGTAGGTGTAGGTCTCACCGTCCATGGCCTTGGTCACATGGTCGGGGATAACCTTATCCCACTCGCCGCCGATGTAACCGTCGTTGGGCTGCATACCGGTGGGAGCCTTCGGGGAGACGTTCTCCTCCACCCACTTGTAGCTGCTCGGGTCCCACTTCGCGATGTCGTAATTCTTCACAACATCGGCGTCTCTGCCCTCGCCCCAGGTACCGTTCTCGACCTTGTAGGTCACTTCGACCTGGTACTTATCGGGGATGCCGTCGGGCACATCATCCGGGCCGGTCTCGTCCACGGCATAGACTGCGATGATCTCAGTGTCGACACCAACCGTACCTCTGTAATTCTCGACGTGGTCCAGAACGTAGCCATTATACTGCGTGGGGACATTGGCCGTCAAATCAGTAACGTCTTCTGTCAGGCTCGGAGTAATATCCGCCTCTACGTTGGTTGTATACGGAATATTGCGATCTGCCGCCACGCTGGTAAAATACAGTCCTGTCCCATCCTCAGTCCGACCGTAGAGCTTCACCTCTACGCCGAAGCGAGCGGTAAAGGTATAGGTCTGGCCGCCAGCGACGGAGAAGTTCTCAATGTTGAGGTGCTCACCGAAGCTGAATTTATCCCCGGTCCACTCACTGAACTTATAGCCCTCTATGGCCTTGGCGGTGGATTCAACGTGATGGGTGCCTTCCGTCAGATAGGCGCCTTCGCTGCCCAGGGTGTAGACATGGGAGCCGCTGGGTTCAACAGTGCCCATGGTCTCGTCATAAGACTCATACTCAATGGTGTACTGGTACTTGTCGGGGATGCCGTCGGGTCCGTCAGGACCGCCGTCCTTGCCGATCTTGTCCTCGGCGAAGTGGGCGGTGTAGGTGTAGACCTTGTCGCCCTCGGACTCAAAGGTGTCGTTCAGCTCCTTGCCGGAGTTAATCCTCTCGTCGTTCAGATCCCAGTAGTCGAAAGCGTAACCATCGGCAGGTGTTGCAACAGAGTGCACATTTACAGTGCCGGAGGTCTCGTTCTCGGCAAAGGTCGTGATCTCGCTGCCACTGGGCTCAACCGAACCGTTACCGTCGCTCGCGTAGATGACCTCGACCTGATGGATGTCGGGCTCGCCGTCAGGGCCGATCGTGTCCTTCTCGAAGTGAGCGGTGACGGTGTAGGTCTGGCCGCCCTTGGAGGTGAAGTGCGCGCCGAAGACGGGGCTGTTGCTGACGCCGCCGGCATAGGAGGGCAGACCGCTGTTCCAATAGTCGAACACGTAGCCGCCGTTGGCCTGCTGGGGCACAGATTCGATAGCGAACTGATAGTAGCCCTCACCGATGCTGGAGGCCTCCTTGGAGGTCAGGACCACATGATCCACGTTGTTGTTGACCACACCGCCATCAGTGGGGTCGGCCTCGAACTTAATGATGATCTGGTACTTATCGGGGGTGCCGTCGGGTTCGTCCTCGGGACCGATCTCGTCCACGCTGTAGGTAACGGTGATATTGATATCTTCGTCGCCCATGGTGCCCTCGGGCTCGCCTTCAACGGTGTCCTTCGCATAGGTCTTGCCGTCCACCACGATCTTGTCGGGAATCTCCCCGCTCACATTGTAGGAGTCCTCAAACTCGACCTCCTTAGTGAAGTTTTCCTTGCCAAGGTCGGTGCCGTCGTCCGCCTTGTACTCAACGGTGACCTTGTAGGTATTCTTCTCGAAGTTCGCGGTGTAGGTGGCCGCAACGTTCAAGCCGTCGACCTTATCGGGCGTGAAGTGCGCGTCCGTGCTCACCTCGTTGCCCTCGGCGTCGGTCCACTTGGTGAAGTGGTAGCCAGCAGCGGCCTTGGCGTCAGAGCCAGTCGCCACGCCGGTGGCGGGAGCCAGGGTCTCACTCTCGGGGTTCACGGAGCCGCCCACGGTGGCTTCGTACTTGATGGTGATGTCGTCTTCCTCCACGAACTTGTAGGTGAACGCCTTGTCGCCGTCCTTGGTGACGGTGGTGGGCTCATTGGGAGTCCAGCTGCCGCTGGTGTAGCCCTTGTCGGCCTGCATGCCGGTGGGGACTTTCGTCAGCGTAACGCTGTCGTCCGCGACCCAGTTGCCGTTGTCGTCCTGGTAGCCGAAGACCACGTCCTCGGTCTTCTGGGCGTTGTCGCTGCCGTCCCAAGTGCCGTTGACCACTTCATAGGTCACAGTGGCCTCGTACTTGTCGGGGATTTCGTCGGGCTCGCCCTCGGGACCAGTCACGTCCTTGGCGAAATACAGTCTGTAAGTGCCGTTAGGATCGACCTTAGAACCAACCGCAGGCAGTTTAGCCGGCTCGGACTTCTCGAAGGTGTATCCATCAGTATACTTGTTCTTGTTGAAGCTGTTATCCTTAACAGTGAGCTTCCGCTCGCTCTCAGGCGTGCCGGCCCAGAAGCTTTCCGTTACCTTCTCCGTCTCAGGGCCGCTGTAAGTCCCGTCATCATTCTCCTTGTAGTATTTGACGGTGAACTCGACCTCGACGGTTGCATCCGGGTCCATGACGTACTCATAGGTGTAGGTCTTGTTGTCCATCTCCTTGGAGACGGAGGTGGGAGGCGTGGTGTCCCACTTGCCTTCCTTGTAGCCGGTGGCGGGGTTGGCGCCAGCCGCGGGGGCGCCGGTGTCAACGGTCTTCGCGGTCCAGGTGCCGTCCTCGTTCTTGGTGGCGATGGTGTAGTTCTTGGTGACGGTCTCGGTCTTGCCGTCGTTCCAAGCGCCGTTCTTGACCTCGAAGGTCACGGTGACTTCGTACTTATCAGGGATACCGTTGCCGTCCTCGTCCAGGGAGTAGACCGCGGTGACGTTAGCGCCCTTATCGGTCATGGTGCCGGTGGGAGCATCGCCCTCGTACTGGTCCAGAACGTAGTTCTTGCCGTCACTGCCGGTGAGCCGCTGGGGAGCCTTCGCATCATAGGGATCGCCGATGGTGACCTGCGTGGTCTCCGTCTTCTGGAGCTCGTTGCCGTCCTCGTTCACATAGTTGACCGTCAGGGTCGCCTCGTTCAGCTCGAAGTGAGCGGTGAAGGTATAGGTCTTGCCGCCCTCAGCCTTGAAGGACTGGTTCAGGCTCGCGTTCTCGGGGTTGGTGATCGCGACGCCATCCACGGAAGTCCAGTTCTTGAACTTGTAGGTGTTGCTGTTGGGGGTGGCCACGGACTCAGCGGTCACGTTGCCGCTGGTCTTGCCCTCCAGATTAATGACCTGCTCTTTGGGGTCAACGGAGCCGTTCTCGTCGGCCACATACTTGATGAAGACCTGATACTTGTCGGCGATGTCGTCGTGGTTGTTATCCAGGGTGAAGTACGCGTTGGCCTTCACGCCGGAATGATAGCCATAGCCGCTGACATTGCTGTCATTGCGCTCCCAGATGTAGTGGTTGCCGTCAGCGTCGTCAAAAGTCTTGTTGATCTTGCCGCTTACGTCCCAGCTCCACACGGGAATGCTAAGCTTGGGCTCAACGGTCTCTGTGATTGCGTCCTCCTTGAGCATCTTGCCGTCATCGGTCTTGTAATCGACCGTTACGGTGAAGTCCAGCGGGGACCAGATGGCGTAGACGTTGTTGTCATCGTCGTTGTTGTCCACTAGGACGGAGTTGGTAGAAATCTTGGCCTGGGCACTCAGCTCGCTCGTGGCCCAACCCTTGAACTCATAGCCATCAGGGGCGGTAAAGCGGCTTCCGCCAAGTTCATAACTGGTGTTGACCTCGATGTCTTTCTGCACCTGCACACTATCCTCCAAGGTGTCCGCAGGATAGTTGGAGTGGTAGGTCAGCTCGGCGGTGCCGTCGCCGGTCTCGACATACTGCGCCACCAGAGTCAGGGTGCCGGTCTTTGTGCCCTCATCCAGCACGATGAACTCGCTGGAGACGGTGAACGCCTCGCCGGGAACATAGACCTTCCCACTCTCGTCGCCCTGGATGACCCAGCCCTTGAAGCTGTAACCCTCGTTGGCAGCGGGGCCGCGGCGGGCGTGGGCCTGAGCCTCCACGGTGTAGGAGTTGTCATCGGCAGGCGGATTCGTGCCGTGCTCGCCAGCCTTATACTCGATCTGGACCTTGGTGGCTTCGGAGACCCACTTCGCGGTCAGGGTGGTGTCCTCGGTGATGGGAGTATCGAAGTTGAAGGGGGCGCCGTTCCGGAGCCAGCCAGCGAAGATGAAGCCGTCGCGGGTGGGCTCGCCGGGGTCCTCGACCGCCTCGCCGGCCTTGACCGTCTTTTTGTTGATCTGCGCATTGTCGATCACGCCGCCCTGGAGGTCGAATTCAACGGTCACATCGGGGGCCTTCCATACGGCGTAAATGGCGTAATCGTGGGCGGGCATGGTCAAGCTGTTAAGATCGAGCTGGCTGCCCTCGCCCTGGGGGTTGTCATACCAGCCGGCGAAGGTGTAGTAGCTGGGGATACCGGCCGGCGCGGCAGGCTGGGCGATACCGCTCAGCGGAGCCGTGTATTTGAAGGTCTGGGGATAGCCGTTGACCGTCGCCTGATAGGTCGCACCGTTCTGGGTATAAGCGGTGTTGACCGTCAGGCTATAGGACTTGAGCGTGTGGTATGCCCAAAGCACATTACTATTCTTCTCAAAGCTGGCCGAGCTCCCATATTGTCTATCACCATTCTCGGTCTTGGTCCAGAACGCAGCGTGATAACCCTCGAACTTATCATTCACACTCCAGCCGGAGCTATTGGTAGCGGCATCGGCTTTCCACACAAATTCGCCCTCGCCGGTACTGCTGTACTGCTCCACATAGTGGCGGATCCAATAATCAGTCTGTGGATTCGAGCCGTGAAGGGTCATCGACCAATTATTATCGGAGTGATCCCAGCCATTGCTCGACAGAACAAATCCGTCCAGGATCGTCATTCCTGTCGTACTAGAGACTTCGCCCCACCAATTGTAGGTGTAGTAACTCCAATGGTAGCTACTGGGCCAAACGTAGCTGGCGTCAGCCTGCTGGAAGGTCTGGCCGTACAGGCCGTGCCATGTAACATTACTATTATTGGGATAAATATAGGTCAGTGTTGCCGTATCCCGATCATAGTAGACGTTGACGATAGTGCTTCCGTCGGCGGCTATCGTCTTGCCGGAGACGTCGTTGCTGGCGTAGTGGAAGCCGGTGTCGGTGCTGGGGAAAGAAACGCCACCAGTTCCATTATTCCGGTTGGTGTTAATGCTATCATTAACATAATAATTATCATAATAATAGAGAGTGCTGTCCACGCTGCCGGTACCGGTCTTGCTCTGCCAGTAATCGTAGTGCTTATCAGTAAAACCATACTTATCCGTCACCTGCTGCTTCCAGAAGATGACCGTGTAGCTGGCGTTGGATACAGCGGTCCACTTGGCATACAGGGTAACGTCGCCGCTCAAAGTGCTGTCAAAAGAATACGCCTGGCTATTTTTGCCAGGGTTGGCAGAAGTATACCATCCACCAAAGGTGTAGCCCTTCTTGGTGGGGTTGGCCGGAGCCACGGTACGGTCATTGGTACCGTAGGACTGGGGCTCCACGATGGAACCGCCCTGGGAATCGAAGGTGATCCAGTAACGGGTGGACAGGACGGGCGTCATCTTGGTGATCAAGCCAGCCTCGCCCAGCTTGACGGTGCCGGACAAACCATAGATAGCGCCGTTTTCGGTCTGCCAGCCGGTGACCATCTGGGAATCCTCGGTGGGTTCATAGGAGATGTTCTCAAAGGTGAAGTCCGTGCCAGCCTCGCCGCCGGAAGCATAGACGGTGACGCCATCATGGGTCACGAACTGGATGTAGGCGAACGCCTGCATCTTGGCGGTGACCGTGACCTCCTGCTGGTTCTTATAGCTGCTCAGAGCCTCAGCGGTCACTTCTTTGCCAAACTCAACGGAGAGAGCGTTCTCCCAGCCGAGGAAGGTCATATTCTCCACGGTGGGGGTGCCGGGGTCGCGGAGGATGTCGCCGGCCTTGACACGCTGGCGGTCGATCTCGTTACCTTCCACCATGTAAATGAAGGTGACGACCTTGGTCTCCTCACCAACGCCCTGGACCGCCATGGGAGCGACAGTCATGCCAGTGTCGATGGCGGGGGTCGCATCGTTCTCCGCGTCAGCTTCGGCCTTCTCGGGGGCCTTGGCCACGATGACCACGGTCATGTCCTTGGTGACCTTGATCTCTTCCTGGTCCAGGTCGATCTTCCGACCGTCCCGGCTGTCCAGGCGCCAGGTCAGTTCCTTTCCGTCCTGGGAGGCGAGCATCCGCTCCACCTTCTCGGTGACCTTCAGGACCGAACCCTCTTCAAAGTCCTCTTCGACCTGGTCAAGACGCTCGCCGTCTTCCCCGACCACCACGAAGGTGACGGTGAAGGACTGGACCTTCTCCTCGGTCTTCTCTTCCTTCTTCTCCTCAGCGGGCTCTTCCGCCTCAGGAGCGTCCCCTTCTTCCGGTGAATTTTTATCCGTATTTTCATTCACCTGGGGCTCATCCGCCTCGCCGCCCTGCTGAGAAGTCTCGGGCGCGGGGGCCTGGGTCTCGTTCCCGGCCTCCGGGGCGGGAGCCTGGGTCTCCGTCTCGGGAGCGATCTCAGGCGCGGCCTCGGGCGCGGGCTGAGACTGTTCCGCCGGCTGAGACGCAGGCGGGGCCGGAGCCGGTTCCGGCTTCGGCTCAGGCTTGGATTCCGCCGGGGCGGGGGCAGGCGCAGGAGCGCTCTCCGCCGCAGCGGGCTCCGTGCTGCCCTCTTCCGCGGCGAAAACGGCAGTGGGAACGCTGCCGAAGGCCAGCAGGAAGGCCAGCACCAGGGCCAACAAACGCTTGGAAGTCTTCATTTTCGTACCTCCTATACCAATCTCTCATCGGTTCTTTCTCTTGTTTGCCTCAATTCCCCCTTTACAGTGCGGGGGAAATACATTAAAATGGGTAGCGCGATGCGGGGTCTTGCGCTGTGAAATGAACTTTCTATCTATATAGATGTAATTTTCAGAGAAAACGGCTCACAAAATCGACCAATTTTTATGATTTTTTCAAAAAATTTGGTTTTTCGCAAAATAATTGGCCTTCGCGGCAAGATTTTTTCGATTTTTCAGAAAAATTGAGCCGTTTTTTCGGAAAAACGCGTCTATTATTTATAGGGTTTGTATAACATGTAGGGCGTTTTCCGGGAAATCGGCCTGTTTTGTTCTAAATAGTGGGACTATTATACACCCGAAGGGCCCAAAAGTAATCACAAATTGTAATATTCTTTATTATCCAACATTATTCGCCGATATTCGCTGATTATTCGCATGTTTTGCGTAAAATATGCAATATTTTTCTAGCGCCGGCAAGCTCGAAAAAATACTCAAAAATCCAAAAATTATCCGAAAAGGACGTGGATATGCCGTGAATAAATACGAAAACAATGAATACTCTCCGCCCGATGACGAAAAGGAGCTGCTGAAGGATCTGATGCCCAAGCTGGGCATGGAGACGACCGCGCCGACGGGCAAATATAAGACCCAGGCGCGGGTGAAATACCTGCTGCCGCGGGTGCTGATCGTGGCGGCGGCGCTGGCCGTGGCGTTCTTCCTGGGGTCCTACCTCACCCGGCCTGCGGAATTTCATAATGTAAGCGTACGGGAGGACCCTACCTCCGTGGAGGTGGACTTCGACGTGGACCGGCTGCTGCTGCTGGAGAGCGTGACGGCCACTTTGGACGGGAAGCCCGCCGCCGTCACCCGGAAGGATATGGGCTCCTATCAGGTGTCGGTGCAGAAAAACGGCGAGCTGGCTATCTGCGCCCGGACCTTTACCGGCAAGGAAAGCACGCAGACCATCTCCGTGGACGCCATCGACGATGAGCCGCCCCATATGACCGACAGCAACCTGGAGGACGGGATGCTGACCATCTATTTCACCGACGGGGACGGCACCGGCATCGACTGGGAATCCATCCGGGCCACCTCCGCCGACTCCGGCGAGCCGTTCGCCCTGGACGATATCAACCCGGAGGAGGAGTATGTGCGCTTCCCCTTCCCCGACCACTCCCTGCGCATCTATCTGGAGGATCACAACAAGAATCCCCTCTCCGTGCTCCTGACTCTAATGGCCTCCGAGGACGCCGACTTGCACGAATGACCCATTTTACGGCATGAAACACTCTTGTTCGTGCCACCGCGGCATGGTATAATTTATATGTTGTATCATTCTCTGCGGCCAGGTCAGGCCGCTAAGCTCTGTTTTGTTGTAAGGAGCACGCCGTGGCAAAGAGTACATTTGACGAACAATATTATGCTTTGCTCGCAAGCCGTATCCGCGAGGGCGACGCTGACGCCTTCGCAGAACTCTACGGCGCGACGTATGATATCATCTACCGCAACGTCTACTATATCCTGCACAACCGGGAGGATATCCTCGACGTGTTGCAGGAGACTTATATTTCCGTATATGAGAACATCGACAGCCTGAAGATCGACAGGCTCCTGCTGCCCTGGATGAAGCAGATCGCGTACCGCGCCAGCTGCAACTTCATCCGCCAGAACCGGTCCCGGCAGGATATGTCCGTGGCCCTGGAGGACGGCACCCTACCCCCCCTGGCCGCCGAGGATTCCTTCCAGCAGGTCTATGACCGGGATACATGGGCGCAGGTCCGCGCTGCGCTGGACAAGTGCCATGTCCGGGAGCGGCAGGCATTCCTGCTCCGGTACGAGACCGGTTTGAAGCTGGAAGAGGTCGCCGCGTTCATGGGCGTGTCCCTGGCCTCCGTCAAGCGCTATATCACCAGCGCCCGGGAGGCTTTGCAGCGTTCCCATTTAAGATTGTGAGGTAATTTCCGCCATGCGCTCTGCTCTTCGCCGTACCGCCGCTTTCCTGCTGCTGCTGGCTGTTCTCAGCAGTACCGGCGGCATCAGCGGCGCGCAGGCGGCTGCCGGCCGTTCCAATGAGCCGGTCATCTATACGCCCGAGGCGCCCGGCAGTTATGTGCTGGGCGCCGGTCCGCTTTCCGTGGACGCTTCCAATGCCGCCCAGGGATATGTGATGGCCCGGTACAGCGGCTCCGCCGCCAAGGCCGTCGTTCAGCTCACCGGCCCCGATACCGTCACGTATAAATACTTCCTGCCCCCCTCCGAGGGCTTTATCCCCCTGCCCCTCACCAGCGGCAGCGGGACCTATGCGGTGGACGGGTACGAGAATATCGAGGGCAGTACCTACGCCACCCTGTTCAAGGACAGCATCAGCGTCACACTGGATGACGAGTTCCTGCCCTATCTCTATCCCAATCAGTACGTCCTCTTCGACGGGGATACCCAGGCCGTGGCCGTGGCCGCCGAAACCGTGGACGGCGCCGCCGGTGACCTGGACGCCGTGGAGCGTATCTATCACTACGTCATCGAAAACGTCTCCTATGACGACGAAAAGGCCGCTACCGTCTCCGCCGGTTACCTGCCCGTGGTGGACGATACCTTGGCTTCCGGCACCGGCATCTGCTTCGATTACGCCGCCCTCACCACCGCTATGCTCCGCAGCCAGAATATCCCTACCCGCCTGGAGATCGGCTATTCCGGCCAAATCTATCACAGCTGGATCAGCGTCTATGTCCCGGAACAGGGCTGGATCGATAAGCTCATCGAATTCACCGGCAGCGACTGGACCCGGATGGACCCTACCTTCGCCTCCAATGGCAAGAGCAGCAAGTCTATCCTGAAATATATCGGCGACGGGTCCAATTACGCCGTGCAATACCTGCACTGAGCGTCGGGACAATCCCCCAGCCAGCGCCAAAGGCGCTGGCAGCCCCCTTTGCACAAGGGGGCCAAAAAGGAAAAGTTATCCTATGTTGAAAGGAGCATCCCTATGAAGCCACTGTCAAACGCCGAGCTGGGCTCCTTCTGCGGCCAGCTCGCCATGATCCTCCACTCCGGCATCTCCGCGCTGGAGGGCCTCTCCATCATGCGGGAGGACGTGCCCGCCGGCGACGGACAGAAACTCCTGGGAGATATGATCTCCTGCATGGAGTCCGGCGGCAGCTTCTCCGAGGCCGTCGATGGCACCGGCTGCTTCCCCGCGTATATGTGCAATATGGTCCAGCTGGGCGATCAGTCCGGCCGCCTGGACGATGTGATGGGCTCCCTGGCCGCCTATTACCGGCGGGAGGACGCCCTGGCCCGGAGCATCAAAAGCGCCGTCACGTACCCCCTGGTCATGCTGGGGATGATGGTGGCGGTCATGCTGGTGCTCATCATCAAGGTCCTGCCCGTGTTCAACCAGGTCTTTCAGCAGCTGGGCACCGGCCTTACCGGCGTGTCCGGGGCCGTGCTGCGTATGGGCGAGGCCATGAGCCGGTACTCCATCGTGTTCGTGGCCGTGGCCGCCGTCCTGGCCGCGGTGTGCGCGTACTTCTTCCTCTCCCGCCAGGGGCGGGCCAAGCTCAAGGGCTTCTCCACCCGCTTCGCCGGTACCCGGAAGCTGGCGGAAAAGATCGCCTGCGCCCGGTTCGCCAGCGGGATGTATCTGGCCCTCAGCAGCGGCCTGAATATCGACGAGAGCCTGGACACCGTCTCCCGCTTGGTGGAGCATCCCACCGTGGGCCAGAAGGTCCAGACCATCCGGCAGCTGGTGGCCGAGGGCGGCAGCCTCTCCGACGCCATCGCCCAGACCGGGATGTTCACCGGCGTCTATGCCCGCATGGTCAATATCGGCGTCAAGACCGGCGCCATCGACGACGTGATGCGCCAGATCGCCGAACAGTACGACGACGATATCAACGAGAGCATGCTCAGCGCTATCGCTAAGCTGGAGCCCTCCCTGGTGGCCGTGCTCAGCGTGGCCGTGGGGATGATCCTGCTCAGCGTCATGCTGCCCCTCATGGGGATCATGTCCAACATCGGCTGACGGGAGGGCGGCTATGAACCGATTCCAAAAATCCCGCCCCCGGGGCGCGCTCTGGGGCCGGCTGATCCCGGCAGGGTTCTTCGTGCTGGCCCTGGTCCTGTTCCTGATGGGACTGAACAGCCTGTCCGGCACCACCGCCCGCCAGGAGGCCGAGGGACTGAAAAATTCCATCCTCCAAAGCGCCGTCCACTGCTATGCCCTGGAGGGATTCTATCCCGACAGCCTCCGTTACCTGGAGGACCACTACGGCCTGCAGTACGACGAGGACCGGTATGTGGTGTCCTATGAGGTCATCGGCTCCAACCTGATGCCGGGCGTGTCCGTCATCCCCCTGCAGTGAGGTGACCGCGATGGGAAAAAATGACCGGGCCCAGACCCATACCGCCGACCTGATGTTCACCATCGGGCTGTTCTGCGTGTTCGCCGCCGCCGCCTTCATCCTGGTGATGATCGGCATCCAGGCTTACCGGAGCACCGTGACGCATATGCAGGACACCTTCTCCACCCGCACCGCCGTATCCTATGTGGCGGAAAAGCTCCGCCAGCACGATACCGCCGGCGGCGTGTCCCTGGGGCAGGTGGAGGACTGCACCGCCCTGGTGCTCCGGGACCAAGTGGGCGGCGACACGTATCTGACCTATATCTATGCCGACGACAGCTCACTGTATGAACTCACCGTCCGGGAGGGGACCGAGGTGTCCGTGGGCATGGGCGACGAGATCCTGGCAGTACAGGACTTCACCATCACCGACGCTGGAAATGGGTTTTATGAGTTTTCCGCGTCCGATTCCGGCGGCCATACTGTCCGCTTTCTCGCCCATCCGCGCAGCAACGCCTGAACCGGCGCAGCATCCATGGGAAAGGAGGTCTTCCCTTGCACACGCAGCATAATACCCGCTCGAGCCTGTTTCTCATCGAGCTCATCATCGCCATCCTGTTTTTCTCCCTGGGCAGCGCGATCTGTGTGCAGGCCTTCGTGAAGGCCCATACCCTCACCGCCCAGGCCCAGGACCTGAGCTTTGCCTCCTCCACCGTGTCCAGCGCCGCCAGCGCCCTGAAATACACAGACGGCGCCCCGGACCAGTTCCGGGACTTCTTCCCCGGCGCCGCGTTCGACGGGGACGATATCTCCGTGTGCTATGACGGCAGCTATGCCGCCTGTGAGGCCGCGGACGCGGTCTATACCCTCCGCATCCACACCGGCCCCATCGACGGAGGCCGCTCCGCCACCATCCGGATGGATGACCGGGACGGTACGGCCATCTACGAATTGCAGCTGACGCTGCCTGACCTTTAAGAGGCGCTCTGTATGGAACGATCAAGACCACAAAGATCCATCATCAGCACCGGCATCACCTCTTTCGTGCTCATCTTCGTGATGCTCTCGCTGCTGACCTTCGCCGTGCTGAGCCTGGTCAGCGCCCAGGCAAACCTCCGGCTGAGCCGGAAGAGCGCCGACCGGACGAGTGATTATTACGCCGCGGAGAACGCTGCCAATGAGGTGCTCATGGGCCTTGTCAGGGCCGCCGGCAGCGGCTCCGGGGCGCTGGAGGATTATGCCGCCGCGGCGGATGTGACCTTGTCCGGGGACAGTGCCGCATATGAGGTGCCCCTGGGGGAGGATCAGATCCTGGCCGTGGAGCTGACGCTGCCGGCGGATGGGGGGCCCTGTGTCATCCGGCGCTGGCAGGCTGTCTCCCGCTATGACTGGAATTCCGACGAGCCTTTGAATCTGCTCGGTACAGGCGCACTTCCCATTCTGGAAGATACGGAGGATTGACCATATGACGATACTGGATTTTCTGAAAGAGACCACCACGGGCGGCGCCAGCGACCTGTTCGTCGTCGCCGGCCGGCCCCTGTCCTACAAAAAGGGCGGAAAGCTGCTGGAGATCGACGACCGCCGGATCATGCCCCATGAGACAGAGGCGCTCGTATCGGAGATCTATCAGCTGGCCCACCGGGATATCTCCCGTCTGCGCCAGACCGGCGACGACGACTTTTCCTTTGCCATCCAGGGGCTGTCCCGCTACCGGGTGAGCACCTATATGCAGCGCGGCTCCCTGGCCGCGGTCATCCGGGTCATCACCTTCGATCTGCCGGACCCGGATGCGCTGGGCATCCCCGGGCCGGTCATCGGCCTGAGCGGACTGAAAAAGGGCCTGGTGCTGGTCACCGGCCCTGCGGGCAGCGGCAAATCCACCACGCTGGCCTGCATCATCGACCAGATCAACCGCACCCAGGAAAAACACATCATCACCCTGGAGGACCCCCTGGAGTATCTGCACCGGCACCAGAAGAGCATCATCAGCCAGCGGGAGGTCAGCTCCGATACCGCCAGCTATACCGTGGCCCTCCGGGCCGCCCTGCGCCAAAGCCCGGACGTCATCCTGCTGGGGGAGATGCGGGACTATGAGACCATTTCCATCGCCATGACCGCCGCCGAGACCGGACATCTGGTGCTGTCCACCCTGCATACCCTGGGCGCCGCCAATACCATCGACAGGATCATCGACGTGTTCCCCTCCAGCCAGCAGCGGCAGATCGCCGTACAGCTTGCCAGCGTGCTCCAGGCCGTGGTGAGCCAGCAGCTGGTGCCGGCCGCCGGCGGAGGCGTCACCGCCGCCTTTGAGCTGATGACTGCCACCACCGCCGTGCGCAATATGATCCGGGAGAATAAGATACACCAGATCGACGGTCTTATCTACTCCTCCTCCACCGACGGCATGTTCTCCATGGACACCAGCCTCCTGAAGCTCTATAAGGCCGGGAAGATCGGCCGGGATGAGGCTGTGGCCCACAGCACCAACCCGGATATGCTGTCCCGAAAGCTGTGACAAAAACCATAAGCAAAGGCGCGCTGCCAAGGCAGCGCGCCCTTTTTGTTCTCTGATGGATGCGGCATCGGTGCATGAGCCTCATTGGACTTCGTGCGGTCGTTCACGTTCCCCCATATCCCCCGGACGAAACGCTCCGCCGCCCTCCGGCGGTGGTTCCCGGCAGCGACAGGATCAGTCTGCTTTACTCCACGCTATCACGGAGCAGAACGCTGATCATATACCCCCCCGACTCTCCCCGGGAAGGAGCTTCTTGATCAGTCTTCTGACCCCCCGCCTTGGCGCTATGAAAAACATCGCCCACTCAAGGCCCACGCCTTTTTGCAGTGCTCCAATCAGTCTGGCCCTGCTGTCCGGTCTCTGTGTTGGCTTCTGGAGCTGCTTGTTGGCATTGATCGCCTTCTCAGCATCCACCGGCAGGAGCTGCAGATTTGACATGGCAAGCAGTTGTCTCCCTTTTTCAGTCAAACACAACACGAGGGAAATGCCTTTCGACCGCTCTTCAGCCGACAGTTCGCTGCCCCAGGAATCTCCCAGGGTGATATCTGACACCCGCTCTGCCTGCGCATAATGGCAGCGGTAGCAATTGTCTGTATACGTCATCCCCCTCAGAAAAGTATATGTGTACTCATCCGTTACTTTCTTTTCCAGGCTCCGATAGCTGTCTCGCAGTCCAAAAGCATCTTTCTTCCGGAACTGGATCCCTTTCAGCTCATCGAGGCGGATGCCCTTCCCCGCCAAATAACGCTCCAACACTTTCGGCGATGGCGTTCCGTGGCAGATCAGATCGACGGTATACAGGTTTTTCTCCCCATCCAGGTACTTCACCACCGCGGCGATCTGGCATGGAAGGCCGATCACCAGTATCTTCTTTCCCTGCTGAAGCTTTTCCTTGATGACCGTATAAATCCCCCGGGGGTCGCTCTTGACATACTTTGAGCCTGCTGCCCGGACAAGTTCATCGGGCTCATCAAAAAACGCAAACTTAAAGCTCCCACCATCAAGCACACAGGTACAGACTTCTCCGCCATTTTCGATAAAGCTCCTGGAGAGCTCCGTCGCAAGGCCACCGGATGAGGACCGCTCCCGCACACCTGTCGTTACGCTCCACCCTTGGCGCCATTCAACAGCACGGCGGAATTCCGGCAGTTCGTTCTGAGGGCATATCCTGTGGCACAAGCCACACTCCACACATTTTGTCTCATCGATCACGGCATTATAAGCCTCTATGCCCGCCCGGACATCGATCGCGTCCTTGGGACATATATCTGCGCAGAGCATGCAGCCTGCGCAGTCGTTCTCAGTGCAAACAGTCTTCATCATGGCCCTCCTCGTCACATACGCAGGTTCTGCCGCAGATAACACAGCGCATGTTCCTTTTCCTCTGCAATCACCGCATTTGTCCCGGCATAATCCGGCACAGTGTCGTAACGTTCCTGCAGCTGATCGAAATCTGTTATCTGCCGCGACTGCATATGCAGCCGGCTCAGCAGATCGCCCAGTTTCTGTTTGTTGGTCGGTCGAATGACAACTGCAAAATTCTTGTTATACTTTATGGAAAAAATGGAACCGTGAAAGGTATCGGTTATAATAAAATCTGCTTCCTGGAAATACCGGAGAAGTTCAAACGGGTCCGCCTTCATCCGTATATCCACCCACGACTGTGCAGCGCCAAAGGAAACCAACTTTTTCCCGTTCCGACGGCAAAATTCTAAAATCTCCGCCCTCTCCTGCTCAGAGTAGGGACAGCTCGGATACGTATATAAAATCACATAGTCGTGGATGGGCAGATCCCCTTCCGGCAGTTCGTAATCGCTTATCAGGACCGGGTCGAGATTCATCTCCGGCTCCCGGCCGGTCAACGACTTCACAACGTCCCGCGTATTTTTATCTCTTACGGAAAGCGCAGAGAATGTGTCAAGGTATGCGCCAAGCTGACCTCTCAGTCCGTAACGATCGATGCCCTCTATGTCCGTATAGCCACAGCTGGCGGCATAGCTTATCACCTTCTTCGCGCGGATCCCCTGCCCAAAGAGCATGGGAGAAAATCCAACGTTTACACCGCTCTGTAAGCAGTTGAATACCTCGTCGCTACCGATCACCGCTACGTCTGCTCTCGCGCGAGGATTCCTCCGGTAAGAGATGCCCAGCATCGGTAGAAACTGATGGCGGTATTGATATCTGAACGTTCCGCGGAAATACACCTCATCTTCAGCCCACGCAACCAGAGTGAACTGCCGAAGAAGGTGCTTGAACCACTTGCGTCTGCTGTACGGTACCACCGGAGCCTTATTCTTGTAGTCGATAAAAACGACATCGTATCCTCCCATGGACTCTATCGTTTTTTTCAGTCCATATGCCTGCAGAAATGACCCGTAATTGGCCACCCGCTGCATCGACAATATTCCTATTCTCATATATCCCCCATAGCATAAGACGCTTGACGCTGCAGCGTGCTCTTCCAAGAGACAAGCGGAAAACCTGCAACAAGACGCACATTTATTTAAAGGCAACATATCACAAACCATAGGATTTGTCAATCACGGCAGGACAGCGGCGCGGCAGAACTGCCGCGCCGCGTTTTTGCTCTTATGTCGGTTCCCGGTCCGCTCTTTCGCTCCAGGAACGGTACAGTTTTTCCAGCAGCTCCAGCAGCGCTTTCCGCTCCTCTCCGGTCAGCGCCGAAAACAGCTCCTCCGTTCCGCTCTTCTCCGCGCCGGCCCGCTCTGCCTGGCTGGCCGCGCCGGCCTGGGTAAGCCGGATATCCGCCGTCCGCCGGTCCGTCTCGCTGGGCGTGCGGACGATGAGCCCGGCCCGCTCCAGCTTTCCCACCAGCTCACTGGCTGATCCCGGCTGGATGCCCAGCCGCTCCGTCAGCTCCCGCTGGGTCATGGCCACATCCTCCCGCAGGAGCTTCAATGCCCGGCTCTGCCCTCCCCTGCCATCAAAGTGGAGCCGGTCGGCATGGCCCAGCACCCGGAGCATGGCCAGCAGCTTTTCCTCCGTGTCCATGACCTCATACTGCTTCCAGTCGATGCGTGGGCTATGGGGCGGGTGAGGCGGGCGGGGACCGCCAGGCCCCTCCGGGCCGTGAGGCGGGTGGGGCGGACGGGGGCCGCCGGGCCCCTCCGGGCCGTGGGGCGGGTGAGGCGGACGGGGACCGCCGGGCCCCTCCGGGCCGTGGGGCGGGTGAGGCGGATGAGGGCCGCCGGGCCCCTCCGGGCCGTGGGGCGGGTGAGGCGGACGGGGACCGCCGGGCCCCTCCGGACCTGCAACACCGGGGACGTGTTTTTCTTCCTCCTGGGCGATGTATTCCTTTCTATCCTCCAGCATCTTTCTGCTCTCCTTGTATTATAGAGTAGTAGTTATTAGTGACCCTCTCCAAGGTCATGTGCTACACTGGAAGGGATGCT
>CANRNU010000025.1 GCA_947632005.1 uncultured Oscillospiraceae bacterium | reverse complement strand
GAGCTCTTCACATAGACCTTGGCGTTGGACTTTCCCATGTTGAACATCATGGAGTTGCCGCCCGCCCTATCCATGAGCTTCTTGCTCATGAACTGGCCGATGCCGATGAACAGCACGATGGGCAGCACCCAGGAGAGGATGAAGGACAGCAGCGGCGACGCCTGCTCCACGATCTCGCTGGAGAAGGTGACGCCCGCGGCGTGGAGCCGCTCCACCAGGCCGGGGTCCTCGATGGGGCCGGTCTTATAGATCTGGGTCATGTCCTTGTCGGTGAAGAGGATCTGATTGGATTCCAGCTCCACCTCGCCCAGTTCGCCGTTCTCCGTCATGGTCATGAAGGTGCCGTAGTCCACCTCTTTGATCTGCCGCCGGGCCATCCAGGGCATGATGATCAGGTTGACGAGCAGCAACGCCAGCATCACGATGCCGTAGTAGAATATCAGCGGTTTTTTCGGTTTCTTGACTTCTTTCATCGTATGTACCTCCTGCGCTGCGGGGCCCGGGTCACTTTTCCATGGCCGCTTTGATCTTCCGGGACAGCCGGATGAACTGCCAGACGTCGTCCGAGCCCGCCCGCTCCAGCAGCAGCTCCGTCTGGTCCAGCGCCTGTTCCTTGGTCTTCTGTATCCATGCCCGCCCCAATTTTGTGAGCGTCACCACCGTCTTCCGGGCGTCCTCCTGGGAGGCCCGGCGCTGGATGAAGCCGCTCTTCTCCATCTTGTTCAGGATCGCGGCGATGCGCGCCGTGCTCACGTCCATCTCTTTGGCGAGGTCACCGGCATACACCACCCCGTCCGCCATGTCCAGATACCCCAACAGAAAGCCCGTGCCCTTGTGCAGTTCATCCAGCCGGGCGAAGAGATCTCTGGGCGCACAGGTGCGCAGCTGGTCCAGGACCGCCATCGCTTCTTCCCGCTTCGTCATCCCACACAGCCACCTTTTTCGCGCCGGTCGCACGCGACATTTACTAATACTGTTAGCATTTTAGCGTGCCGCCTTCCCCTTGTCAACGCCGGGGCGGCGTATTTTACAAACGGTTCACAATTGCGAATCTGCCCCGCGTCTGCGCAAAATGCTTTCCGACGGCGGATGAGATTGAAAGCGTCCTGCGGGAATGGTATAATCATGGCGGATATGGCATGCCCCGCGCTGTGCGCGGGCGCCATACAGCCCGTTTGCCGAAGGAGTGAGGATATGCTGAACATTGCCGTATGTGACGACGACGGTGTCTTCCTGGCCCAGATGCGGGAGCTGCTGGACCGGGACGGGCGCATTGGCCCGGTATCGCTGTACAGCGCGCCGGAGGATTTTTTGGAGGCGGTGAACGCCGGAGCCGGAGGCGAACTGGACGCGGTGCTGATGGACATATCCTTCGAGGAGCGGCCCAGCGGGCTCCAGTGCGCCACGGCCCTTTACCGCTGCGCGCCCCAGGTGGCGGTGGTGTATGTCACCGGCTACATCGATTACGCCCAGCACATCCTCCTGGAGGAGGCCAATGTGGCCGGATACCTCACCAAGCCGGTGGACGCCGCCCTGCTGGGGCGGTATATCGACAAGCTGATGCTTGCCCGGAGGGCCCGCGAGCTGACGGTCTCGGTCCGGGGCCGGTCGCTCACCGTGCCGGCCATGTCCGTTCAGTACATCGAGAGCCGCAACCACACCGCCCACATCCACACCGTCTCCGGCGAGACGCTGACGGTCTATGAAAAACTCAGCGCCCTTCTGGACAAGCTGCCGGAGCAGTTCGTGCAGTGCCATAAGAGCTTTCTCGTGAATATGGAGCAGGCAGAGCGGATGGAGCCCCGGGCGCTTTTGCTGCGGGGCGGCATATCCGTCCCTGTCAGCCGCGCCCGGTCCCAGCAGACCCGGGAGGCATTTTTCCGCTGCCTCGGCGGAAAAGTGCTGTAAAAGGAGCCGGACATGATCAACAGGGTCTTTTCTTTTCTGGGCCAGATGATACCGGCGCCTTTTTTTGCCCTGTATCTGGACAAGATGCTGCCGCCCCGGAACGACCGCCATGGGATAGGCTTCCGGGTGGTTGTGCTGACCATTTGGACGGCCTCCAGCGTGGCGGCGAAGGTGTTTTTCCCCCGGGGCTGGTGGACGGATGCAGCCGCTACGGTGCACATAGGTCTGCTGTTGCTGCTGGCATACCTGCTCTACGGGGGCAAGCCCTGGAAACGGCTGTGCGCCGCGACGCTGCTTCTGGTGACCATGTTCATGGCGGATATGATATATCTGAACGTGTGCACGGTCCTGACCGGCCGGGAGTTCAGCCTGGACTTCGGCCAGCCGGACATGGCGATGGCCAGCGTATTGGCGGACATCCTGCTGATCACGCTGATGCCGGGGACGTGCTGGCTGTGGCAGAGGGTGAACCGGATGGAACGGGGCCGGTCCCAGTGGGGCACATATATCCTGTTCTTGCTGATGGAGGTCCCGTTTTTCCTGGTGTTCATCCTCTCCGCCGACAATTACAGCGACAACGGCTACATCGGCTGGAACTATATCATGGTGTTTATCAGCCTGTTCTGTTCCGCACTGGCGGCGGCCATCATCTTCATCAGCCGGTCGGAACGGGAGGCCATGGCGGAGCGACTGCAGGAGTTCCGGCAGGCCTCGGAGTTGGAACGGCAGTATTTCCGCGATGTGGAGGCCCGGCAGGAGGAGATGAGCAAGCTCCGCCATGACTACAACAACCTTCTGTCCTCCGCCGTGGCGCTGCTGCGGGAGGGGAGCGCCTCCGAGGCGGAAAAGCTCCTTCTGGAGGTGTCGGACAGCCTGCTGGCCACCAGGGCCCGGCCATACTGCGCCGTGCCGGTGGTCAACGCGGTGCTGGCGGAAAAGGAGGCCACCTGTGAAAAGGAGGGGGTGCAGTTCGAGGTGCGGCTCATGCTGCCTGGCGAACTGCCCATAGACCGCATCGACCTGTGCCGGGCGCTGTCCAATCTGATGGACAATGCCATCCGGGGGTCCGCCGGCGCGGCGGAACGGCGCGTGCAGCTTTCCGGCGGCGTCGTGCGGGGGTATGTGGTCATCAAGTGCGTCAACACCGTTCCGGCGGGACCGCCTCCGCGGGAGAGCTCCGGCACCGGCTACGGCATGCAGATATTGAACGACCTGGCGTCCCGGTATGAGGGCGACTTCTATACCGAGCGGGGGGACGGGTGCTTCACGGCCCAGCTCAGCCTCTCGGCAAAGGGATAAGATAAGCGAAAATAGCAGGGAGACCGGCGAAATTGGTCAGCCGGTCTCCCTGCTGTTGTTTGTATAATAAAAAAAGCGGGAACGGCGGACAGTTGACAGCGGTCCCGAGAAAAAAAGAAAAGGAGAAAAGCAATGAAAAAACGCGTTTTCAGTTTGATCCTGGCAGCTCTGCTGTGCATGAACCTGTGCGCTGGCGCCTTTGCGGACGGCGGTGCAGAGGAGGCCACGGCGCCGGAGGAGACCGCGGCGGAGGATACCGGCCTGAAGGACAGGGCTTGGGAGGTCGCACTGAATCTGTCGGGCGCATCTGACAGCGCGGTCCATATCTACGCGAAGATGTCCGGCAAGGCGGCCGGCACCGGCTACGACGAGAATCTCACCATGAACATCTCCAACATGGACACCGCCTTTGCCGACGGCGGCCACACTTCGTTCACCCAGTTTTACGTCAGCGGCAGTTCCAGCGTCACGAAGGAGTACACGGTGTCGGAGGTCCCGGAGATGGGCGTCTACTACTGGGACAAGACCATCACCGGAACCGGGGAGGACTCCCTGGTGGTCGAGCATTATGACGAGGCGCCGGCGGATGCCTTCGGCGACTTTGTCACCCCGCTGGCCAAGCATATGGCGGCGCTGGGCGACGACCTGCTGGGGGCCCAGGAGAATCCCGGCAATGTGGATGAGTATATCGAGCCGTCCTTTATCTACGAACTGAAGGGCGACGACCTGTGTGAGTTCATCACGGCCTGCTGCCCCGAGCTGGTCAAGGGCTGCGGCGAGCTGGATTGGTCCCAGCTCAGCGCCCAGATGAATACGGAGCTCTACGGCACGTCGACCACCATCGACCTGAGCAGCCCCTCCCTGGCGGAGGCGATCCTGAGCAGCCTGCAGGACGTGGAGTCGGTGTCGGACGGCTCGCTGGAGATAGAGATCCAGATCATGGTGCTGCAAGACAGCGCCCCCCAATACAAGGAATATCATTATACCGAGGAAAAGCTGTCCCAGACCGGCCTGCAGTTTGCCGAGACGGGCGGCGCGTGCCCCGCGGTGCCGTCTCTCACCGACATGATCTGGAAGGTGTGCGAGACCGGCTGGAACGCGGCGAATGAGACCGAGAGCGCCAAGGACGCCCTGCGGGCCCAGCTGGCCGGCGAATAAGCGCTCCCGTCACCGCTGCCGGGTCAACGGAGCGGCGGCAGAGAGCCGGAAAGCAGATTCAGGAGAATAGACCTCAGGGCGGGAACATCTTAACCGATGCTCCCGCCCTTTTTGACTCCCTGGAAAATGGGAAGTTGTCAAGATCACCACCAGACCCAAGCCTCCCCTGTGTAAGGGGAGGTGGGCCGCCGAAGGGCGGCTCGGAGGGGTTGTTACCAGCCTTGGAGGATATCCTAGCTTGGTAACAATCCCTCAGTCTCGTCGTCGCGGCGTCCGCTAAGCTGCGCCGGCGCATACGCCGGCATCCGCCCGCTCCCGCGCTCCTCCTCTCCCCAAAAGGCAGGCGTGCCTTTTGGGGACCCCTGGCGCTGCCAGCCCCCTTTACACAAGGGAGCCGTCAATAATGTGCGCCTTCGGCACGGCAAACGGGAATTTGGTTGTGTAGAATAGAATGCTCACTCTAAGTTCAGCTTATAATAATGGGCGTCAAAATAGGTTTCTTCTCCCCATTTTTTGTAGCGCGTTTTTCTGTCCTCTGAAAACCCAAATTTGTGAAGAAGCGCAACCGACGCAAGATTGATATCTGCCACTTCTCCCGTGATGGACTTGCCGCCTTCTGCCTTGACCCAGCGAATGATAGCATCGACCACTTCGGTCCCAAGGCCCTCTTTCCAATGGTCTTTTGCAATGCAATACCCGATATCGTAATTCCCGCTTTCAGGGAATATGCAACAGGTACCGACGGGCGTACGATCCTCTTTCCATTCAGCGACCAGATAATATCCCTCAGGATCGTCTTCCATCTCATCGACGCATTTGAGATACACTTCATCCATATTCTCACGGATAGGGTCGCTCATATACTTTCCGTTTTCTTTGTCTCCCCATAGAGACAGCGTAAAGTCTTTGTCGAATTTCCGCCAGGAACGGATCGTCAATCTTGGCGTTTCTAAGTTCTTGATAAAAAGCATCGTGTATTTTTCTTCGCAACTCCCGATCTGTCGTGCTGTCCGCTTCTCACCCGACCATTATACTCCCTCGTCCCCCTAAACCGCAAGGGCGGGACCCTGCCCGTCCTTTGTTCACAGGATGCGCTCAATGGGAATGAAAGATCCGAACACATCCCCGATTTGGAAGATGTAGTTCGGGTCATCCTCCGGGGCCCCCAAAGGGCACGCCAAAAATGGGCCCCCACGGGAACGCTGTTCCCGTGGGGAGAGGAAAAACGCCCCTGACCGACGAATGAGGACCTGCTTACAGGTCCTCATCGTCTTCAGGAGCGTTTTGACGATGGTCCGAGTGACAGGGTTCGAACCTGCGGCCTGGTGGTCCCAAACCACCCGCGCTACCAACTGCGCTACACCCGGAGGAAAAAGCCGCCGCGGACCGCGGCGGCTTTTATAATATCCTTTTGTGCCGTTCCTGTCAAGCGCTCTCAATCCACCCGCTTGCTGCCCCAGAAGAACAGCGCCACGGTGCCGGGGCCGGTGTGGGAGCCGATGGTGGTGCCGATGTCGTTGATGAGCACTTTGCCGTTCAGCTTTGGGAAGCGCTCCTCCACCAGCCGGGCCACCTCCCGGGCGTCCTCCAGGCAGGCGGAATTGGAAATGTAGCACTTGCCGTCATAATCCAGGCCGCCGTCGGCGCACTTTTCCATCTTGTCCACGATGGCCCGGATGACCTTCTTTTTGGTACGGATCTTCTCCCGGGGGATGAGCCGGCCCATATAGTCCACGTTCATCAGCGGGCAGATGTTCAGCATGCCGCCAAAGACCCCGGCTGCCTTGGAGATGCGGCCGCCCCGGACGAAGAACGTCAGGTCCGTGGAGAAGAACCAGTGGTGCAGCCGCAGCCGGTTCTCCTCCGCCCAGTCCCGCAGCTCGTCGATGGTCATCCCGGCGTCCCGCCGGTCGGCCAGCGCGTCCATCAGAAGGCCGTACCCGGAGGATGCGGCCAGAGAGTCCACCACATAGACCTTCCGGTCCGGGAAGCGCTCCCGGGCGATGGCGGCGGCGTTCATGGCGGAGTTATAGGTACCGGAAATGCCGGAGGACAGGGTCAGATGCAGCACGTCCTTGCCCTGTTCCAAAAATTTGGTGAAGTGGTTCAGGTATTCGGAGATGTTCACCTGCGCGGTCTTGGTCATGGCCCCGTCTGTCATGGCCTGATAGAATTTGCCCAGGGGCATGGACTGGCCCAGATCGTCCAGGTATTCTTTGTCGTCCAGAAAATAGTGGAAGCAGATGTAGGGGATATCGCGGCTGTCCAGGTGTTCCTTGGAGAGGTCCACTGTGGAGCAGCAGCTCAGGACATAATCGCTCATAGCTGGTCCTCCTTGGGGTGTATGGGACCATTTTACCGCCCCGTTCCCGGCCCGGCAACCTACCGGCCCGGGAAACCGCTCTCAACAAAGGGACCGGGACGTAGAATCAATCTACGTCCCGGACGATCCGTTCTACAAATCGGAGAATCATCCCTTCCGGCGGCGGATATGGAAGCACAGGACCACCAATATCTCCGCGGGGATGAGGATGAGAAACAGCTGCCAGGGGTTGCGCCGGAGGAAGAAGAGAAAGACCAGCGTGACGGCGGCAGCTACCAGACACATGACGATGATCATGTTGTGCCGGCCCTTGTTCCAGACGGAATTGAGCACCAGCAGGGTAATGAGGGACAGGGGAACGGCACAGGCAAAGATCAGCCACAGCACCTCGTCCAGAGCGATCCAGCATACCACGAACATGATGACCGCCATCGTCCAGATGCCCACGATGGCCACCAGCGTCACCATGGCGCTGCTGAAGGTGGGGGCGTTGGCCTTTTCCTCGGCCCGGGCCTTCTCCACTGGGTCCTGCCACCCGCTGTCGCTGTGGAGCAGGTCGTCCACGGTGAGGCCGTACAGCTCGGCCAGCCGGGTCAGGATGTAGGCGTCGGGGATGGACTCGCCCCGTTCCCACTTGGAGACGGTCTTGTCGGAGTAGTTGAGCTTCTCGCCCAGCTCCGCCTGGGTCATACCGGCC
The DNA here is from genome assembly GCA_947632005.1 of uncultured Oscillospiraceae bacterium. Classification (GTDB taxonomy): domain Bacteria; phylum Bacillota; class Clostridia; order Oscillospirales; family Oscillospiraceae; genus CAJOIG01. The sequence goes on along the minus strand of CANRNU010000025.1, from coordinate 26,361 downwards.
TTCTGCCGCAGCTTGATGAGGTTGCTGGCCACGACCAGCTTCAGCTCGTCCATACTCCCGCCTCCTTTCCTGTCCGGCGGGAATATTTTAGCACACAGCGCGGGTTTTCGCAAGGGAAGACTGTGACTGTCAGCGCCGCCTCCACATCAGGCGCTGGCCGCACCGGTCGCAGAACACCTGATACTCCCGGTCCAGGGTCAGGCCGCACTGGGGGCAGACGGGGTAGCAGTCCCCGTTGGGGAACAGCCGCGTCTGCCGCACGGCCATGGGGCGGCGGTAGTCCTCCGGGGAGCGCCGCAGCGTCCGGACTTCTAATCGTCCCATAGATGTATAACGGCGGAGATACACTCTCCGAACTGGTGCTTTTTCTCCTCCGGCAGGTCCGCCACGTCCCGGATCATCTCGAACAGCATAAGTGTGATCTTGGTCTGGTCCGGCTCCATCACGCCGGTCACCAGTACGGCCGGGTCCACCTCCAGCTTCCGGGCCAGATGCTCGATCGTGGCGATGCTGGGATTCCCCTCCTCCCGAAGGTATGTCTGGAGCGCGGAACGGGAGATCTCCAGCTCCTCCGAGAATTCGGAGAGGGTCTTTTGCCGCTGCTGCATGATCATGCGGATGACCGTGGCCATGTTGTGTTGAATCCCCATGGGAGTTCCCTCCTTCGACAGAATTATACAAAGAAAGGAACTGGGAAGAAATGCTAACATAATGGATAATAGTACCATTATGTTGTCATCTGCCGGAAGCCGCGCGCCGGTGCGGGGAAAGCGGGGATCCCTCTTGACAGTTACTATACTTTACTTTTTATAGCAAGATTCTTTATATAATGTGATTTTGGATTTATGAAAACGGCGTCGGACGCGTGGCGTCCGGCGCCGATGACTCACTTTTGGGCCTGGTAGCTGGTGACACGGGCGATGGGCTCGCCGTCCATGTTGAGGGCGGTGGGCCGGTCGAAGGTGACGGAGATGTTGTGGCCGAAGCGGATGTCGCATTGGGGCATGCCTCCGTGCCGGCCCAAACAGACCTTTGGCAGACGCAGGAGGGCCCCGCCCCGGCCCAGGCCGTACAGCACCACACAGCAGAGCTTGTCCCCGGTCCGGTCCTGATCCGGCGCCAGCTTCTTGCCGCCGCCCACATAGCGCCCGTTGAAGGCGGAGGCGATCCACACCTGCTCATAGGTCCGGGTCTGGCCGTCCACGGTGACGGACGCGTTGGCCACATGGTAATCCCGCAGCACCAGCCGCAGGGCAAGGGAAATGTAATTGACCGGCCGGCCCAGCCGGGCCTTTTCCTGTTCCCCCAGCTCGCAGACCTGGCCGTCCAGGCCGAAGCTCACATTGTTGATGAACCGCCGGCGGACGCCGTTCACCTCGCCGGTGGGGAGGTCCGCTATGTATTCGTTCAGGCGCACCATCCGGGCCGTGTTCTTTTCCATCACATCCCGGAGGAAATCGTTGCCGGTGCCCATCCGCCACATGTACAGCGGCGCGGCGGGGACCTTTCCGTCCAGGGCGCCGATGAGGAAGTGGAGCGTCCCGTCTCCGCCGCAGAGAATGGCCTCGTCGTCGGGGGACAGCCCCATCAGGAGCGCCGCCTCATCCTCTTTCGTCACGTCCACCAGGACGGGCTCCCGACCGGGATGACGCTGTCTGGCGGCGGCGGTCACCGCGCCCAGACCATCGGTGCCCCTGCCGTTGTTGGCCAGGGGATTGAACAGGATATAGATCATAACGGCTCTCTTTCTCTTAGACCATCGTAAAGTTTATTTATTTAAATTATACCCCAACCAATACCGTTCGTAAAGCTTTTTCCCGCTCTTTTCCTTTGGGGCCGCTTGTGCTATAATGACCATATATGCAGGTGGGACGACAGGGACAGGAGGCGCGCCATGAGACCGGGTTTTTCCGCCGACGGCTATATCACCGATCAGGACCATCTCGCCGAATACCGCTACCGGGGCATGAGCTCCGACATCAACGGCTGCGGCTGGGTGGCGGCCTATGATCTGCTCCACGCCCAGGGCGTCGGGGTGGATTTTGAGACGGTATACCGCCAGATGAATGCCCTGTTCCCCCGGCAGATCCCCGGGCCCACGCCGGTGAGAAAGCTCATGGACTATCTGGCCCGCTACGGCTCCTACCGGCTGACTGTCGGGAAGAAGGCGGCCCTGCAGGCGGCGCTGGCGGCCCCGGCCGGTATCCTCCGGTACTGGGAGGAGGATGTGCCCCACTTTGTCCCCTTCGTCCGGATGGAAGAGGGCATATGCCGCTTTTTCAACGTGAACGACGGCCTGGAGGACTTCACCGGCTCCCTGGAGGATTTCTTCGCCGGCCACTGTAAGCGCCCGCTGGTGCGGGTCATCACGCCCACTGAATAGCTGTCCGGTTTATCGGACTTTTACGCTGGTATCCTGTACTTGCCGGGAACGAAGGGCCCGGACAACGAACAGGAGGCGGCGTCATGCGCGGATATTTTACGGGAACGGGCTTTTACGGATTGGTGGACGGGCAGTACATGTTGTTTTCCGGAGAGGCGGAGTATTATGAGTACATAGCGGAAGAAAATGAGACCGAAGCCTCTTGACAAACACACTTTTTTGCTTTATATTATGAAAGGTTAATTTCATACAGGCGAAATAGGGATTTCCTGCGGAGCGGTACGGACCGCCCGGGCCATGCTTTTGTGTGGCGGAGCGGACGGAGCGCTGCGGAGAAAGCCCTGTCGCCGGAAGACAGTTCGTGACCATCCTGTCTATAAACAAAACTACGGCGAGGGATACGTGATACCGGGGCGTAGTAAGGCGCTCCGGTTTTTGTTGTCCCGGGAAAGGAAAATTGAATGAACGAGCTCATTTTGGCCGCTTCGGTGGTATTCATCTTCGGGGCGGTGCTGCTGGCCTACCGCCTGTTCGGCGATACGGGCCTGTACGGCATGACGGTGACGGTGACCATCCTGTCCAATATCGAGGTGCTCATATTGGTGGTGGCCTTCGGCATGGAACAGACATTGGGGAATGTGCTGTTCGCGGCGACCTTCCTCATCACGGATATCCTCAGCGAGAACTCCGGCAAACGGGCGGCCAATCGGGCGGTGTTCATAGGGATTGGCGCGTCGGTTTTTTTTGCCCTGCTGACGGCGAGCTGGATGCTGTATGTCCCGGCGGACAGCGACTGGGTCATGCCCTCCATCCGAGCCATCTTCTCCACGACGCCCCGGCTGGTGCTGGCCAGTATGTCGGTGTACGCGGTCAGTCAGCTGCTGGATGTGTGGCTGTACCACAAGTGGTGGGAATATACCGACAAAAAATTCGGCGATCACAGAAAGTTTCTGTGGCTGAGGAACAACGGTTCCACGCTCATCAGCCAGTTCGTGAACACCGTGCTGTTCAACCTGGGCGCCTTTGCGGGCATGGAGGGCTATACCCCGTCCCTCCTGACCAGCATCATATTCTCCGGCTATGCGATCTATGTCGTGACCAGTCTGCTGGATACACCGGCGGTGTATTTGGCCCGGAGGATCAAGGATCACCAAAAAGCCACGTCCTGACAGGGCGTGACCGGCGGAAAAGCCGGGCAGGGAATCTCCCTGTCCGGCACTTTTTTGTCCTTGTGGGGCGGAGAGCTTAGACTTTGACGGACTTTTCCGCCGGGAGGAAGGCCGCCCGGAGGGCGATGCCGAGCCCTGCGCCGCCGAGGATGTTGCCGAGGGTGACGGGCAGGAGGTTTTTCAGGAAAAACGCTCCCCAGGTGAGCCCCTCCTGGGCCGCGCCCTGGCGCAGGGCCATGAACAGCCCCGCGGGGATATAGAACATGTTGGCGATGCAGTGCTCGAATCCGCACAGCACGAAGGCCATCACCGGCATATAAAGGCACGCGATCTTGCCGCCGGCGCTGGTGGCCGCCATGGCCATCCATACCGCCGCGCATACCAGGATGTTGCAGAGGACGCCCCGGGTCAGCGCCGCGGAAAAGGGCAGGGAGACCTTCGTCACGGCGGTGGCCAGCACCGCCTCGCCGATGCTGTCCAAGGACCCGCCTCCCACGGCCAGCGCCGCCACCAGCACGCCGCCGGCCAGGTTGCCCGTGTACACCACCGCCCAGGCCCGGAGCAGCTGGACCGGCGTGATGCGCTTTTCCAGCAGGGAGATGACCATCAGGTTGTTGCCGGTGAACAACTCGCTGCCGGCGATGATGACCATGGCCAGGCCCGCCGGGAAGATGCACGCCCCGGCCAGGCGGCCGGCCAGGGCCGTGCCGATGGAGGCGGCCACCCCGGCCAGGGCGATGTAGGCGCCCGCCAGCACCGCCAGCAGGAACATCCTGGGCAGAGGCAGGGCCGCCTTGGCCGCGCCGGCGTCGATGTAGCTTCGGGCGATGTCTTTCGGTGTGTTCATAAGGGTCCTCCCATGAAAATGCTTGCATTGCAGGTCCTGCGGTAGTAATATGACTGGTACTTCCATTGTATCATTTTGAAGTATATCTTGTCTACAGAAACGAGGAACACCATGCTGAACCAACAAAATCTTACTGTAAACGCCGCGGGACACCTGGCCATAGCCGGGGTGGACGCCCTGGAGCTGGCGGGGAGATACGGCACGCCCCTGTATGTCCTGGACGAGGACATGGTCCGGGCGCGGATGGCCCTGTATGTGCGGGCGATGAAGGAGCACCTGCCCGCCGGGAGCCGGCCCTGCTACGCCAGCAAGGCCCTGTGCTGCAAGGCCCTGTGCCGGATGGCACAGGAGGAAGGCATGGGCCTGGACGTGGTGTCGTCCGGAGAGCTGTACACCGCCCTGGCAGCGGACTTTCCCCCGGAGGACATCTGCTTTCACGGCAATGCCAAGACGGAGGAGGACATCCACTATGCGGTCTCCGGCGGCGTGGGGTTCATCGCCGCCGACGGAGAGGAGGAGCTGGAGCGCATCGACCGCATCGCCGGGGCCCTGGGCGTGAAGCAGAAGGTGCTTCTGCGGGTGACCCCGGGCATCGACCCCCACACCTTCGCGGCGGTGAACACCGGCGTGGTGGACGTGAAGTTTGGCGTGCCCATCCCCACGGGCCAGGCCCTGGCTGTGACAGAGCGGGCCCTGGGCCTTCAAAACATCTGCCTGGCGGGCTTTCACTGCCACATCGGTTCCCAGATCTTCGAGCCGGGACCCTTCCTGCTGGAGGTGGACGTGCTGACGGCCTTCCTGGCGGAGGTCCGGGAGAGGACCGGCTATACCGCCCCGGTGCTGAATCTTGGCGGCGGCTTTGCGGTGGCCTATGAGGAGGCGGACGGGGTCCCCGACTGTGCCGGGATGATCGCGGCCATCGGAGAGAGACTGACGCAGCGGTGCGGGGAATATACCTATCCCGCCCCGGCTGTCCTCATGGAGCCGGGCCGGGGCATCGTGGCCGCGGCGGGAGTGACCCTGTACACGGTCCAGAACGTGAAGACCGTCCCCGGCGGGCGCTGCTATGCGGCGGTGGACGGGGGCATGGGGGACAATCCCCGCTATGCCCTGTACGGGTCCCGGTACACCGCCCTGGTGGCGGACCGGGCGGCGGAGGAGAAGACCCACGCCGTGACCCTGGCGGGCCGGTGCTGCGAGAGCGGCGACCTCATCGGAGAGGGCGTGCCCCTGCAGGAGCCTCATACCGGGGATACGGTGGCCGTGCTGGTCACCGGGGCCTATAACTACTCCATGGCCTCCAACTATAACCGGGTCCCCCGGCCGCCCATCGCGGCGCTGCGCGGAGGAGAGAGCCGGCTCATCGTCCGCCGGGAGACGCTCCGGGACGTGGCCATGTTCGACCTGTGAGGAGGGTCCCGGTTGAAGACGGCTGCCATCGCAGGCTATGAAAAGAACGTGCCGAATTATATCGCCGCCCTGGAGGCGGCGGGCATCCGGCCGCTGGTGACCCTGGACCCGGAGACAGCCGCCCGCTGCGGCGGGCTGCTGCTGCCCGGGGGCGGAGATATCGACCCGGCCCGGTTCGGAGAGGAGGACCGAGGCTCCCGGGACATCGACCGGTTTCTGGACGGCGTCCAGATGGAGATCCTGGACGCCTTCGTCCGGGCGGGAAAGCCGGTGCTGGGCATCTGCCGGGGCCACCAGGTGGTGAACGTGTACTTCGGCGGCGGGCTCATCCAGGACCTGCCCACGGCGGAGGCCCACCTGGCCCATGACCGCACGGACAGCGTCCATCCGGCGAGGAACCTGCCCGGGAGCGTCCTGCACCGGCTCTATGGACCGGACATGGCGGTCAACAGCTCCCACCACCAGGGTCTGGGGACCATGGGCCGGGACCTGCGGCCGGTCTGCTGGGCCCCGGACGGCGTCGTGGAGGGGGCGGAGCATGTCTCGCTGCCCATCCTGACGGTCCAGTTCCATCCGGAGCGGATGGCTTTCCGCTTTGCCAGGCCGGATACGGCGGACGGCGGGGACATATTCCGGTGGTTCGGAGACCGGGTATGACGGTCCCCGGCGCCGGATATGCCCGGCGGGGCCTAAAAGATGACCGGAGAGCGGTCTGCTCTCCGGTCATGGTGTTTTTTGCCCGGAACGGCGCGTCAGCCAAACAGCTCCTTCAGCCGCAGGCTGGCGGCATAGAGCTCATTTTTGCTGTAGGTGTTGGCCTCGTCGGCCAGCACCTTTTTGATGGCGTCCTTGGCCCGGCATGCCTCCCGGACCATGGCGTCCACCAGCAGGGCCTCGGCGGAGACCACGTGCTCCTGCCGGGGGGCCAGGTATTCCTCTGAGAGCTCCACCACCAGGCAGAACTCACCCTTTTCAAACTCTCCCTTGGCCAGCAGCTGGTCCCGGACCTCCCCCGGGGTCCCCCGGAAGGCCGTCTCGTGCAGCTTTGTCAGGTCGTTGCACAGGCACATCTGGCAGGGCACTGCCTCCCGGAGGAAATACTCCACCGCGTCCATCACCCGCTTGGGGGATTCATAGAACACATAGGTGCGCACCGCACCCCGGCGCATCTGGTCCAGAAGCCTGCCCCGGTCCGCGTTCTCCCGGGGAAAGAAGCCCCGGAACACGAAGGCGGACAGGTCGAACCCGGACACGGACAGGGCCGTCACCGCCGCGCACGCCCCGGGCACTCCCACGATCCGGATGCCCTCGGCGATGGCGCACCGGATCAGCTCGTTGCCCGGGTCGGAGATGCAGGGGGTCCCCGCGTCGGTGATGACCGCCACGCTCTGGCCGGCCTTCAGCAGGTCGATGAAGTACCGGGCCTTGCCGTGCTCGTTAAACTTGTGGTTGGAGGCGAGCTTCCCGGCCCGGATGCCCAGCTTGTTGAGGAGCACCACGCTCCGGCGGGTGTCCTCCGCGGCGATCACATCTGCCCGCTCCAGGATATCCATGCCCCGGGGGGACATGTCCCGGGCGTTTCCGATGGGCGTGGCCACGATGAACAGGACCCCGCAGCCGTTCTCCGTCTGCATTTTATCCATAACGATCTCCTTTGCCTCGCCTGCTGTCCGTTTTATCGGGCAGCCGGTGGGGTATCATGCTGTCATCAACGAATAAGGAAGGTGTATCCCATGTCAAGGAAAAAGAACATACTGAACCACGTGATATTCTGGGGCGTGCTGGTCCTGGCCTTCACAGCGGAGGGCTGGATGGACCTGATCTGCCGGGTGGTCTTCTAATCGTACATGGCCGCAAGGGCCCGGGCATGGTCCCGCATGGCCTCCGCCGCAGAGGCGGGCGCCAGAATCTTTGCCCGGGTCCCGAACCCGGCCAGCCAGCCGAAAAACTGCACGTTCACCGCCGCGGTCACCGTGACGGAAAAATGGGCCTCGTCCAGCGGCACCAGACTCACGTCCGTCCCGAACTGGTCCACCACCGGTCCGGCCAGGGCGTTTTCAAAGCAGAGCCGCACGGTCTGCACATCCCCGGAGAACATCCCGAAGTGGCTGTTGGAATAGGCGCCCATGTCCAGGTCCCGGAACGCCTCCGCCCCCTGCCGGGGCTCGTCCGTCTGGGCGATGGCGCTCATCTTGTCCACCCGGTAGTGGCGTATCTGGCCGGCCCCGTGGTCGTAGGCGATGAGATAGTAGTTCTCGCTGTCCCACATCAGCGCCCAGGGACTCACGGCGTAGCGCTTTCCCCCATGCCGCCAGACGCGCTTTTTGTCTACGCCCCAGTCGAAGTATTTGAAGGTGATGGCCCGGTCCCCGTCGATGGCAGCGTGTATCTCGTCCACGTTGTAGTAGATGGACTCGTTCATGGCCTTGATCCGGCCCCGGACATAGACCTGCCGGCCCATCTCCCGGGCCTGATGTTCGCTGGCCAGGCGCTCCAGCTTGCCGATGAGTTCCATCGACTTCTTCTCGGTGATGAACCGGGAGGACTGGACGGAATCCACCAGCAGCTTCAGCTCCGGCAGCTGGAATTCCCGTTCTCCGATGAAGTAGCCTGTGGCGGATCCCATCCGGACGGCCTGTACATCCAGGCCGAACAGCCGCAGGGCCTCCATGTCGTCATAGATGCTCTTGCGCTCGGCGGAGATGTCCTGCCGGGCCAGGTATTCGATCATCTGGGCCACCGTCACCGGATGCTCCTCGTCGGACCGGCGCAGCAGGTACCGGCACAGATACAGCAGCTTCAGCTTTTGATTGGCCGACTTTGCCATGGCGCGCCTCCTAATCCTCTCCGGCGTCGGTCTCCGTCACATTCTCCATGGGCCAGCCCAGGAAAGCGGAGCCGTTGGCGGCGAATTCCTTCCGCCGGGCGCTGCAGTAAAACTGCCGCGTGCCGGCGGTTTTTTTGTCTCCCAGCGCATCGGCAGCCTCCAGAGCCTCCAGCAGCGCACCCACGGAAGCGGCACCCGCGTCGATGAGAGTCGTGCCCGGTCCCATGATGCGGCCGATGGCGGTCCGGACCAGGGGATAATGGGTACAGCCCAGGATCAGGGTGTCCACCCCCGCCTCTGCAAGCGGCGGCAGATACTCCCCCAGGGCCTCCAGCAGCGCGGGGTCCTCCGGCGACACACGGCCGGCCTCGATGAGCGGTACCAGCCGCGGGCAGGCCACCGCCGTGACGGCGGCGCCAGGCCGTATGCGCCGCACCGCCTGCTCATAGGCGCCGCTTCGGACGGTGGCCGCCGTGGCGATGACGCCGATGCGGCCGGTACGGCTGGCTGCCGCCGCGGCTGCCGCTGAGGGCTCCAGCGGCCCCATTACCGGCACATCCCCGTTGTCCTGCTCCAGTTGGGGCAGGGCGTTGGTGGTGGAGGTGTTGCAGGCCACCAGCAGCGCCTTCACCCCGTGACGGCGCAAAAACCGGGCGCTGCGCCGGGACAGGGCGCGGATGTCCTCCGCTGTCCGGTCCCCGTAGGGGGCGTTTTTTGTGTCGCCGAAGAACACAAAGTTCTCCCAGGGGGCCGCCTGCACCAGGGCCCGCACGGCGGTGAGCCCGCCCAGGCCGGAGTCGAATATGCCGATGGGACGACTGTCCATAAGATAAGTCCTTTCACATTGTGCTTGACGTTGACCGCAGCCTCGCCTAAAATAAGAACAAAGGGGGTGGGACGATGACGAAGACGGTCGGTATCATTGGGGGCATGGGCCCGGCGGCCACATGCGACCTGATGGAGAAGATCATCGCCCTCACCAAGGCGTCCCGGGACCAGGAGCATCTGCACGTGATCGCGGATGTGAACACCGCCATCCCGGACCGGACGGCTGCCATCCTCCACGAAGGCGCGGACCCGGTGCCGGAGATGGTGAAAAGCGCGAAGCGCCTGCAGGCCGCGGGGGCGGACATGCTCATCATGCCCTGCAACACCGCCCATTACTTCTATGACGATGTGGCCGGGGCGGTGGATATCCCGGTGCTGCACATGGCCCGGGAGACGGCGTCCGTTCTCAGGGCCGCTGGGGTCCGGACCGCCGGGGTCCTGGCCACGGACGGCACCGTCCAAAGCGGCGTCTACGGGGACGCCCTTTCCGCCGCCGGCGTCCGGGCCGTATATCCCGGACCGGCGCTGCAGCGGGAGGTCATGGGGCTCATTTACGAGGGCGTGAAGGCCCGGGCCGTGCCCCTGGAGCGGTTTCCCGTCCGGGACATCCTGGCGGACCTGCGGGAACAGGGCGCGGAAAAGGTCCTGCTGGCCTGCACGGAGCTGCCCATCGCCTTTCGGGAGTTGGGGCTCACGGAAAACTACCTGGACCCCACCCGGGTCCTGGCCTTTGCGGCGGTGCGGGCCGCCGGGGCCCAGACCGCTGTTCCGGACCCATGGTGAGGCGACAGCTATTGTATCACGTTTGCAGACGCTGTGCAACCACGACTGTCCCATGAATGGGACAACCACCAGCAAGAGGAGGGCTATATGCACATGTATCTTTTGGGATTTATCGGTGTAGGAAATATGGGAGGCGCCCTGGCCCGGGCGGCGGTCACGGCCACGTCCCCCAAGCAGGTGGTCGTAGCCAACCGGACGCCGGACAAGGCGGCGGCCCTGGCCCAGGAGCTGGGCTGCACCGCAGCCGATCCCAAGACCCTGGCCGCCACGGTGAAATACATCTTCCTGGGGGTCAAGCCCAAGGACATGGCCGGGTGTCTGGAGGAGATCGTTCCGGTGCTGGAGCACCGGGACGCGGGAGATTTCGTGCTGGTGTCCATGGCCGCGGGGCTGGATACCGCCGCCATCCAGGCCCTGGCGGGCCACCCCTGGCCGGTCATCCGCCTGTGTCCGAACACCCCGGTGGGGATCGGCAGGGGCCTGGTGGCCTGGTGTGAAAAGGACACGGACCCCGGCCAGGCCGAGACGCTCATCGCCGCCATGGCGGGGGCGGGCGTTTGGGACAAGTGCCCGGAGCAGCTGATGGATGTGGCCAGCGTTCTGGGTGGGTGCACCCCGGCGTTCACCTATATGTTCATCGAGGCCCTGTCTGACGGGGCAGTGGCCGCGGGCATGCCCCGGGCCAAGGCGCTCTCCTACGCCGCCGCGGCGGTGGAGGGTGCGGCGGCCCTGGCCCGGGCGGACGGCCGGCATCCCGGAGCGCTGAAGGACGCGGTGTGCTCCCCCGGCGGCTCCACCATCCAGGGGGTCCTGACCCTGGAGCGGTCCGCCTTCCGGGCCGCCGCCGCGGATGCGGTCATCGACGCCGTGGAGCGGACGAAGGTCATGGCCAAATGAGCGGCGCGGCCAAGACCAACGCCATGCGGCTCATAGAGGCCGCGGGGATATCCTATGAACTCAGGCAGTACGACTACGACGAGATGGGGCCCGGCGGGACGGACGACCCAGTCCTCCGGGAACGGATCTTCAAGACCCTGGTGACCCGGGGCGAGCGGCGGGGCATCCTGGTGTTCTGCATCCCGGTGGACCAGGAGCTGGACCTGAAAAAATGCGCCGCAGCCGCGGGGGACAAGCGGGTGGAGATGATCCATGTGAAGGAGCTGCTGCCCCTGACCGGCTATGTGCGGGGCGGCTGCTCCCCGGTGGGGATGAAGAAGAAATACCCCACCGTCTTTGACGAGACCGCCCTTCTGTACGACGAGATATACGTCAGCGCCGGACAGCGGGGGATGCAGATGGCCGTGGACCCGGAAAAGCTCATCGCGTTCACCGAGGCTGCCTGTGCCGACGTGATCAAGACATAAATCAAAACCTCCGGCAAGGCCGGAGGTTTTGATTTTTCTTTCAGACGTTTTCCGTCAGGTCGCTGGCGCAGTGGGCGCACTTCACGGCCTTGTAGGGGATCTCGCTCAGGCAGTAGGGGCAGACTTTGGTGGCGGGCTCGGCGGGGGTCTCCGGCTCTGTCTTGTGCTTGGTCAGGGAGCTGGCCTTGTTCAGGGCCTTGATCATCAGGAAGATGACGAAGGCCATGATGAGAAAGTCGATGACCGCGGAGATGAACGCGCCGTAGTTGAAGGTGGTCACGCCCAGTTCCGTGGCGGTGGCGAGGCTGGTCACCTGGGCGGCATCCACTCCCGCCGGCAGCCGGAGGATGAAGAAGGCGTCGTTGAAGTTGGAGTTGCCGGTGATGAAGCCGATGAGGGGCATCACCAGGTCGTTGACGGCGGAGGTGACGATCTTCTGGAAGGCGGCGCCGATGATGACGCCGACGGCCAGGTCCACCACGTTGCCACGGGTGGCGAATTCCTTGAATTCCTGAAAGAACTTTTTCATGGGTCCATACCTTTCTTTTTGTAGTATTGTTGATAATCGCATCATACCATTGATAATCGCATCATACCATAGCCGTTCCTATCTTGCAAGGACTGTCCGCCGGCGGGGATTTTTTTGCGGCTGCCGACGGGTCTCGACCGTCTTCGCGCCCTGTGCTGGGTCATTCTATAGACAGCACAGACGAGAGGAGCATGGGGGATGCGAAAGATCCTGTTTCTGCTTCTGGCGGCGGCGCTGGTGTGGCTGATCGTGGCCCGGGGCGCGCTGCCGGAGCCGGCGGCGGAGGCCATGGCGGGGGCGCCCGGATGGGACGGCGATACATACAACGTACTGGACTGGGACCTGTCGTCCAGGCCGGAGACGGCAGGCCGGACATACTTCGCGGAGATGGACCGCTATTTCCTCTCCCGTACCCCCACGGCCAAGCACAGCCGCACCGGCCTTCTGGCCGGGGAGAACCTGCTGCTGGTCCTGGCGGAGGACTGGCGTCCGGGGGACGTCGGCGCCGGGCAGACACCGGTGCTGTATAAGCTGTGGTCGGAGGGCATCCGGTTCGCGGATTATTACGCCCCGGATTGGTATCAGGGACAGGAGGGGAGGCTCTTTGCCTTGCTGACCGGGTTGACGCCCACCACCGTGGAGAACCGCACGTCCCTGGCCCTGCTGGGAGAACAGGACGTCTTGCTTCCCTTTGCTCTGGCCCGGGGCCTGGGCGCCTGCGGATATACCTGCCGGGCCTGCCCCGGCGCGGACGGCCAGGATGGGGTGTACGCCGCCCTGGGCTTTTCCTCGGTCCGGACCTCCGGGGCGCCCGGGGACGGGCTGGCGGAGCTGGCGGAGAGTGAGCCGTTTTTTGTCTGCGCCGTGCTGGACGAGGAAGACGGAGAGGCCGCGCTGGAGGCGATGTGGCAGGCGCTGGAGGAGGCGGGTCTGACAGAGCGGACCGCGGTGTGCGTGGTCACGGGCAGCGGCCAGTCCCTGCGGGGCGGCCTGTTTCTGTGGGGGCCCGGCCTGGAGCCGGACGCCGTGGCGGCGCCCTGCTCGGACCTGGACGTGACGCCCACGCTGCTGGACCTCTTCGGCGCGGCCTATGACTCCCGCTTCCTGTCCGGACGGGATGTGCTGGCGGACGGGACCGCCGGGGGACCTGTTCCGCTGGTGAGCCTGTACGGAAGCGCCTATTCCGACTGGGTGACGGACGCGGGCCGTTATACCGCGGCGGACGACCGGTTTCTCCCCGCGGACGGACGGTTCGGCGGAACGCAGCAGCAGGACCGCTACGTCTCGGAGAACCGGCAGGCGGTCTATGACCGGTACGTCTTTTCCAGGCGCATCCTGGAGAGCAATTATTTCCGCCTTGTGATGGGGCGGTAAATGCGGGTTGCGTTTGCAGGAAAAAAGTCGTATAATAAAACAGAGGTGAAATCGAACCGCCGGTGCGGACGATCCGCGCCGCCTGGGACGTCCATTTGGGAAGCTCGGGAGGGAAGAAGATATGAAATTGCAGAAGATCGCGATTCTTCTCGCGGCCATGGGACTTGTGGTCGCGCTGGAGACCGTGCTGTCCCGCAGCCTGGTCCGGGAGGATACGGCAGCGGCGGTTCCCCCTGTCGCGACGCAGACTGCCGCCACGCCGGAGGCGACGCTTCCCCTGGGTTCGGCGGCGCCTGTGAACACCATCGCCCCTATCGCGCCGGGCTATACCAGCCCCCCTGCTTATAACCCCAACTCCGCGCCCACGCAAAAGCCCGCGCAGGAGTCCTCCCCCACGCAAAGGCCCGAGCCCACCCAGGCTCCGGCCCCGGACCCCACAGAGCCGCCGCCTCCCACCCCGGAGCCCACAGAGCCCCCGGAGGGGAGCATCGGCAGCACCCTGTCCAGCGGGAACTTTGCCTCCAGCACCGGTACGGGCCTGAATATGAGCGTCACATGGACGGCCACGAACCTGGGAGACGGCAAAGCCAGGATCAACATCAACGGCTCCGTCAACTCCTACAGCCTGAACGTCATGAGCCTGCCCGTCTCTATCAGCTTCGGCAATTACTCCGCCTCTGTGACCGGCAGCAGCATCAGCGTTCCTGACGACTCCCTGTCCAGCAACAGCCTGTTCTCCACCTCCATCGACGTGGACACCGGGACCGAGGGCACTATGACCGTCACCTGGAGCTTCAACGGCGAGTACAGCGGCGTGGCCATCAGCGAGGTCACCGCCAGCGGGTATGTGCACACGTGACAGCATTGAACATAACAAAAGCGCCCTCACGGCTGTGAGGGCGTTTTTTGTATGTGTCACACTTTGGCGGAGGCTGTCTCCTGGGGCGCCAGCTGGACGATGATCACCGCGGCGAACACCAGCACGCAGCCGAAGATCTCCCACCCGGTGAGGCCGGTCTCCGGCATGAGCACGTAGCCTGCCAGCACGGAGAATACGCTCTCTAGGCTCATGATGATCGCTGCCGCTGCCGGATGGACCCCGTTCTGGCCCACGATCTGCAGGGTGTAGCCGATGCAGGTGCTCACCACCCCGGCGTAGCCGATGGGGAGCCAGCACGCCAGGATGTCTGACCATACCGGCGTCTCTGTCAGGAACATGAAGGGCACCCCCAGCGCGCCGGCCACAAAGCTCTGCATACAGCTGATGCGTACCCCGTCCGCCTGAGGGGAGAAGTGGTCCACCACCAGGATGTGGGCCGCCCAGCACACCGAGGAGGACAGCAGCACCAAGTCGCTCCGGTCGAAATCCAGGCCCTGCCCGGCCATCAGGCTGTCCATCAGACACAGGCAGAACAGCCCGCCCACCGCCAGCGCGATACCGAACCACACCTGCCGGGGGGACTTTCTGCCCATGAACATGCCGATCACCGGCACGATGGCGCAGTAGCAGGTGGTGATAAAGCCCGCCTTGCCCACGTTCACGGAGGCGTCCTGCATGGCGATACCGATCTGCTGGATGTTGGCCGCGGCGAACAGCGCCGTGCCGCAGGCAGCGCCGCCCAGCAGGATGGTGCGCCGGCTGCCTTTGTGGACCGGGCCGCTTCGGCCCCGGACCTTATCCAGTGCCGGCAGCAGCGCCGTCAGGCACACGCCGCCGATCAGAAAGCGGACGCTGTTGAAGGTGAACGGGCCCACATAGGCCATGCCGTCCTTCTGGGCCACGAAGGCGATGCCCCAGATAAAGGCGGTGAGCAGCAGGAGCGCGGGATTTCTCAGGGAACGGACATTCAATGGGGAGACCTCTTTTCCAAGCATATGTAACCGCAAGTATATCGCTCCCGGCCGCCGATGTCAATGCCAGCCGCGCCCGCCCGGACCGGCGGGAATTAATGAAATATTAAGAAACCAAAGGTTGTCATGCCGCATAAAAAGGTTTATGATTGATACGGCTCCCGGTACTGTCTTCCCAAGCCCTCCGGCGGGGTCTGACAGCGGGAAAAACAAGGAGGAAACTCTATGAAAAAGACCATCTCAGCGGCCATGGCGGGCGCACTGCTCCTGGGCCTTCTGGGCGGCTGCTCCGGCGGTTCGCCAGCCGGGAGCGATCCTGCCACGGTGGAGGCGGTATCCGCGATCACAGGCGGCGGCGCCGCGGGCCTGGCGGACTGGTACGCGGGCATGGTCGTCTCCGGCGAGACGGCCGAGGTGAAGCGGGATTCCGGCAAGACGGTCCTGGAGATCTATGTGGAGGAAGGGGACATGGTCCGGGCGGGCGCGCCCCTTTTCTGCTATGACAGCGAGAAGATGCAGCTGGACCTGGATATGCTGTATCTGGACAAGGAGAATTACGCCAATACCATCGCCGCGGCCAACGCGGAGATCAAGGAGCTGGAGAACCAGCGGTCCAAGGCCAAGGACGCCGATAAGCTCAGCTATACCCTGCAGATCGACTCCCGGAAGGCGGACATCCGGGAGGCGGAGTACAATTCCTCCGTCAACGACCGGAAGATCACCTCCCTGGAGGCGTCTTTGGAGAACGCGGAGGTGGTCTCCCCCATCGCAGGCCGGGTGATGAGCGTCAACGAGGAGGGCACCACCGACAATTACGGCTACTATGACCCTGACGCGGAGGACACCGCCGATACCGGTGTGGAATTTATCACCGTCACGGACGTGACCAGCATGCGGATCCAGGGCACCATCAACGAGCTGAACGCCTACGCCCTCTCCGAGGGCATGGCCATGCGCATCCGCTCCCGGATGTACCCCGACCAGACCTGGACCGGCACCCTCTCCCTCATCGACTGGGAGAACCCGGTGAAGAACACCAACGAGACCAGCTATTACATCTCCGACAGCAACTCCGACGAGATGACCACCGCCAGCAAGTACCCGTTTTACATCGACCTGGAGAGCACCGACGGGCTCATGCTGGGTCAGCATGTGTACATCGAGCCGGACACCGGCGACGGGGACAAAAAGCCCGCCGGCCCCATGCTTCCCAGCTATTACATCGCCTATGAGGACGACGGGGACCCATATGTGTGGGCGGACGACGGCGGAAAGCTGGAAAAGCGCTCCGTCACCCTGGGCGAGTATGACGAGGGCACCGACTGCTACGAGGTGACGGACGGCCTGGCCCCCACGGACTATATCGCCTTCCCCGCAGAGGGACTGGCCGAGGGCCAGAGCACGGAGAAATATGACCCCTCCGCCGTGGCGGAGGAGGAAGAGCCGGGTCCCGCGGCGGAAGCCGCGGCGATGCCCTGACAGGCGGAGACGGCCATGCTTCTTGAAATGCACAACATATGCAAGGACTATCCCCAGGGCCGGGAGGTGGTCAAGATCCTGAAAAACGTGGATCTGACCATCGAGGAGGGGGACTACCTTGCCATCATGGGACCCTCCGGGTCCGGCAAGACCACGCTGATGAATCTCATCGGCTGTCTTGACGTGCCCACCAGCGGCACCTACCGCCTCAACGGCGAGGACGTGTCGAAGGCGTCGGAGAACCGCCTGGCGGATGTACGAAACTCCACCCTGGGCTTCGTGTTCCAGAGCTTTTACCTGCTGCCCAAGCTGTCGGCCCGGGAGAACGTGGCACTGCCCCTGCTGTACGCGGGGGTGAAGAAGAGCGAGCGGCTGCGCCGGGCGGAGCAGGCCCTGAAGATGGTGGGGCTGGGGGACCGGATGGACTTCATGCCCAACCAGCTCTCCGGCGGCCAGCAGCAGCGGGTGGCCATCGCAAGGGCGACCATCAACAACCCCAAGCTCCTTTTGGCCGACGAGCCCACCGGCGCGCTGGACACCGTCTCCGGCCAGCAGGTCATGGACCTGTTCGACGAGCTGAACGACCGGGGCGCCACCATCGTGCTCATCACCCATGAGCCCAAGGTGGGCCGGCGCGCCCGCCGGCTGCGCCGCATCCTGGACGGGGTGCTGCTGCCGGAGGGGAAAGGAGGCGGCGCGGATGGCTAAGCACGAAGCGGGCGGCGGCCGGCATGCCAAAGCCCCCGATGCGCCGAAAGCGCCCCGGCCAAAAAACAAAAAGACCCGACGGATCATCGCCGCCGTGCTCATCGGCGCACTGGTCCTGGGAGGCGCCGGCGGCGGCAGCTATTACTATCTGCGCCACCGGTCCGGGACGGCTGTGAACGTGTTCCCCGCAGAGCAGCTGGGCACCGCCGACTCCTGGTATGACCGGGTCCAGACCGGCGGCCAGGTCCGGGCGGACAAGATGCAGTCGGTCTATGTCAGCACGACCCAGACGGTCACAGAGGTCTATGTCCACGAGGGGCAGAAGGTGAAGGCGGGGGACCCGCTGCTGGCCTTTGACACCACACTGGACGAGGTGGAGCTGTCCCGGAAGAAGATCGACATCGAGC
The DNA here is from genome assembly GCA_947632005.1 of uncultured Oscillospiraceae bacterium. GTDB lineage: Bacteria > Bacillota > Clostridia > Oscillospirales > Oscillospiraceae > CAJOIG01. The sequence goes on along the minus strand of CANRNU010000025.1, from coordinate 8,402 downwards.
AGAAGAACCTGGAGCTGAAACAGGCCCAGGAGGAGCTGAAGAAGATCGACACCTATAAGATCGGCTCCGGCGGCGGCGGCGGGTACATCCCGCCCAAGGTCACCGCCACCCCCAAGCCCCCCGAGGCCACCGCGGTCCCCCTGTTCCAGCACGGCAGCGGCACGGCGGATGACCCGTTCGTGTTCCTGTGGGATGAGGACGCGTTTATCCTGGAGGGCACGGTGGACTACCTGCTGGATATGGCCTTCGGCTTTGACGTGCCGGAGGTGACCACCGGGCCGGACGTCCCTCTTGACCCGGACCAGACGCCGCCGGAGCCGTCCGAGGGGAGCAGCTCCCCCGGCCCGGAGGCGGCGGAGGCCGCGCTTTCCCTGTCCGGCGAGCCGGTGCCGATCGGCATGTCCCAGACCATGGCGGTCCGGCGGCTGCTGGCGCCGGCGGCGGCGTTCCGCCCTCTGCGGGAGGAAGCCACCATCTCGGAGGCGGCCACCGACACCCCCGCGCCCACGGAGGAGACCCCTGCGGAGGCCACGGCCACGGCAGAGCCTGCCGGCAACACCCCCGCGCCCGCGGAGGAGACCCCTGCCCCCACCGAGAAGGACCGCTTTGAGGGCATGGACGCACAGGCGATCCTGAAGGCGTTCGACGACCTGAAGGAGGATGCCGCTGCCCTGAAGGCGTTTTACGAAGAACTCACCCAGAAGGAGAAACAGACCGTCGCGGACACCCTGTCCGCCGAAGAGATGGCGGGGCTGATCTCCCTTTTGAAGGAGGCCGGCGTCGAGACGCCCGCCTTCCCGCCGGCCTCCGGCGCCGCGAACGGCCAGCAGACGGAGCAGCAGAAAAAGCCCTCCGGGCAGAAGAACGCCCAAGAGGAGAGCGAACAGCCGCCCGAGGAGACCCCTCCGGAGGAGGAAGCCACGCCCTCGCCCTCCCCCTCTGCCATACCGGTGGGGGCCACCTATTACATGGTCTTCGAGGTGCGGGAGAACAACTCCATGCAGGGCCAGGTCCGCTGGGCCTTTGAGGTGCAGTTCACCCTGAAGGAGCTGGAGTGGCAGCGCATGTGGACCTTCCGGGTCCTGCCCCTCAGCTATGTGCCCCAGGCCGGCGAGCCGGCGGAGACCGGGGACAGCGGCAGCTTCTGGTTCGACTCGAACATCTACTATTCCGCGGAGGAGATCGCCCAGATGCGGGCGGAGGCCCAGCGGAAGATCACCGACCTGAAGCTCCAGCTGAAAAAGGCGGAACAGGAGCTCAAGCAGGTGGAGTATGAGCTGTCCAACGGCCAGGTCCTGTGCACCACCGACGGCGTGGTCAAGGCCGTGCTGGACCCGGAGGAGGCCCAGGAGCAGAACGAACCCATGATCCGGGTCTCCGGCGGCGGGGGATACTTCATCACCGGCTACATGAGCGAGTTCGATATGGACCGGATGCACGTGGGCGACACGGTCACGGTGGACAACTACATGGCCGGGGAAGAGGTGGAGGCCACCATCACGGAGATCTCTCACTACCCCACCGCCGATAAGTACCCGGACTATTACGTCCAGAGCGCCAACAACAACACCTCCAAGTACCCCTTCACCGTGGAGGTGGATGAGGACGCCAACCTGCGGGAAGGCTACTATGTCAATATCTACTTCTCCGCCACCGGCAGTCCCGGCGCGGACCAGGGAAAAGGCGACAGCTTCTATCTGCAGAACGCGTTCATCCGTACTGAGGGCAACCGGAGCTATGTATACGCAGCCGGGGCCGACGGCCTGCTGGAGAAGCGCTATGTCACCACCGGCGGGAACATCTACGGCCAGCTCACCGAGATCACCGGCGGCCTGGATGTGGAGAAGGATTACATCGCCTTCCCCTATGGCCGGAGCGTGAAGGCCGGCGCCAAGACCGTGCAGCAGCAGGACATCGGCGTGCTGTACGGCTATTAAGGAGGCGGAGCAAATGTTTGAGAACATCTCTCTGGCCTTTCAGGGCATCTGGGGCCACAAGATGCGGTCGTTCCTGACCATGCTGGGCATCATCATCGGCATCGCCTCCATCATCACCATCGTGTCCACCATCAAGGGCACCAACGACCAGATCAAGGAGAGCCTCATCGGCGCGGGGACCAACGCGGTCACCGTCCAGCTCAGCCAGGACGGGTCGGTGTACGACATGTCCTGGCGGGGGGCGCCCGCCGGGGTCACGCCCATCACGGAGGAGACCCGGGAGGCGCTGGCGGAGCTTGACAATGTGGTGGCGGCCAGTCTCTTCTGCCGCCGGCAGGTGGACAGCTACGACAGCTCTGTCTGCTATAAGAACACCGCCTTCTCCGGGGAGCTGTACGGGGTGGACCAGTACTTTTTCGCCGTCAACGGCTACCGGCTCACCAAGGGCCGGGGCTTTGGGGCGACGGACTTCTCCCGGTTCCGCAAGGTGGCCGTTCTGGACGCCACCGCCAGCGCCAGCCTGTTTGGCAACGCGGACCCGGTGGGACAGATCCTGGAGATCAAGACCGAACCCTTCACCGTCATCGGCGTGATCGACCGCTCCTCCTCCAGTGACTTTGTGATCGAGAGCTATCGGGACTACGAGATGTACGCCGACAAATCCAGCGGCAAGGTGTTCATCCCCCTGGCCGACTGGCCCATCGCCTATTCCTTCGACGAGCCCCAGGGCGCCGTCCTGAAGGCCGCCAGCACCGACGACATGACCCGTATTGGCCAGCAGGCGGAGGACCTGCTCACCGCCAGCCAGATCACCGACGCCTCCAGCGGCTTCTCCTATCAGAGCGACGACCTGATGAGCCAGGCCGCCGACATCCAGAAGCTGTCCAACGCCACCAACAATCAGCTGCTGTGGATCGCGGGCATCTCCCTGCTGGTGGGCGGCATCGGCGTGATGAACATCATGCTGGTGACGGTCACGGAGCGCACCCGGGAGATCGGCCTGAAAAAGGCCATCGGCGCGCGGAAGCGGCGCATTTTGTGGCAGTTCCTCACGGAGGCTGCCGCCCTCACCAGTCTCGGCGGCATCCTGGGGGTGGCCGCGGGCGTGGGGCTCAGCAGGTTCATCGCCTCCGCCATGGGGACGCCCACGGCGGTGAGCTATCCGGCCATCGCGGTGGCGGTGCTGTTCTCCATGCTCATCGGCGTGGTCTTCGGTATGCTCCCGGCCGTCAAGGCCGCCAACCTGAATCCCATCGACGCCCTGCGGAGGGAGTGACGCCCTCCGGGTCCGGCGGGACAGCAAAATATCCGATATCAAAAATGGCATGGCCCCTTGGGTCATGCCATTTTTCATCCCGGCGGCAGGGCGCAGGAAAAATTTTTTTCGACGGCTTTTCCTTTTTTGCCCGTTTTCCCGGTATTACATAGTAGAGCAAGAAAGCAGGTGCCCTATGAGCGATGAAGAATTGATAAGCAGGATACGACAGGGCGATGAGACTGCCGCGGAAGAGCTGATCCATCGCTACTATCCTTCCGTCTTTCGCTATTGCAGATATCGCTGTGGGAACCGGGAGACGGCGGAGGACCTGACCCAGGAGACCTTCCTGCGGCTGTTCCGATACATCTCCAGCTATCGGAACGAGGGGAGGTTCAGGGCATATCTGTTTTCCATCGCCAGCCGGCTGTGCAGCAGCGAGAGCAAAAGCGCGCTGCTGTATTCCCTGGAGGATGAGGAGCGGCTGGAGGACCCCCGGGACGGGCTCCGGCAGGTGGAGGACCGGGACGAGCTCCGAAGTCTCCTGGAGGCCCTTCCGCCGAAGCAGCGGGAGGCCGTCCTGCTCCGGTTCGGAGAGCGGCTCCGATTTCTGGACATCGCGAAGGCGGCGGGCTGTACGATATGGACGGCCCAGGGGCGGGTCCGGTGCGCACTGAGAAATATGCGGAAGGAGATCGGCCATGAGAAATGAAGAACTTGAAAAGCGTCTGACAGCGTATCTGGACCGGACGAGGGAGGACGATATAGACCCTGTGCATGTGAAGAAGACGGTGGATCTCTGCGTCACGGTCATGCACGGACAGCCCGCCGCCTTTTCCGAACAGCGGCAGAGCTTTTGGAGCTTTCTGTCGGACGTGTTCCACTTTGAGGGCATCCCCATTTTGCTGTCCCAGCTGGCCATGCTGGCGGCTGTTTGCCTGGCGGCCCTGGCCACGCCCAGGGGGTATTATGTGCTGCACGTATACATGCCCCTGTTCATCCTGGCGGTCATGCCCGTCTTTTTCAAGGGCCAGCAGTACCGGGTCGGGGAGCTGGAGGCCGCCACCCGTACCTCCGGGGCCCTGCTCACCCTGGCAAGGCTGGTGTTGGCGGGCGGGGGCGCACTGGTGTGCCTGACGTTTCTGCTGGCGATGAAGATCTGTTTGCAGCACTCGTTTGAAAACCTGGGCCGGATGGTGATCTACTGCCTGGTGCCCTACCTCACCTGCATGACCGCCATGCTGGCCCTCCTCCGCCGGAGCAGAAGGAGCGGCGCGCTCATCTGCATGGTCATCATCCTGGGCACGGTGCTGTTCTGGCGGTGCACCGCGATGTTTTTCCCATGGCTTTACGAGGCATCCGCTTTAGGCATCTGGGTCGCGGCGGTGCTGGTCTATTCCGCTCTCTTGGCAAAAGAGATCGTATATATCATCCATGCGAATAAGGAGGTCAATATGTATGGAATTGTCGATCGATAGGCTCACGAAGCACTATGGCCGCAAGATCGCCGTGGACCGGGTCAGCGCTGTCCTGACGCCCGGGGTCTATGGCCTGCTGGGAGCCAACGGCGCGGGGAAGACCACCCTCATGCGGATGCTGTGCGCCATTTTGGAGCCCACCTCCGGTGAGGTTCGCCTGAACGGAAAGGACGTGGTGGCCATGGGCCCGGCCTACCGGGACGTGCTGGGGTATCTGCCCCAGGACTTCGGGTATTATCCCACCTATACCGCCGCGGAATTCCTCGCCTACATCGCCGCGCTCAAAGGCATCCCCCGGGAGAGGGCGAAAAAGCGGGTGGAGGAGCTGCTGGACACGCTGGAGCTCACCGCCGTAGCGGACAGGAAGATCAAGACCTTCTCCGGGGGCATGAAGCAGCGGGTGGGCATCGCCCAGGCGCTTTTGAACAACCCTCAAATACTGATTCTGGACGAGCCCACGTCGGGCCTGGACCCCAAGGAGCGGGTCCGTTTGAGGAACCTGCTTTCCGAGTACGCCGGGAATAAGATCGTGGTGCTGTCCACCCATATCGTGTCGGATGTGGAGGCCATTGCGGATAAGGTGTTCGTGATGGACGACGGGCAATTCATCGCCTACGGCACCGTCCAGGAGCTGGCGGAGCAGGTCCGGGGCAAGGTCTGGGAGCTCACCGTTTCCCGGGAGAAGGCGAGGCTGTGGCAGGAGCAGGTGACGGTGGCCAACTACCGCCACGAGGGGGACCGGGTGGTGCTTCGCATCGTCGCGGACGAAAAGCCTGCGGCGGAGGCCGTGCCCTGCGAGCCCATTTTGGACGACGCGTATCTCTACCACTTCGGCGCAAAGGAGGCGCAGCAATAATATGGAACTGTTTGCTTTGGAACACAAGAGACTGTGGCGGACCACCAGGGTATGGCTTTGCGTGCTGCTGTGCTTCGTATACTGCGTCATCTATACGGGCGTGATGGCCTATCAGTGGACGTATTTCGGCAGCGAGGGAGACGACCCCACCAACCTGTACAGCAATGAACCCAACGGCTATTCCATGATCCGGACCTACAAGGCCCGGGCGGACACATACGGCGACTACTGGACGGACGAGACGCTGCAGAAGCTGGTGAAGGATTTTCAGACCATAGAGCCCCGGTCGTCGCTGTCGTCCATGTACGACTGGACGGTGGCTTTGAACGCTCTCGACTTATACGAAGAGCTGGAGGACCCGGAGAACCAGCAATACCAGCCCCTGATCCGCTATGTGGACACGGAAAAGCTCACCGACTTCTATGAGCGGCGGGCGAAGGACCTGGAGGTCACCCTGAAAATGACTAAGCAGAACCTCCTGCTGACCGACGAGGACGTGGAGACCCTCCAGGAGATGGACAGCCAGGTGAAGACCCCCTGGCGGTACGAGTGGACCCGGGGATGGGAAAAGACGCTGACAGGTACGCTGCCGATGCTGTCAAGAATGGCGCCGTATCTGGCCATCGTGCTGGGGTTTCTGTTCTCCGGGGAGTGGCACAACAGCACCGCGCCGCTTTTGCACACCACCAGGTATGGCTGGAAGAAGCTGGCCCGGGTCAAGGTCCTCAGCGGCTTTGCCTTCGCGGTGGAGTTCTATGTGCTGATCGCGGGCGGGACGGTGCTGCTGCAGCTCATCTACCTGGGGACGGACGGATGGGACACGCCCATCCAGCTCATCAAGCTCCTGGCCGTGGCCCCCTGGAACATGCTCCAGGCGGAGCTGTACGAACTGGCCTTCGCCTTCCTGGGGGTCATCGGCTACGCGGGCATCATCATGCTCATGTCGGCCCTGGTGAAAAACAACGTGCTGAGCCTGGTGCTGAGCCTGGCGTTCATCTATGTGCCGGGGCTGCTGGACCGCTATCTGCCCATGTGGACCCAGGACGCGATGCAGTTCATCCCCATGGTGGGCACTCCCACAGACATCTTCCGCATGAATTTCTTCCACATCTTCGGCAAGGGCGTCTGGCTGCCGTATATGTCCATCACCATCCCGGTGCTGCTGGGCCTGGCCTGCGTCCCCTTCGCCATCCGGAGCTGGGCCCGGCGGGAGCGGGTGTAAAAAGTGTAAAATAATATGGCAAAAACGGACGGAACGGTGTAGAATAAGAAAAACAAGAACGAATGAAGGGGTGTGACGGCGTTGAAAAGGGTCCTGTCCTTGGCTCTGCTCCTGGCGATGGCGCTGACCATGGGTGGCTGCGCCCAAAGTCCGTCCCCCGCGGTCACGGCGCCCCCCGCGACCGCCGAGGCGCCCACCCCGGTACCCACCGCTGCGCCGACGCCCACGCCCAGCCCCAGTCCCACACCGCTGCCCGCCCGTCTGGGCGAGACAAAGGACATGGGACAGGATTACATAGACCGGTTCGTCTTCCTGGGGGACAGCACCACCTATGGCCTGGCGTATTATGACGTCCTGCCCCACACCCAGATCTGGACCCCGGCCAGCGGCACCCTCACCATCAACAACTGGGCGGTGGAGACCATAGAATATCACGACGAGCAGGGGGAGGTCAGCTCCCTGTCCATCGCCGACGCCGCCGCCCGCCGCCAGCCGGAATACCTGCTGATCACCCTGGGGCTCAACGGCATAGCCTTTTTGGACGAGGATGAGTTCAAAGGCTATTACGAGGGCCTTATCCACGCGGTCCAGGAGGTCAGCCCCGACACGAAGATCATCTGCCACTCCATCTATCCCGTGATCGACGCGCAGGTCCCCTCCACCATCGGCAACGACCCCATCAACACCGCCAACGGCTGGATCGAGGCGGTGGCCGAGGAGACGGGGACCCGGTATCTGAACACCCACGACGTGCTGATGGATGAAAACGGGGACCTCCGGGAGGAGTATTGCAACGGCGACGGCATCCACCTGAGCCCCGAGGGGTTCAACGTCGTGCTGAAAAATGTCCGTACCCACGGCTATCCGTAACATATACCTTTTCCTCTCAATAGACGAGGCGCGGCAAGCATCTTGCCGCGCCTTGCTGTCTTGTATGCGGTTTTTATACGATGTCGGCCAACTCCGCCCGGCGGTCATACAGGGCCCGGTATGCCTCCGGCGTCCAGCGGGCCAGGGCCGCTTCCAGCTCCTCCTGCCGGGCGGGGGCCTTCAGCAGGTCCACCACGAAGGGGGCGTACTGTGTCCCGGCGCCGTCCCGGAGCTCCCGGAGGACCTCCTGGAAGGGCTTGGGGGCCCGGTAGCGGCTGCCCACCTCATCGGTGCCGGTGGTGAGAGCGTCGGCCACGGCGATGATGTGGATCATGGCCCGGACAGGGGACCTGTGCAGGGAGAAGCCCAGGGGATAGCCGCCCTTCTCGTCGAAGTGGCAGTGGTGGCCGTGGGCCACGTCCGCGAAGGCGGCGGTGGAGGGGTGCTCCGCCAGGAGCTGGGCCCCGCAGTAGGTGTGCAGCTGGATGAGGGCGTATTCCTCCTCGAAAAGCCCCCGGCAGGACAGCAGCACCAGGTTGAAGCAGTGGATCATCCCCGCGTCATAGAGCCGTCCGGCCCGGTCGGCGAAGCGGATGAGCTCTTCCCGCCGGGCGCTCACCTCCGCCGGGCCGGCGCAGCCCGGGAGGCCGGCCAGCTTTTCCGGGCAGTCCTCCACGGCCCAGCGGCACAGCATCCCGGCCACCCGTCCCGCCTTCCACAGCTTGGCGTAGCTGGTGGGGTGCCGGGCGGCGAACACGTTTTGCAGCAGGTCGAAAAAGGTCAT
>CANRNU010000024.1 GCA_947632005.1 uncultured Oscillospiraceae bacterium | reverse complement strand
AGCATCCCTTCCAGTGTAGCACATGACCTTGGAGAGGGTCACTAATAACTACTACTCTATAATACAAGGAGGGCGATACCATGGAAAAGAACATCGACCTGCACATACACACCACGGCCTCGGACGGGACGCTGACGCCCTGCCAGACGGTGGAGCAGGCCCATGCGCTGGGCCTGGCGGCCGTGGCCATCACGGACCACGACACGACCGCCGGCGTTATGGAGGCCATGGTGGCGGGTGGCTCGCTGGGGGTGGAGGTCATCCCGGGGATCGAGCTGGCCGCAGACTATCAGGGCCGCAGCGTGCACATTCTGGGCTACTTCATCGACCCGTCGGCGGCGTGGCTGCGGATGGCCCTGGACTGGTCTGTGAGCCGCCGGGACGTCCGCAACGAACAGATCGTCGCCGCCATGGTGGCGGACGGTTTCCCGATCTCCCTGGGCGCCCTGCGGGCGGAGGACCCGGACGCGGTACTGGGCCGGCCCCACATCGCCGCATGGCTGATGCGCCATGGATACGCGGACTCGGTGGAGGACGCTTTCCGCCGCTGGCTGAACAAGGGGCGGCCCTACTACCGGGCCCGGGAGCGGATGACCCTGCGCCAGGCGGCCCAGGCCATTCGGGGTTCCGGCGGCGTCGCCGTGGCGGCCCATCCGCTCCAATACGGCTTTGAAGGCGAGGCCCTGGAGGGATTTTTGCTGGCCGCCCGGGAGGCGGGGTGCCAGGCCCTGGAGGCGTATTATTCCAAATACTCCCCCGCGGAACAGGAGGCGCTGTGCCGGACCGCGGCCCGGCTGGGGCTCGGGGTGTCCGGCGGCAGCGACTTTCACGGCAGCCGGAAACCGGACATCCGCATGGGGTCCGGCATCCACGGCAGCCTGTGGGTGCCCTATTCCGTGCTGGAGGGGCTGCGGGCGCTCCGGGGGTGAGGCGGCAGTTTTTGCTTGTGCCGCCAGAAAATGGGATTTACTCTTGTTTTATGGAGAGTTATTGTTTATAATGTAATGGATTATACGGTTTTTTAAAAGCGGGGTATCGGGACCGCCGGTACGGCGGCCACTGCGAGGAGATTATGCTGGAGCTTCTGGCGCCTGCGGGAAGCATGGAGGCGGTCATCGCCGCCGTGCAGAACGGGGCAGACACAGTATATATGGCAGAGCGGCTCACCGCGCTCGGCAGCCACGAACATGAATTTGACCGGGACGCCATGGCCCAGAGCATCCGCTATTGCCGGATGCGGGGCTGCAAGACGGCGGTGTCCATTTCCGCCCTGTGCACGGACGGGGACATCGACAGGGCCCTGGAGCTGGCACAGTTCGCGGCCCGGGCGGGGACAGACGCGCTCATCGTCCGGGATGTGGGGCTGACAGACCTGCTGCACCGGGCGCTGCCGGACATGCCCCTGTGGGGGGATGTCCGCTTGGGCGTCACCAGTTTGGAGGGGGCTGTGGCCGCCTCCGCCCTGGGGCTGAGCCGCGTCGCCCTGGCGCCGGAGCTGACCATGGAGCAGATCGCCTCCATCGCCAAGTCGAGCCCCATCGAGACGGCGGTGTATGTCCACGGCCCTGTGTGCGTGGCCCACAGCGGCCAGTGCTATATGGGCGCTTTGGCCCATGAGCACAACAGCGACAACTGTATGCGCTGTACCGAGCCCTGCCGGGGCCGGTTCTCCCTGGGAGGCCGGATGGACGAACACCCTCTCTCCATGGCGGATGTGTATCTCATGGACCACCTGGAGGCCCTGGAGACCATGGGGGTGACGGCTGCCGTCATCGAGGGGCGGAGCCGGAAGCCGGAGTATGTGGCATACGCCACAAAGCTGTATTCTCACGCCATTCGGGAGAAGGTCCTCCCCACAGAGGAGGAAAAACACGACCTTCTTTATGCCTTTTCCGCCACCGGCCTGTCCGATGGCTATTATACCGGCGAGGCCGGACCGGGGATGTTTGCCCCGGCGCCGGAGGCCGACCGCACCCCTTCCCGGTTCTTCTCCGATATCCGCAAGAATTACATGAGCGGGGAGCTGCGCCGGGTGCCGGTGAAGTTTTACGTCGTGATGAAACCGGGCCAGCCCGCCCTGTTCGCGGCGGAAGACGGCCGGGGCAATCACGCGGCGTTCAAGGGCTATGAGCCCATCGACCTGGGCCGGCAGGGCGTGTCCGGCGACCGGGTGCGGGAGATCCTGTACCGGACCGGCGGGACTCCCTTCAACTGCACCGGGGTCAACTGCGCCATCGAGCCGAACCTGGACTATCCGGACGAGGCGATCGAAGAGGCCCGCCGGGAACTGCTCAATCAGATCGCGGACAAGGCCCGGGAGCACCGGGCCGTGACGGAGGGGACCCTGCCGCCCAAGCCGGAGGACCGGCAGCCGGAGGGGCCGCCGAAGCTGATCATCCAGGTGACCCGCCCGGAACAGATCACGCCGGAGCTGGCCGCGATGGACCCGGATTACTTATATGTCCCGGCGGAGATACTGGCCGCCGGCGGCGGGGCGACGGCGCCCTTCCTGGAGCGCGGGACCCAGATCGTGGCCGCGCTGCCCCGGGTGATCTCCGAGGCGGAGAGCCCGGTGCTGCGGGAGCTTCTGGCCGCGCTGCGGGCCCGGGGGATCGGACAGGCCCTCATCAACAACCTGGGGCTCCTGCCGTCGGTACGTCAGGCGGGGATGGAGCTGCGGGGAGACCTGGGCCTGAACGTGGCCAACTCCTGGACGCTGAAGTTCCTCAGCCGGGGCGGATTCCGGTCCGTCACGGCCTCCGGCGAGCTGACTGCCCGGCAGATCGGGGCGCTGATCAAGTCCGCCGATACGGAGATGGTCGTTTACGGCCGTCTGCCGGTGATGGTGACGGAGCACTGCATCATCCGCAACAGCGCCGCCCGCTGTTCCTGCGCCACGCCCACCAGCATGAGCGACGCCTTTGGCAGCGTCTATCCGGTGGAGAAGGAGTTCGGCTGCCGGAATACGGTCTATGACGCCCGGAAGACGTTCCTGGCCGACCATCCGGAGACATATACCGGCGTGGGCCTGTGGGGGCTGCGGCTGCTGTTCACCACGGAGAGCCCCCGGGAATGCGTCCAGATCACGGCCCGGTATAAGGGCAGGAACGACTATCTGCCCATCAATGCCAGCCGGGGCGCCTATCAGAAAGGAGCGCTATGAAGCTGATCCTGGCCTCTGCCTCGCCCCGGCGGCGGGAGCTGATGGGCCATTTGGGACTGCCCTTTTCGGTGGTGCCCGCCGCGGGGCCGGAGACGCCGCCTCCCGGGGCGGACGCCGGCGAGACGGCCCGGGCCCTGTCCGAGGCCAAGGCCCGGGAGGTGGCCGGGACATACCCGGACGCGGTGGTCATCGGCGCGGACACGGTGGTGGAGATAGACGGCGAGATCTTGGGCAAACCCCGGGACGAGGCCGACGCCAAGCGGATGCTCCGGCTGCTCTCCGGCCGGGAGCACCGGGTCTATACCGGCGTCACGGTGATCGCCGGGGGGGAGATGGAGAGCGTTTGGGAAAGGACGCGGGTCTTCTTCCGGCCCATGACCGAGGCGGAGATCGCCTCTTACACGGCGACGGGAGAGCCCCTGGACAAGGCCGGGGCCTATGGCTACCAGGGCCGGGCCAGCCTGTATGTGGAGCGCATCGACGGCGACTATTTCAACGTGGTGGGCCTGCCGCTGTGCCGGCTGGGAACAATGCTTGAAAAACTGGGAGTTACGCTGCATTGAAGGAATACATCAGAAAATACGGCGCGCGCGTAGGCGCAGCCGTCATCGCCGTGGTCCTGGTGGTGAGCCTGGCTACGGCTCTTCTGGGGGGAAAGGCGGGCTTTCTGGCCAACATCTCCGGCGCCATCTCCAGCCCGGTGGGCCAGGCCGCATCTTCCGCCGTGGAGTGGATCGAGGGCATTTACGGTTACATTTACAAGTATGACCAACTGGTGGCGGAGAACAACTCCCTCCGGGCCCAGCTGGCCGAGGCCCAGCAGGCGGCCATCGACGCCTCCCAGTACAAGGAGGAGAACGAACGGCTCCGGGGCCTGCTGAATTTTGCGGAGAAGCACACGGATTACGTGATAGAGTCCGCGAAGATCACCGAGTGGTCCAGCTCCAACTGGGAGAGCACGTTCCGGCTTTCCAAGGGCGAGAACAACGCCACCAACGCCTTTGAGGTGGGCGACTGCGTCATCACCGAGTACGGCGCGCTGGTGGGCCAGGTCATCGAACTGGGCGACACCTGGTGCACGGTGCGTACGGTCATCGACTCGGCCATCGACGTGGGCGCGCTGGTGGGCGAGGCCGGCGCCGTGGGCATGTGCGTGGGCGATTTTGCCCTGATGCAGGAGGGCTTCCTGCGGCTGACGTATCTGTCTGAGAACGCCCAGCTGGTGGAGGGCGAGGCCGTGCTGACTTCCGGCCGCGGCTCCATCCCCCAGGGGCTCATCATCGGCTACATCAACTCGGTGCTCAGCGAGGGCAACGGCCAGACGCTGTACGGCGTGGTGGAGCCCGCCTGTGACCTGGGCAGTCTGAGCCAGGTGTTTGTGATCACCGACTTCACCATGCAGGAGTGACAGGCCATGCTTCTTGATCTGATCGACCTCAGCAAGCTCCGGCGGGCCATCGTGTACGGCCTGCTGCTGGGTGCGGTGCTGGTGCTCCAGAATATGATCGTCTCGCAGATCCCCCTTTTCGGCGTCCGCGCCATGATGGTGCCGGCGGCTGTGGTGGCGGTGGGCCTGTTCGAGGGCGGCGTCTGGGGCGGTTTCGTGGGCCTGGCCGCCGGGTACTTTGCCGATATGGGCTATACGGACCACGTGGTGCTGTTCACCATTCTCCTGCCGGCCCTGGGATTTTTCATCGGCGTACTGGGCAAGTACATGCTGCAAAAGGGCATCGTATCCTACCTGGTCATGGTATTTCTGGCCCTGGCGGTGATCGCCTTCTGCCAGATGTTCCGCACACTGTTTCTGTCCGGCTCCGACGCGTCCGCCTTCCGGGCGGCGTACTTCCATGGCCGGTATGTGTGGATCGTGGCCCGCACGGGCCTTCTCCAGACGGCCTGGAGCCTTGTGTGGTCCGTGCCCGTCTATTTTCCCTGCAAGCTCATCGCCGCCAAGCCCATGGGGCATTGATGGACGGCGCCTAAGCGCTTATCCCGCAGAAAGGCAAATGCATGAGAAAGCTGATTAGTACAGGCCGGCTGGTATTCCTGGGCGTCTTTGTCGCCGCTGTGCTGACCGTGTTTTTCGTTAAGCTGTACGACCTGCAGATCGTCAAGGGCACTCAGGCCTACAATGAGTCTGTCAACTCCATCGTCTCCCATGAGGACGTGATCGCCGCCCGTGGCAACATCATGGACCGGTATGGCCGGCTTTTGGTGTCCAACCGCAACTGCAACAACCTGCTCATCAAGGACGACGAGCTGCTCATGAACGATGACATCTCCATCGCCGAGGCCAACGAGATCATCCTGCAGATGTGCACCATCATCGAGGAGAACGGCGACCACTACAACGATGAACTGCCCATCACCATGACGCCCCCCTGGGAATTCACGGACATGTCCTCCACCCAGGCGCTGCTGCTGAATGCCTGGCTGGCTGCCAACAATCTGGACCCGGACGCCTCCGCCGTGGAGGTCATGGCCAAGATGCGCTCCCGCTACAGCATCGACGGCAACTACTCCGCCGAGGACATGCGGGTCATCGCCGGCGTCCGTTACTGCGTGAACGTGCGCTGGGTCATCCCCACCTCCGACTACATTTTTGCCCAGGACGTGTCCATCAACACCATCACCTCCCTCATGGAGGCGGACCTGCCCGGTTTCGAGGTCCAGGTCAGCTATCTGCGGGAGTATAACACCACCTATGCCCCTCATATCCTGGGCTATACCGGCGCCATGAGCGCGGAGCAGTATGAGGTCTATAAGGACAAGGATTACCCCCTGAACGCCATCGTGGGCCAGTCTGGCGTAGAGGCCGCCTTTGAGGAGTACCTCCACGGCGTGGACGGGGAGGCGGAGATCACCCGTACCAGTGACGGCGTCATCACCAGCACCACCTATACCAAAACGCCGAAGCCCGGCAACAACCTCTACCTGACCCTGGACATCAAGCTCCAGGCCGCCGCCGAGTCCACCCTGGCAAACTACATCGAGACCACCAACACCCAGACCGAGTTGGACAACGAGTATTACCGCCAGCTCCACAAGCCGGAGGAGATACGGGAGCTGATCACCGGCGGGGCCATCGTGGCCATCGACGTGAACTCCGGCGAGCCGCTGGCCATGGCCAGCTATCCCTCCTTCAACCTGGAGACCTATTGGGACGACTACAACACCCTCCTGGAGGAGGAGAACAACCCCCTGGTGAACCGGGTGCTGTCGGGCCTCTACTCGCCCGGCTCCACCTGGAAGCCGTGCATGGCCGTGGCGGGCATCGATACGGGCTTTCTCAACAAGGACACCACCATCAACTGCACCACGATCTTCACCAAGTATATCAACGACGGCTACGCTCCCGGCTGTACCGGCGGGCCCCATGGGAGCCTGACGGTCAGCGAGGCGCTGACCTACAGCTGCAACTTCTTCTTCTTTACCGTGGGCGACACCATCGGCATCGACAACATCGACAAATACGCCAAGCTGCTGGGACTGGGCGAGCCCACCGGCATCGAACTGGCCGAGGCCACCGGCCGTGTGGCCTCCCCGGCGTATAAGGCGCAGCTCTATGAGGGCACCCGGGACCAGGCGTGGTATGCCGCCGACACGCTGCTGGCCTCCATCGGCCAGGGCCTGACCGGCATCACGCCCCTGCAGCTGGGCCGCTATGCCGCCGCCATCGCCAACGGCGGCACCACATACAGCTGTTCCCTTTTGAAATCCGCCTCCAGCTATGACTACTCCGAGAGCGTCTACGAGCGGGAGCCGGAGGTCATAAACGAGGTGAAGACCGGCCAGCTCACCTGGGACCTGATCCATGAGGGCATGCGGGGCGCCGTCACCAACCGCTGGGGCACTGCCTGGGAACCCTTTGTGGGCTTTGAATATGAGGTGGCCGCCAAGACGGGCACCACCGAGACCGGCAGCAGCACCAACGACGCCTTCTTCATCTGCTTTGCCCCTTACCAGAAGCCGGAGATCGCCGTGGCCGTGGCCATCGAGAACGGCTCCAAGGGCGCCAACCTGGGCGTCATGGCCCGGGACATGCTCCAGTATTACTTTGACTTCAAGGTCAGCACCCAGAACACCGAGGACGAACTCACCTTGCTGCGCTGAAAACGCGGCATGCCATAACATGTAAACTATACGCCACACCGGCTAGGAGGAACCTTCATGAATATCGCACTGATGGCACACGACGGAAAAAAGGAGTTGATGGTGCAGTTCTGCATCGCCTATTGCAGCATCCTGGCGGAGCACAACATCGTCGCCACCAACGCCACCGGAAAGCTGGTGAGCGAGGCCACGGGCCTGCCCATCGAGCTGTATATGAGCGCCGCCCAGGGGGGCGTACAGCAGATCGGAGCCCGCATCGCCTACAACGAGATCGACCTGGTCATGTTCTTTGCCGACCCCTATCACCCGGAGCTGTTCGGCCCTGTCAACGAGATCTCGCTTCTCTGCGCCACCCACAATATCCCCTTTGCCTCCAATGTGGCCACGGCGGAGGTGCTGGTCCAGGGGCTGCGCCGGGGCGACTTCGCCTGGCGCGACATCGTCAACCCGAAAACGAAAAAGAGATAAAACGCTGGCGGCAGCCGAGTCCCGGCTGCCGTCTCAATGAGGAGCATTTTTATATGGAACGGATCAAACCCCGGACCCTGTCCGGGTTCATGGAGCTTTTGCCGCCGAAACAGGCCCGGATGGACGCGGTGCTGGACGTGCTGCGCCAGACCTATGCCCTGTACGGCTTTGCCGCCATCGACACCCCTGCCGTGGAAGCGGCGGAGGTGCTGCTGGCCAAGGGCGGCGGCGAGACGGAAAAACAGATATATCGCTTTACCAAGGGCGACAGCGACCTGGCCCTGCGGTTCGACCTCACGGTCCCTCTGGCCAAGTATGTGGCCATGAACTATGGCCAGCTGGCCTTTCCCTTCCGCCGGTACCAGATCGGCAAGGTCTACCGGGGGGAGCGGGCCCAGCGGGGCCGGTTCCGGGAGTTTTACCAGGCGGACATCGACGTGATCGGCGACGGGGCTCTGGACATCGCCAATGACGCGGAGATGCCCGCGGTCATCTGCGAGGTGTTCCGCCGACTGGGGCTGGAGCGGTTTCGCATCCGCATAAACAACCGAAAAGTCCTCAACGGCCTATTTGAATATCTGGGCGTGGGAGACCGGGCGGCCGCGGTGATGACCGCCGTGGACAAACTGGAGAAGATCGGTCGGGAGAAGGTGGCCGGGATCCTGACGGAGCTTGGCATGGGCGCGGAAAAGGCCGCGGAGCTTCTGGACATCCTGTCCTCTCCGGACCCCATGGCCACGCTGGAGGCCCTGGCCGGGAAGTGCCCGGCGCTGGATGAGGGGCTGGCGGAGCTGAAGGCCGTGACGGCGCTGTTGCCGGGCCTGGGGGTGCCGGACGGCAAGTGGTGCGTTGACCTGACCATTGCCCGGGGGCTGGACTACTACACCGGCACGGTGTATGAGACTCAGCTGCTGGACTACCCGGAGGTGGGCTCGGTCTGCTCCGGCGGGCGGTACGACGACCTGGCCGGGTATTACACCGACAAGAAGCTGCCCGGGGTGGGCATCTCCATCGGCGTGACGCGGCTTTTCTATATCCTGCAGGAGCAGGGACTTCTGAACGAGACGGTGCCCGCCGCCCCCTGCGACGCGCTGGTGATCCCCCTGGGGGCCGAACTGGACTACGCCGTCCGGTGTGCCGCCGCCCTGCGGGATGCGGGCGTGCGGACCCAGGTGTACACGGAGCGGAAAAAGGTCAAGGCCAAATTTGCCTACGCGGACAAGCTTGCCGTCCCCTATGCCGTGGTGGTGGGGGAGGACGAGGCCGCCAACGGCACCGTGGGCCTGAAAGACCTGCGGGCGGGCGGCCAGGTGACGGTATCTGTGGCAGAGGCCGCCGCCAGGATCAAAGAGAGTTTGAATGTACCGGTGAAGCCGGTGAAGGAGAAGGAAACATGACACAGATGCGCACCCATACCTGCAATGAGCTCCGGCTGTCCGACGCCGGGAAGCAGGTGAAGATCGTCGGCTGGATGGAGAATGTCCGGGAGGTAGGCGCCTCCCTGGCCTTTGTGGTCATCCGGGACTTCTATGGCACCACCCAGGTGGTAGCCGAGACCGAGGACATGGTGAAGACGTTCCGGTCCATCACCAAGGAGAGCACCGTCTCCGTGGAGGGCACGGTCCGGGAGCGGGACAGCAAAAATCCCAAGCTGCCCACCGGTGAGATCGAGATCGTCCCGGAGAAGGTGGAGGTGCTGGGCCGCTGCCACTACGGCGAGCTGCCCTTCGAGATCAACCGCAGCCGGGAGGCGGACGAGTCCCTGCGCCTGAAGCACCGGTATCTGGACCTGAGGAACCCGGTGGTGAAGAAGAACATCATCCTCCGCTGCAACGTGGTGGCGGCCCTGCGCAGCGCCATGCTGGCCCATGACTTTCTGGAGATCACCACCCCCATCCTGACGGCCTCCAGCCCGGAGGGCGCCCGGGATTACCTGGTGCCCGCCCGGAAGCATCCCGGCAAGTTCTATGCCCTGCCCCAGGCCCCCCAGCAGTTCAAGCAGCTTCTCATGACCTCCGGCTTTGACCGGTATTTCCAGATCGCCCCTTGCTTCCGGGACGAGGACGCCCGGGGCGACCGGTCCCCCGGCGAGTTCTATCAGCTGGATATGGAGATGGCCTTCGCCAGCCAGGAGGACGTGTTCGCCGTCATCGAGGACGTGCTGCCGCCCATCTTTGCCAAGTACGGTACGTATGATATCGCGTCGAAAGCCCCCTTCCGGCGCATCCGCTTCAACGACGCCATGGAGACCTATGGCACCGACAAGCCGGACCTGCGCATTGACCTGACCGTGAAGGACATGACCGCCCTGGCCAAGGCCGCGGAGGGGTTCGCCCCCTTCGAGCAGGCTGCCGCCGTGAAGATCGTGCCCTGCACCGGCTCGGCCCTGACCCGCAAGCAGATCGACAAGCTCTGCGACGACATCGCCGTCCAGGCGGGGCAGAAGCCCTACTGGGTGCGCATGGATGAAAATGGCGCCCTGGTGGGCGGCGTGGCCAAGTTCCTCACCGGCCATGAGGAGGAGCTCAAGGCCCTGGGCCTTGTCCCCGGGAGCCTGGGCATCATCGCCGCCGGCACACGCGACGCCGCCCGGAAGACCGCCGGCGTGGCGGTGAAGATGCTGGGGGCGGCGGTCCCCGGCCATATGGACGAGAAGCGGTATGAGTTCTGCTGGATCGTGGATTTCCCCATGTTCGAGATCGGGGAGGAGTCCGGCCAGCTGGAGTTTTGCCACAACCCCTTCTCCATGCCCAACGGGGGCCTGGAGATCCTGGAAAAGGCCGAGCGGGGGGAGGTGGACCCCCTGGATATCTACGCCTACCAGTACGACTTGGTGTGCAACGGCGTGGAGCTCTCCTCCGGCGCGGTCCGGAACCATGACCCCGACATCATGGTCAAGGCATTTGAGATGGTGGGCCTGGGAGAGGCCGACGTGAAGGCCAAGTTCCCGGCCATGTACAACGCCTTCTGCTATGGCGCGCCCCCCCACGCGGGCATCGCCCCCGGCGTGGACCGGATGGTGATGCTCCTGGCGGGCGAGGCGTCCATCCGGGAGATCATCCCCTTCCCCATGAACAAGAACGCCCAGGACCTGATGATGGACGCCCCTTCCGCTGTGGAGCAGAAGCAGCTGGACGAGCTGCACATCCAGATAGCGGGCGTGGAGGAATAACCGTCCCGCGCCATAGGCGCTCCATTCGGAGCCTCCCCTGTGAAAGGGGAGGTGGGCGCTGTTTACGGCGCTCGGAGGGGTTGATTCGATAGAGGGCTGCGTCTAATGAGCCCGTCCCAAGAATCAATCCCCCAGTCAGCACCAAAGGTGCTGACAGCCCCCTTTACACAAGGGGGCCTTTAAAAAGAAAGGAAGTGTCCAGCCATGTATGCACGCATCCGTTCCCTTGGCATCAAAGGAATAGGCGGGTACGAGGTGGAGCTGGAGGTGTCCGTCACCTCCGGGCTTCCCCGGCTGGACATGGTCGGGCTGCCGGACGCCGCTGTGAAGGAGGCCGCCGACCGGGTCCGGGCCGCCATCAAGCAGAACGGCTGGGACTTCCCGGTCAGCCGCATCACGGTCAATCTGGCCCCGGCGGACACCAAAAAAGCCGGCACGGTCTATGACCTGCCGGTGCTGCTGGGCATCCTGACTGCCACCGGGCAGGTGAAGCCGTCCCGGGACACGGATATGTTTTTCGGCGAGCTGTCCCTGACGGGACAGCTCCGGCCTGTCTCCGGGGCACTTCCCATGGCTCTCGCGGCAGAGCGGTCCGGGGCCCAGCGGCTGTTCGTGCCGAGGGACAACGCCGCGGAGGCCGCCTTTGCCCAAGGGGTGGAGGTCTATCCCGTGGACGATGTCCGTCAGCTTGCCGCGTTCCTCGCCGGGGAGACGGCCATGGCTCCTGCGGACCCCGGCGTCATCGACCCCGGCGCGGCGCCTGTGCCGGACTTTGCGGAGGTCAAGGGCCAGGAGAATGTGAAGCGGGCGCTGGAGGTGGCCGCCGCCGGCGGACACAATGTGCTCATGATCGGCCCGCCGGGAGCGGGCAAGAGCATGCTGGCCAAGCGCCTGCCCGGCATCCTGCCGGACATGAGCCGGGAGGAGGCGCTCTTGTCCACGGCCATCTGGTCTGTGGCGGGCCTCACCGGCGCGGACAGTCCCATCGTGGCCCGGCGGCCCTTCCGGGCCCCCAACCAGACCGCCTCCCGCCAGGCCCTGTCCGGCGGCGCGGACCTGAAGCCGGGGGAGATGAGCCTGGCCCACAACGGGGTGCTGTTCCTGGATGAGCTGCCGGAATTCCACCGGGATGTGATCGACCTTCTCCGCCAGCCCCTGGAGGAGGGAGAGGTCACGGCCTCCCGGGCCAGCGGCTCGGTCACCTATCCCAGCCGGTTCATGCTGGTGTGCGCCATGAATCCCTGCCGCTGCGGCTGGTACGGCCACCCCTCTGGCCGGTGCCGCTGTTCGGAGAAGTCCGTCCGGGACTACCAGGGGAAGATATCCGGCCCGCTGCTGGATCGGATCGACATCACCGTGGAAGTCCCGGCCCTGGAGTATGAGGAGCTGGAGGCCCGGCCGGGCGGGGAGAGCTCCGCCGCCATCAAGGCGCGGGTGGACAGAGCCCGGGCCGCCCAGCGGGAGCGGTTCGCGGGCACGGGCGTCCTGGAGAACGCCCGAATGGACCCGGCTGCCATGGAGAAATACTGCGCCCTGGACCCGGAAGGCTCTGCCCTGATGAAGGGCGCTTACGAGGCCCTGGGCCTCACCGCCCGGAGCTATGACCGCATCCTGCGGGTGGCCCGGACCATCGCGGACCTGGACGGCAGCGGCCATATCCGCGCCGCGCACCTGGCCGAGGCGATACAGTATCGCACCTTTCAACTTACCAACTGACTGAAACGAGAGTTTTGACCTATGACCGATATGATCCTGCTGAAGGAGGGCGAAGTGGTCCTGAAGGGCCTCAACAAGCGCTCCTTTGAACAAAAACTCACCAGCAACATCCGCCGGCGCCTGAAGCGCTTCGGCCCCTTTGCCGTCACGGCCAACCAGTCCGTCATCTATGTGGAACCCCAGAGCGGGGACTGCGACACGGACGGGGCCTTCGAGGCCCTGGGAAAGGTCTTTGGCATCATGACCATGACCCGGGCCGCCGCCTGTGAGAAAGACCCGGCTGCCATTGCGGCGAAGGCGGCGGAATACCTGCGGGAGGACCTGCTGGCGGCGAAGAGCTTCAAGGTGGAGTCCCGCCGGGGGGACAAGGGCTTTCCTCTGACCAGTGTCCAGCTGAGCCAGTATGTGGGCGGCCAGCTGCACGACGCGTTTCCCCACCTGACCGCCGACATGCACACACCAGAGCTCACGGTCCATCTGGAGGTCCGGGACCGGGCCGCCTATATCCACGGCGCCCCTGTGCCCGGGGCGGGCGGTCTGCCGGTGGGCACGGCGGGGTCTGCCGTGAGCCTTCTCTCCGGGGGCATCGACAGCCCCGTGTCCACCTGGATGATGGCCAAGCGGGGCATGCGCATCATCCCGGTCCACTTCTTCTCCTTCCCCTACACCTCGGAGCTGGCCAAGGAAAAGGTGCTGGACCTGGCAAAGCTGCTGGTGCCCTGGTGCGGCCGGATGAACGTGCAGGTGGTGCCCTTCACCCACATCCAGGAGGAGATACGGGCCAAGTGCCCGGAGGACTATTTCACCATCATCATGCGCCGCATGATGATGCGCATCGCCTCGGCCGTGGCGGCGGATAATAACTGCGGGGCCCTCATCACCGGGGAGAGCCTGGGCCAGGTGGCCAGCCAGACCATGGAGGCCATGGCCGCCACAGAGGACTGCGCGGATGTGCCTGTGCTGCGGCCCCTGGTGGGCATGGACAAGGCGGAGGTCATCTCCATCGCCCGGCGCATCGGCACCTTTGAGACCTCCATCCTGCCCTATGAGGACTGCTGCACCGTATTCACCCCCCGGCATCCCTGCACCCACCCCAAGCTCCGGAAGGTCCGGGAGGCGGAAAAGGACCTGGACGTGGAGCCCCTGGTGGCCGAGGCCCTGGCGGGGATAGAGTTCGTGAAGATCGGATACTGAGAAAGGCTTGATGATATGGTCGAGAATTTTGACGCAAAGCTGAACGAGTACGCCCATCTGCTGGTGGAGATCGGCGTGAACGTGCAGCCCGGACAGACGGTGCGTTTGCGGTCCGAGGTGGACTGCGCGCCCCTGGCCCGGCTGTGCGCGGAGGCCTGCTACGACCGGGGCGCCCGGGAAGTGGTGCTAGAGTGGGATGACGACTTCGTCTTCCGGCAGAAATTCCTCCGGGGGGCAGAGGACATCTTTTCCGACTTCCCCGCCTACAAGAAGGCTCAGATGGACTGGTATCTGGACCGGGGCGCGGTGGACCTGGCCATCCTGGGCTCCGACCCGGAGCTTTTGAAGGGCGTGGACCCCGCCCGGATGCAGGCCTACCGCCGGGCGGCCGGAAATGCCGTCCGGGAGTATGCCGACGCCCTGGACGCCAGTAAATTCCAGTGGTCCCTGGGCGCCCACCCCGTCCCGTCCTGGGCGAAAAAGGTCTTTCCGGACTTTCCGGAGACCGAGGCCATGGACAAGCTCTGGGACGCCATCTTTTCCGTTTGCCGCATTACCGGGGACGGCAAGGCCGTGGAGCGCTGGCAGGAGCACATCGCTGCCATGGCCCGCCGGTGCGAGGCGCTGAACGGCTACAACTTCAAGAGCCTGCGCTACACCAACTCTCTTGGCACGGACCTGACGGTGCAGCTGCCGGAAAACCATGTCTGGCAGGGGGGCAGCGAAAAGAGCGCCGGAGGCGTCGAGTTCGTGGCCAACATGCCCACGGAGGAGATATTCACCGCCCCCAAGTGGGATGGGGTCAACGGACGGGCATATGCCGCCCTGCCCCTGGCCCTGGACGGGAACCTGGTGAAGGACTTTTATCTGGACTTCCAGGGCGGGCGCATCGTGGACGTGCACGCGGCGGAGGGGGAGGAGATCCTGCGCCGGTCCATCGACCTGGACGAGGGCTCCCATTACCTGGGGGAGGCGGCCCTGGTACCCTATGACAGCCCCATCCGGAACAAGGGTATCTTGTTTTACGAGACCCTGTTCGATGAGAACGCCTCCTGTCACCTGGCCTTCGGCTCCTCCTACCCCACCTGCGTGAAAGGCGGGGCGGACATGGACGAGGCGCAGCAAAAGGCCGCGGGCCTCAACCAGTCCATCAACCATGTGGATTTCATGGTGGGCACGGAGGACCTGTCCATCGTGGGCACCACCCATGACGGGAGGGAAGTGCCCGTATTCGTAAACGGGAATTTCGCGTTTTGACGGAGGCGGCGCCGCAGGCGCACACCGTTTTGAAAGCCTCCCCTGTGCAAGGGGAGGTGCTGAGCGAAGCGAGGCGAAGGAGTCGTTACCGGTCTTGGAAGACATCTCAGCTTGGTAACGATCCCTCAGTCACCGCCTTTGGCGGCGACAGCTCCCTTTGCACAAGGGAGTCTTATATGATGGAGGTGATCCAACTATGAACTGTGAGATATTGGCTGTGGGCACGGAGCTGCTGCTGGGCAATACCGTCAACACCGACGCGTCCAGTCTCTCCGACCGGCTGTCGGGGCTGGGCATCAACGTGTTCTGGCACACGGTGGTGGGGGATAATCCCCAGCGGCTGGCGCAGGCGGTGGCCATCGCCCGGAGCCGGGCGGACCTGATCATCACCACCGGCGGCCTTGGGCCCACCTATGACGACCTGACCAAGAACGTGCTGGCAGAGTCCTTTGGCCGGAAGATGGTCCTGCACCAGGAGGAGGCGGATTTTCTGAAGGCGTGGTTCGCCCGGAATGCCTCCAACAAATACACGGACAACAACCTCCAGCAGGCGTATCTGCCGGAGGGCTGCACGGTGTTCCACAACGATTGGGGCACCGCCCCGGGCTGTGCTTTCGAGGAGGGCGGCGTGCATGTGATCATGCTGCCCGGTCCGCCCCGGGAGTGCATCCCCATGTTTGAAAACTGCGCCGTGCCCTATCTCAAAAGTCTTTCCGGGGACGTCATCTTCTCCCATCAGATACGGGTCTTCGGCATCGGCGAGAGCGCCGTGGAGATCCTGTTCCGGGATGAGATGGAGCACATGCAGAACCCAACGCTGGCCACCTACGCCAAGTTCGGCGAGGTGATGCTCCGGGTCACCGCCAAGGCCGGGACCGAGGCGGAGGCGGAGGCCATGTGCCGGCCGGTGGTGGAGCATGTGCGCTCTGTGTTGGGGGACAAAGTATACGGCGTGGACGTGCCCAGCATGGAGGCGCTGGCTCTGGAGCTGCTCACGGAAAAGAAGCTCACTTTCGCCACGGCGGAGAGCCTGACCGGCGGGCTCATCGGGGAGCGGTTCACCGCCCTTTCCGGGGCATCGGCGGTCTTCAAGGGCGGCGCCGTCACATACTGCGACGAGGTGAAGGCCGGCCTGCTTGGCATCGACCCGGCCATGATCGCGGAAAAGGGCGCGGTGTCCCGGGAAGTGGCGGCGGCCATGGCAAAGGGCGTCCGAAGGGCCGTGGGGAGCGATCTTGCCCTGTCTGCCACGGGCCTGGCAGGCCCCGACGGAGACGGGGTCCACCCGGTGGGCACGGTGTTCGTGGGGCTGGCGGACCGGGAGAACGTCTGGGTCCGGCAGCTGATGCTGGGCACCGGCCGGGCCCGGGTCCGGCAGCTGGCCGCCAATCACGCCTTCGACATGCTCCGGCGGTACCTCCAGGGACTCGATATCGTCGATCAATAAGATTACACGGAAAGAGGACAGGAACATGGGCGTAAGCGAAAAAACAGAGACGCTCTCTATCATCATTCCTGCTTATAATGAAGAAGGCAACATCCGCCGTACAGCCTGTGCCATCCGGGATGTCATGGCCCGGGAGAATATCTCCGCATCCATCTATTTCGTGGACGACGGCTCCACGGACGATACGTGGACGGAGATCGGTAAGGCCACCGCGGACTGGGATATGGTCCGGGGTCTGCGCTTTTCCCGGAATTTTGGAAAGGAAGCGGCCATTTTTGCGGGTTTGGAGGCAGCCGGGGGGGGCATGTTGTGCCGTGATGGACTGCGACCTGCAGCACCCGGTGGAGACCCTTGTCCAGATGTACAGGCTCTGGGAGGACGGATTTGAGGTCATCGAGGGCGTAAAAGAGGACCGCGGTCATGAAAGCGTGGTCTACAAAGGCATGGCAGCCCTTTTCTATAAGCTCATGAGCGCCGCGGTGAAGATCGACATGTCCCGGGCGTCGGATTTCAAACTCATGGACCGCCGGGCAGTGGACGCGCTGGTGGCCCTGCCGGAGAGAAACACATTTTTCCGGGCTCTGTCTGCCTGGGTGGGCTTTAAGACCGCTTCGGTGGGCTTTGCGGTGCAGGACCGGGAGATCGGGCAGACCAAGTGGACGACCTGGAAGCTGATAAAATATGCGTTCACGAATATCATCTCGTTTACCACCGCCCCGCTTCACCTGGTGACCGGAATGGGCGTTTTGTTCCTGATCCTGGCGGGTGTCCTGGGCGTGGACAGTATCGTCAGCTATTTTACACATCGTGCGCTGGAAGGATTTACGACGGTCATTCTCATTGAACTCATCGTGGGCGCCATTGTGATGTTGAGCATGGGCATTATCGGCGGATATGTCGGCAAGATCTATGAAGAGGTGAAGGGCCGCCACCGCTATATCATTTCCGGCGTCATCGGTCTGCCGGACCGCCGGGGGATCGGGCATGATACATACGAATGATACCGGCGGCGTTCCCTTGGGACCGCTCGGTCCGAAGCGCGTGATGCGGATAGAAAACACAGGCCCCGCAAAGGAGGATATTTCATGCTTCTGTCTCTGATCGTTCCCTGCTATGATGAAGAGGAGGCACTGCCCCTGTTTTACAAAGAGTGCACCGCCGTGGCAGAGGGGATGGACTGCGAGTATGAGCTGCTGCTGGTCAACGACGGGTCCAGGGACGGGACGCTTTCCGTCATGAAAGACCTGGCGGAAAAGGACAGCCATGTGGTCTATCTGTCCCTCTCCCGGAATTTCGGCAAGGAGGCCGCCATGTACGCGGGCTTTTGCAACGCCAGGGGAGATTATGTGGCGGTGATGGACGCGGACATGCAGGACCCGCCGTCTCTGCTGCCCGGGATGCTGGAAAAGCTCCGGACAGGGGAGTATGACTGCGTGGCGGCCCGCCGGGTCAGCCGGGCGGGGGAACCCCCGGTGCGGAGCTGGTTTGCCCGGCGGTTTTACAAGCTCATCAACCACTTCTCCGACACGGAGGTGGTGGACGGGGCCCGGGATTTCCGGCTGATGAAGCGGGAGATGGTGGACGCCATCGTCTCCATGAGTGAGTACAACCGCTTCTCCAAGGGCCTGTTCAGCTGGGTGGGCTTCCGCACCTTCTGGATACCCTATGAGAACGTGGAGCGGGTGGCCGGAAAGACCAAGTGGAGTTTTTGGGGCCTGACGAAATACGCCCTGGACGGCATCATCAACTTCTCCCAGGCGCCGCTGAGCTTTGTGTCCGTATTCGGCTTCATCATGACCGTGTTCGCCTTCCTCATGCTGGCGTTCGTGGTGATCCGCAAACTCATCTTTGGGGACCCGGTGGCCGGCTGGGCCTCCACCATGTCCGTCATCATCTTTGTGGGCGGACTGCAGCTGTTCTGCCTGGGCATCATCGGCCAGTATCTGGCCAAGACGTACCTGGAAGCCAAGCACCGGCCCCACTTTATCATCGCCGAGACCAACGGCGACGGTGTGACGAAGATCAAGTGACAGCAAAAACGCCTCCCCGTCAGGGGGAGGCGTTTCGCATGTCCTGGAAAAACTCCTGCAATATCCCGGCGCACTCCTCTGCCAGGACGCCGCCGTAGATGGCGGGATGGAATCCGTAGCGCTCCTCGAAGAGGTTCAACACGCTGCCGCAGGAACCGGTCTGGGGCTCCTTGGCCCCATAGACCACCGTGGGGATGCGGGCGTTCAAAATGGCCCCGGCGCACATGGGGCAGGGCTCCAGCGTCACATAGAGGGCGCAGCCATCCAGCCGCCAGGTGCCTTTCGCGGCACAGGCAGCCTCGATGGCCTCGATCTCCGCGTGGCGGACGGCGTTTTTTTTCTCCTCCCGCCGGTTCCGACCCCGGCCGATGATATGCCCGGCGGCGTCTGCCACAATGCAGCCTACCGGCACATCCCCGGTCCCCAGGGCCTTCTTCGCCTCGGCCAGGGCCAGGCGCATGTAGTCCTCCCGCTCCATACGATCACCTCACAGGTATTATGGCACAAAAAGCGCCCTCCCGCAAGGGAGGGCGCTCCGCTGTTTTATTGGGCTGTGACGCTCTCGGCGATGGCCAAAAGCTCGTCCTTCTCCAGGGTCCAGGGCACGCCCATGCTGCCGCCCCACCAGGCGGTCACCCGAAACCGCAGGCCCTGCTCCTGGTCCAGCCACTCCACTTCGGCGCCGATCTCGTCATCGGACCAGTACCGGGCCTCGTGGCCCTGCACCGTGACCTGCTCCGTCTCCGGGTAGATCTCCTCGCCGTCCTCCGTCTCCTTCAGGGGGGACAGCTCGCTGAGCTCTGTGGCGTCCGACCAGGACAGGTCGATCCCGCCTCCGGCGGAACCCTGGTACCGGCGGATCACATAGTTGCAGCCGTCCCCCACCATGGGATCATCTGCCGTCTGGCCGCTGACGGAGTACATGGAGAAGCCCTCCAGGTCCTTCAGGTAATAGTCCCCGATGGCGGCAATGGCCGCGTCCGCGTCCTCGGTTCGGTTGTAGGTGTCCGTGGCGCTCTCCAGGCGCTGGATGAAGGCGTAGTAGTCCTCTGTGGCCTGCTCCCGGGTCACGGACCCGTCAAAGCGCTCCGCCAGGACATCAAAGCCCACGCTGTCGGCAAGTTTTTCCAGGTCCGCCTTGGTATAGGCGCTCTGGATGGGAGCGGCCAGGTCCACATCGCCGAAGTTGATATCCAGGTATTCCTGATACTTCTCGTCGATGTTCTCCATGGCCTCGGCCAGTGCCTCCTGGCTGATGGCCCCGTCCTCTGCGTCCCGCTGGAGATCGGCTGTGTACTGTTCTTTCGATATGGGCAGCATGTCCTCTGTCCGATACACCGCCTCGGTGCCCATGTTCACGCTCAGGTGGATGTAGGCGCCGTCCGTCTCCAGGAGCATCAGTGCGCCGTTCGTTCCCATCACCAGGTCCACGGTCTGGCCGGAGGCGGTGGTGTAGCTCCACTCCTCATAGTCCGCCGGGACCCCGCCGAATATCCGGGCAAAGGAGCCCTTGCAGCTGACAAAGAGGGTGCCGTTCAGGTCCTCTGTGCCAAAGTCGATGGCCTCCAGCTTGAAGGTGCCGTCGTTGTACACATAGCCGCTGCCCCAGCTCCCTTCCGGGAGGAAGGGGTCCGTGCCCAGAAAGTCATAGACCTCCTCGGGGGCGTAGACGAAGTGCATGTCCTCCAGGGGCACAAGGCCGTGCTTTGCCATGATCTCGTCCAGCTTCTCCGCCTGGGCTTTGAAGTATGCGCCGTACAGGGCGGCATAGTTCTTCTCCGTCTCAAAGTAGCTGTCATCGTTGTCCACGGCGGAGAAGTCGGTGGGATTTTCCTTCTGCCAGGTGTCCCACTCCACATACGCCTCATATTCCGGCGTGCCCTGATAGCCCACCAGGGACAGCCGGGAGACGGGCGCATCCGTGGGCTCGGCGGGGGCCTCCGTCTCCGGGATGGCCGGGGGCGGGACCTGTTCCTCCGCCGTCTCCTCCGGGATGATATAGTCCTCGACCGTTGCCTGATACACCGCGTAGGCGGTGACGGACATGGCCGCGGCGATGGCTGCCGCGATGAGGGCGGTCCGCAGGGTGTTCCTGGCCGGGCGGCGTTTTGCTGCCCGCCGGCGGGAGGCCGCCTGGGGGCCCAGCCGGGACATGGTCATCTCCAGCACCCGGTCCGTATCCACCGGGCTTTCCTCCGCAAGGTCCACTTCATCGTCCTGATAGTGGTCCATCAGTTCATACAATGTCCGATAGCGCATCTGTGTGTCCCCTTTCTTCAAAGTAGCGCTTCAATTTGTCCCGGCCCCGCTCCAGGCGCTTTCGCACCGCCGGGGGCGTGAGGCCCATCTCCCGGCCGATGCGGGCCGTGCTCTGGCAGTAGTAATAGAACCGCAGGAATATCTCCCGGTCCGGCATGTCCAGGCTGTCCACCCCCTGGCGGACCAGCCGGGCGATCTCCCGTTCCTCCACGGTGGACTCAGGGCCCTCGGCGGTGAGGGCGAGCACGTCCTCCTCCGAGCCCAGCTCCACGCCCCGCTCCCGGAGGCGGTTGATGGCCTTGTGCCGGGCGATGGCGGCCAGGTAGCTTTTCACCTGCCCGGGCCGGGTTTTTCCGGCGTTCTGCCACAGGGCCAGGAACACGTCGGAGGCCAGCTCCTCCGCATCCTGGGCTGTCATGGCGCTGCCGATGATATTCCAGATGACCGCACCTATATAGGGCGTGTACCGGCGGATGAGCCATTCCAGGCCCGCCGGGTCCCGCTCCTTCAGGCGGTCAAGGGCTTGCTGTTCTGTCACGCGATCAACTCCTTTCGGCGGCCGTCATTAAGAATATCACCGGTTCGGGGACGATTGTGACATGCTGCCGCCGCAAAATCTGTGTTCGCAAAATACAATCCCCATGCGACGTCAACAGATGGTCCTTTGGTCCGCTGCACGCTACAATTGCATTATCACGACAGGCGAGGAGGCGGAAAGCATGATCGGAAGGCTCCCACCCATGGGCTGGAACTCCTGGAACACCTTTGGCCCCGACATCAGCGAGGCGCTGGTCCTGGAGATGGCCGACATCCTGGCGGCGGACGGTTACCGGGATATGGGGTACCGGTATCTGGTCATCGACGACTGTTGGGCCCTGAAGAGCCGGGACGAGGCTGGCCGCCTGGTGCCGGACCCGGCAAAATTCCCCCACGGGATCAAATATATCGCCGACTATGTCCACGAGAAGGGCCTGAAGCTGGGCATCTACTCCTGCGCCGGTGTGCTCACCTGCGCGGGTTACCCCTCCAGCTACGACCACGAATTCGAGGACGCCCGGCTGTTCGCCTCCTGGGGCATCGACTATCTGAAATATGACTTTTGCAACTTCCCGGAAAACGCCGACTGCAAAAACCGTTACCTGACCATGAGCATGGCTCTGCGGGCCACGGGACGGGAGATCCTGTTTGCCGCCTGCAACTGGGGCAGCTGCCAGTCCTGGGACTGGATGCGCTCCGTGGGGGCCCACACCTACCGCTCCACCGGCGACATCTTCGACAACTATCAGTCCTTCCTGCGAAACTTCCTCTCCCAGCTGGACCATCTGTCCCAGTCGGGGCCTTACTGCTTCAACGACCTGGATATGCTCACGGTGGGGATGTACAACCGGGGCAACGTGGCCATCGGAAAGCCCTGCACCGACAACGAGTACCGGATGCAGTTCTCCCTGTGGTGCCTGGCCGGCACGCCGCTGTTTCTGGGGGCCGACCTGCGGACCCTCTGCCCGGCCATGAAAGCGCTGGTGCAGAACGAGACCCTGATCGCCATCGACCAGGACGAGGCGTGCCGTCCCCCCTACCTGATGGGCCGCCGGAGCGCCCATGTGCCGGTGGCGGAGGAGGAGCGGGCGGATGCGGTGGAGCCGCTGCGGTGCGTGAGCGGCCAGCTTCTCACCTTCCTGAAGCTGCTGGCCGGCGGCGGATTCGTCATCGCCTGCTACAACCTGTTCGAGACAGAGCAGGAGGTGCTGTGCACCTTTGCCGACGCGGGCATCCCCTACCACAGCGGTCTGGCTGTCCGCATGCGGGACGTGTTCACCGGGGAGGACCTGGGTCTGGTCCGGGACTTTTTCCGTGTCAAGGTCCCCGGCCACGACTGCCGGCTGTACCTGTGCTCCGCGGTGGAGGCCGATGTCTGAGCCGAACGGAAGCCGCTGCTGCGGCTGCGGCGCCCCCATAGGCCGGGACGAGGCGGCCATCACCAAGCGTCTCGTCAACCGGGGGACCACCCGTTATTACTGCAAAGCCTGTCTGGCCGGGGCCTTTGGCGTCACCGTCGAGGATATAGACCGGCGTATCCGGTACTACAAGCAGACGGGCTGCACCCTGTTTTGTTCCCTGTGAGATCTCCGGAAGACAGAAGCCGGACAAATATAACTATTATTTTATACGAGGAGGAACCCAAATGAAACTCAGAAAACTGGCAGCCATCCTGACCGTGGCCGCGCTGATCCTGACCGTCCTGGCAGGCTGCGGCGGAAGCAGCGGGAGCACCGAGAGCGGAAGCGACGACGCCGCAGACGCCGGCGACGGCAAAGTGTCCATCACGGTCTTCAACACCAAGAGCGAGATCAACGAGTACCTGGAGCAGGCCGCCGCGCAGTATGAGGAAGAGACCGGCGTTCACATCGAGTTCTTTATCTCCAACGACACCGTCGCCGCCCACCTGTCTGCCAAATACGCCTCCGGCGACCCGTACACCATCAACATGGTGGATGCCAAGGACGTGTATGACGTGGGCGCTACCTACGGCGCCGATATGAGCGATCAGGATTGGGTCAACGACACCGATTTCGAGATCACAGTGGACGGCAAGGTCCTCGGCTTCCCGGTCTGCGTGGAGGCCCGGGGCGTGCTCTACAACGCCGACGCCATCGAGAAGATCACCGGCGAGCCCTTTGACCCTGCCTCCATCGTGACCCTGGACGACTTCACCGCCATGTGCGACGAGCTGGTGGCCGGCGGCATGGAGGCCCCCACCTCCATCCTGAAGCCTGACTGGTCTCTGGCCGCCCACTTCATCCAGCAGGTCTACGAGGAGCGCCCCGATGTGGAGAACTTCGTCCAGTCCCTCTATGCCGGTGAGGCCGACCTGATGAGCGACGAGAAGTTCAACGCCCTGATGGATACCTTTGACGCGCTGATGAAGTACAACAAGTTCGCCTCCAGCCCCATCGCCGTGGAGGATGACCAGGTCCACCAGGCCATGTCCGAGGGCGAGGTTGCCTTCCAGTTCGGCGGCTGCTGGGAGTGGAACGACATCATCGACTATGACTACACCGGCAACGTGGGCATCATGCCCGTGCCCCAGAACGTCACCGACGACTTCACCGGCAAGCTGGTGGGCGGCGGCTCCAAGTTCTTCTATGTGGACAACAGCGAGTACACCACCGACGAGCAGCGCCAGGCCGCCTTTGACTTCCTGAACTGGCTGGTCTACTCCGACGAGGGCAAGACCCTGATCTCCGACACCTGCGGCATGGTCTCCCCCTTCTCCAACAACGACGTGCCCTGCAACAACGACCTGGGCGCGGCTGTGAAAGAGTATGTGGACGCCGGCAAGCTGGTCCCCAACTATGACTATGACCCCGCCGACCACATCACCCAGGTGGGCGCCAAGATGCAGGAGTATCTGGCGGGCGCAGCCGACCGGGCCACCCTGGCGAAGAACATCCAGGACTACTGGACCTCTGCCACCCCCGTGGAGCACTAACTTCTCTGCCAAAAAAGAAGCGCTTGGATCTAATCCAAGCGCTTCTTTTCGATTTTCTCCCGGTAGTGGGCGGGACTTGCTCCGAACACCTTCTTGAAGCTCTGGGAGAAGGAGAACGGATTGGTATATCCCACTGCCTCCGCGATCTCCTGGACCGTCCGGTCTGTACTGCGCAGCAGCCTGCTGGCCTCCGACAATCGGTAGTTCAGGATGTACTCCTTGGGGGACAGGTGCATCTTCTCCTGGAAGATACGGGTCAGATAGGAGCGGGAGATGCCGATATAATCCGCGATCGCCGTCACTTGGGCCTGGGCCGGATTGTGGTGGATGTACTCCAGCGCCGCGTTGACATAGGTGTCCTGGGAATAGTCGTAGCGGTCCTCCGTTCTCTTCTGCCCATGGCAGGAGCTGACCAGGAGAGCCATGATCTCGTAGAGCAGGGACGTGCGCAGAAGCTCGTTGGCGATCGTCAGCTGGTGATGGTCCAGGATCTTCTCCGTGATGGCCAGAAACTCCTCTGGCTCCACCACGCAGTCCCGCACGGGATGCTCCGGCGTGATGCCGGCCTTCTCCATAAAATCGCCTGCCCGGGCCCCGGAAAAGGAGACCCAGGTGTAAAACCACGGGTCGGACGGCTCCGCGTAGTAATATACCTCCATGCCCGGCAGGGTGGCAAAGATCTGCCCCCGGCCCACCGCATACCGCCGGCCGCCGATCTCCAGATATCCCTTTCCGTGGAGCACGAAATGGACATGGTAATCCCGGCGCACCGTGGGACCGTAGGACTTGTCCGACCGGCAGCGCTCGATCCCGCAGACCGTCAGGCACAGCTCCTCCGTCTCCTTCAGAGAGCTGCCCAGCCACCGGAAATTGGTGCTGGCCCGGTAATTCTCCTTTGCCAGGACCTCGTTGGACACTTCATTCTGGAATGTCCAGTCATCCATCGTCCTGTCCCCCTGTTGTTTGGCCTTTATCTTGAATCCCCCGTCCGTCGGACGGGGGATCCCTGTGTCTTTGTGTCGACGGCTCTGCCGCGCGCACCCGGAAGCTCAGGCCATGTTGGCCTGGGCGGCGGTGATGATGGCCATGGAGTAGACCTCCTCGGCGTTGCAGCCCCGGCTCAGGTCGTTGATGGGGGCGTTCAGACCCCGGAGGATGGGGCCGTAGGCCTCGAAGCCGCCCAGCCGCTGGGCGATCTTATAGCCGATGTTGCCGGCGTTGATGTCCGGGAAGATGAACACGTTGGCATAGCCCGCCACCGGGTCGGTGGGGCACTTGGTGTGGGCCACCCGGGGGCTCACGGCGGCGTCGAACTGCATCTCGCCGGTGATGGGCACGCTGGGCATCATGGCCTTGACCCGGCTGGCGGCGTTGCGCATCCGGTCCACGTCCTCGCCCTTGCCGGAGCCAAAGGTGGAGTAGCTCAGGAAGGCCACCTTCGGGTCCACGCCGAACATCTGGGCGCACTTGATGGTCTCGGTGGCGATCTCCACCAGCTCGTCCTCATTGGGGTGGATGTTGATGGCGCAGTCGCCCATGGCCAGAACGGTGCTGTCACCGGTGGCGGAGGGGTGGACCATGATGAAGCAGGAGGAGACGATCTTGTTGCCGGGCTTGGTCTTGATCAGCTGCAGGGCGGGCCGGACCGTATCAGCGGTGGAGTAGGTAGCGCCGCCCAGCAGGGCGTCCGCCTCGCCCATGGCCACCAGCATGGTGCCGAAGTAGTTGCGGTGGTTCAGGGCCTCCACGCACTGGTCCTTGGTCATCTTGCCCTTGCGCAGTTCAAACATCCGGTCCACCATGGCCTCCATGCCGATGTAGGTCATGGGGTCGATGATGATGGCGCCGCGGATGTTGTAGCCGGCCTCGTTGGCGGTCTGCAGGATCTCCCGCTCGTTGCCCATCAGGATGGGGGTCAGGAAGGTACCGGACAAAAGCCGCGCCGCAGCTTCCAGAATACGGGGGTCGCTGCCCTCTGTAAAGACGATCTTGCGGGGATGGGCCCGCAGGGAGTCGATGAGCTGCTGGAACATATGTATTTCCTCCTCTATGTACATTTTCCACAAGTAGAAGAAAGCCACACAGGACATTCCCGCATCGCTTTAAACAATGATAACACCATGCCGGATAAAATGCAAGTTTCTGTTTACAAAATTTACCCCATCGGTTATAATACTTAAAGTTATCACTTTACAGGAGCGGTACATATGAACGAACGGCAGTTCTGCGCGAATCTGTCCCGCCTGCGGCGGGAGAAAGGCGTGAGCCAGCGAAAGGCGGCCTCGGACCTGCACATCTCCCAGGCCCTTTTGAGCCACTATGAAAACGGCGCCCGGGAGCCGGGCCTGGCCTTTGTCTGCCGGGCCTGCGACTATTACGGGGTGACGGCGGACTTTTTGCTGGGGCGGACCGGGGACGAGGCCGGGGCCCGGCTGGGGCCGGAGACCATCCGGCAGCTGGCCCACCAGCTGCGCCAGATCGCGGACCAGGCGGAGAGTTATCTATGAAGCAGGAAAACATCCGGAATTTTTCCATCATCGCCCACATCGACCACGGCAAATCCACCCTGTCTGACCGGCTCATCGAGCTGTGCGGGGCGGTGGAGGCCCGGCAGATGGAGGACCAGATCCTGGACAACATGGACCTGGAGCGGGAGCGGGGCATCACCATCAAGGCCCGGGCCGTGACCCTCACCTGGAAGGACTATCAGCTCAACCTGATCGACACCCCGGGACATGTGGACTTCAACTATGAGGTGAGCCGCAGTCTGGCCGCCTGCGAGGGGGCTGTGCTGGTGGTGGACGCGAGCCAGGGGGTGGAGGCCCAGACCCTGGCCAACACGTACCTGGCCCTGGAGCACGATCTGGAGATACTCCCCGTTATCAATAAGATCGACCTGCCCGCCGCCGACCCACAGCGGGTCAAGACGGAGGTGGAGGACATCATCGGCATCCCCGCCATGGACGCGCCGGAGATATCCGCCAAGAACGGCGTCAACATCCAGGCGGTGCTGGATGATATCATCCACAATATCCCCGCCCCCAAGGGAGACCCGAAGGCGCCGCTGAAGGCCCTGGTCTTCGACAGCCAGTATGACAGCTATCGGGGCGTCATCGTGCTGATGCGGCTGGTGGACGGCACCCTCAGAAAGGACATGGACGTACAGTTCATGGCCACCGGTGCCTCTTACAAGGTGGTGGAGGTGGGCCATCTGCTGCCCACCAGGCTGGAGAGCTGCGATGCCCTTACCGCCGGGGAGGTGGGGTACTTCACCGCCAGCATCAAGAACGTGCAGGACACCCGCATCGGCGACACGGTGACCGAGGCGGTCCGGTCGGCCGCCGAGCCTCTGCCCGGCTACCGGCCCGCCCGGAGCATGGTCTACTGCGGCATCTACACCGAGGACGGGTCCAAGTACCCGGACCTGCGGGACGCCCTGGAGAAGCTCCGGCTCAACGACGCCAGCCTGTCCTTTGAGCCCGAGTCCTCCGTGGCCCTGGGCTTCGGGTTCCGGTGCGGTTTTCTGGGGATGCTCCACCTGGAGATCATCCAGGAACGGCTGGAGCGGGAGTTCGACCTGGACCTGGTGACCACCCTGCCCTCGGTCATCTATGAGATCGAGATGACCGACGGGACCGTGCGGTATGTGGACAACCCCCACAACTACCCGGAGGTGTCCGCCATCGCCCAGGCCCGGGAGCCCTATGTGAAGATGAGCATCATCACGCCCCAGGAATTCGTGGGCAACATCATGCCCCTGTGCCAGGACCGGCGGGGGGTCTATCAGGGCCTGCAATACCTGGACGAGCGGCTGGTGGAGCTGAGCTATGAGATGCCCCTGGGGGAGATCATCTATGACTTCTTCGATACCCTCAAGGCCCGCACCAAGGGCTATGCCTCCATGGACTATGAGTTCTCCTGCTACAAGCCCTCGGAACTGGTGAAGGTGGACCTGCTCCTGAACGGCGAGGGCGTGGACGCGCTGAGCCTCATCGCCCACAAGGACAAGGCATATCCCCGGGCCCGGCGGCTGTGCGAGAAGCTGAAGGAGAACATCCCGAGACAGCTGTTCGAGGTGCCCATCCAGGCGGCCATCGGCGGAAAGATCATCGCCCGGGAGACGGTGAAGGCCCTGCGGAAGGATGTGCTGGCCAAGTGCTACGGCGGCGACATCACCCGCAAAAAGAAGCTCCTGGAAAAGCAGAAGGAGGGCAAGAAGAAGATGCGCTCCCTGGGCAGCGTCCAGCTCCCCACCGAGGCGTTTCTGGCGGTCCTCAAGCTGGATGAGTGAGAAGAAAGAGAACAGCGGACCGCGCCGCAGGCATTGCAGTGCCTGCGGCGCGGTCTTGTCTCTGTTTATCCGACGATCACATAGGACTTGGTGCCGTCCTCGGGGATGAGGCCCATGATGGGGACGAACCGGGCGTCCGCGTCGCCGCCGTTCATCTTGTCCACGGCCAGCTCCTTGTCGGAGGCCAGGATCTCATATTCGGTGGGGCAGTAGAGCCGGGCGAACATCCGCCAGAAGATGTCGAGGTCCTGGCCGGTCCGGGCGCCCTGGCCGGCCCGAAGGCTGTCGGCGCTGATGCGCGCCGACACCACCGTGTCTGTGTCCGCCAGCGCGTTCACGATGCGCCGGCCCATCTGGCATACGGCCACCACCGGGTCCGGCGCCGTCGCCAGCTGCTCGGAGTAGTTGAAGCCGTTCTCCACGTCTGAGACGGGGTGATACAGGTCCGCTAGGATGATCTCGTCAAAGCCCATGGCGGCCAGCTCCTGGGCCAGGTCGGTCAAATAGATGCGGACGGTCTGGTTGTAGGGGTCCAGCCAATAGCTGCCGTTGGGGGCCGCCACCACGTTGTCGCTGGTATCCCGCAGGGCAAAGGACCAGTTGTGCTGCAGGAGGAGGGAGTCGGCAAAGCAGCTGATCTGGGCCGCTACGGTCATGCCGGCGTCATGCAGGGTGGTGATGGCGGTGGTCACGTCCATGGTGCCGCTGGTGCGGTAGGCCAGGGCGGTCTCTGCGGCGGAGGGCCAGGCAAGCCGGCCGCCGGCGTTTTTCATCTCCAGCACCGCCATGTTGAAGCCGCCGCTTTGTACGGCAGACAGGGAGGAGGCCATGGCCGTGGGATCTATCACGGTATCAAAGGGGATGAACAGGCCCTGGACGGAGCTGAGATCGTCCCAGGTGCCCATGTCCAGGTCCTCAAAATCCGGGTCCTCCCGGATGACCTGCACCTGCACCGGCTCAAAGGTGGGCTTCGGCGTGGCGCCGGTGCCGTCCGGCGCGGCCTCGTCCTCCCTGCCGAAGGGCAGCTGCAATGTGGCGCCGTCGGCGTCGTAGACCATGTACTGCTGCAACAGGAAGAACATGGCTACGCTCCCCACCACGATAAACACCAGCACGAACAGCAATATGGTCAGAGGCACCCGGAATTTCCGGCGGCCCCTGTATATGTCCTTGGGACGGTAGGGCATTTATTTCTCCAGTTCCTTTAGCATGCCGATGCGGCGGATATGGCTCTCCCCGTTGGAGAAGCCGGTGGTGAGATAGGTGTCCACGATCATCTTGGCCAGTTCCGAGCCTACCACCCGTCCGCCCAGGCACAGGACGTTGGCGTCGTTGTGGGCCCGGCTCATGGCGGCGGAGAAGCAGTCCCCGCACAGGGCGGCCCGGATGCCGGGCATCTTGTTGGCGGCGATGGACATGCCGATGCCGGTGCCGCAGACCAGGATGCCCCGTTCATATTCCCCGGCGGCCACGGCCCGGCACAGCTTTTCGGCGTAGACCGGGTAATCCACCGGCTCGCCGCCGCAGCCCAGGTCGGCGATCTGAATGCCCTGGGCGGTCAGATGTTCGATGATGGTCTGCTTGAGGGCATAGCCCGCGTGGTCAGATGCGATGGCGATCATAGGTGCGTTCTCCTTTTCAGATGGGGATGAAGGACGGTTTGCGCTTGGTAAAGACGGTGATGTACCGGAAGCCGCAGGCTTTGAGGATCTCCTGGCCCTGGTCCAGACACTTGGCCGCCACAGCCGGCCGGTGGGCGTCGGAGCCGATGGTGACGATCTCCCCGCCCAGGGAGCGGTACAGCCGCAGGATCTCCTCCGAGGGGAAAGGTCCGCAGCCGTCCCGCAGGCCGGAGCAGTTGATCTCGATGCCCTTCCCGTTCCGGATGAGGGTCTTCAGCAGGTGTTCGATCCGGTCCCCGTGCTCGGCCAGGGTCAGGCCCGTGTCCACCCCCTGGTAGGAGGCGTATCGGCGGATGTAGCCGATGTGGGCCATCACGTCGAAGTAGTTCAGGTCCGCCACCTGCTGCACGTCCCGCAGATAGATGTCCAGCAGTTCCCGGCAGAAGGCCGGGTCGGTGTAGTCCTGCTCATGGTAATCGCCGTACTCCTTCGTGATGTGGTAGGAGCCCAGGATGAAATCCAGCCAGGGATAGCCGGACAGCTCCTCTGTCAGTTCCGGGTGGAAGATGAGCTCGGCCAGTTCCATGCCCATGCGCAGTTCTAGGTCGGCGGGCAGCAGGGGGCGGTATTTTTCATATGCCTCCAGC
This sequence comes from uncultured Oscillospiraceae bacterium, assembly GCA_947632005.1. Lineage (GTDB taxonomy): Bacteria > Bacillota > Clostridia > Oscillospirales > Oscillospiraceae > CAJOIG01. Next base: position 3,697 of record CANRNU010000024.1, on the reverse strand, counting down.
TCCTGCCGGGCCACGTCCCGGCAGGGGGGATAGAACGCCAGAGTGTGCCAGTCCACCGTGTCGCAGTGGTCGGTGATGCACAGCTGCCGCACGCCCGCATCGTATTCCGCCATCACCATGTCGTAGTAGGGCGCGGTGCTGTCCCGGGAGATGTTGGTGTGGCAGTGGTAGTCAGTCAAAAAGGCCATGTGTCAACGAACCATTTCAGAAAGATTTTGCTGTACTGGGCGGAGCGAGGGATGCCGGCCAGCACGGGATAGAAGATGACGAACAGCGCGACGGTCACACCGGTGAAGGAGCCCAGGGCGGCCTGCCAGCGGACATCCCGCCGGCGCAGGTCCGCGAAGAGGTAACTGATGGCCAGCACCAGAAATACCGTGCAGGGGAAGTAGTGGTAGGCGAAGGTGAGGCGGGTGACCAACACCCAGGGCAGCAGGTTGGCCAGATATCCGATCAGGATGAACACGGCCCGCTCGTCCCGGTCCCGGAAGGCCAGCCAGCCCATGCCGGCCATGGCCCCGATACCGCCCCAGGCCACCAGCGGGTTGTTGAAGGCGCCGAAGGAGATGGTATATCCGGAGGGGGTGGTGGCCAGGTAGTAGAGGATGGGCCGCACGTCGAAGATCCACTGATACCACATGGAGGAATAGGGGTGGGTGGCCACCAGGTCGGAGTGGTAATTCCACATATAGACCTGGTTGTCGATGACCATCTGGAGGTATTCCTTTTTGAACAGCCGGTCCCATCCGCCTGCCCCCTGGCTGGGGCCGTAGGACCAGTAACTGACATAGTAGATGCAGCAGGGGATGAGCACGAAGAAGACCAGGCACCAGCCCACGTTCAGCAAGAAGGCATTCCGCGCGGCCTTTTTCTCCCGGACGAACCGGACGGCCCAGTAGACCAGCCACAGCAGTCCCAGGCCCGCTCCGGCATAGATGCAGACCCACTTGCTGGCCGCGCCCAGGCCAAAGGACACGCCGGACAGCGCCAGCCACAGCAGCCTCCGCCGGGGCCGGTCCGGGGGCTCGGTCAGCCACATGTACATGAACAGGTACATGAGCAGGAGGAAGAACACCGCATAGGAGTCGATGGTGGCCAGGCGGGTCTGAACGAAGTGCATGAAGTCGAAGGCGAATACCGTGCTGCCTGCGGCGGCCACGGAGGTATAGCCGAACATCCGCTTCAGGAGCAGGTACAGCAGCGGCAGCATCAGCACCCCGGACAGCGTCCCCGTGAACCGCCAGCCGAAGGGCGTCATGCCAAACAGCCGGATGCCCAGGGAGATGATGGCCTTGCCCAGAGGCGGGTGGGTGATCTCATAGGGCCAGATGTTCTGGATCATCTCCAGGGCTGTGCGGGGGAAGTAGATCTCGTCGAAGTAGGTGCCGTTTTTGAAGCTGTATGCCTCCGGCACGGTGTCTTGCTCGTCCACCAGCGCCTCGCAGCCTTTGGACACGGTCAGCTGGTCCGGCTCCAGGATGCAGCCGTCCTGGCCGTAGACCGCCACCTCGCCCAGGTATTCCTCCCCGCCGGAGATGATGCGGATGTACCGGACGGGACCGTTGTCTTCGTTCAGGACCGCGTCGTTCCAGCGAAACAGCTGGGTGTAGAGCTGGGTCATGCCGGAGGTGTTGTCGGCCTGGATCTGATCGGTCCAGGTCTCCCCGTCCAGGGAGAACTGCAGCCGGTAGTCCACGGTATTCAGGCCGCAGTAATAGCGCAGCTTGGTGACGGCCTGGGGCTCGTTCAGCTCGATCTGGGCATAGGTGTTGCCTGTTTCAAAGTGCAGGAAGGTCTGGGGCGCGGTGTTATCCCCCAGCCCCAGGAAGGCGATGACGGCGTAAAGGAGGGTCAGACCGCCCATGAGCAGCCAGTCCAGCCGGGAAAACCGCGCGGCCTCCCGGGAGGGGAACGGCTCCCGCACGGCGGGCGCGGCGCCGTCCTCGCCTGCATCCTCGGGAGAGGGGCGCAGCCGCGGCACGGCCCGTTTGTGCAGCGCCGCCCAGCGGCAGCACCACAACAGCGCGAACAGCGCCACTGCCAGGGGGAAAAGAATGGTCAGGTTAGAAAACATAGAAAAGCCTCGCGTATATCCCACGCCGCAGGCGCGAAAAACTTATCGTCAGTGGACATGCACAGCTATTATATACCAAAACAAGGGGCGCCGCAACGCCCCTTGTTTTAAATTTCAGTGAATTACAGTTTTCTCTTTTTTCTGACCTTCTCCCCGGAGATGTCGGCCAGCTCCTGCAGGAGCTCCTTCTGCTTCCGGTTAAGGTTTTTGGGCGTCACCAGGTTGACGGTGACGAACTGGTCGCCCTTGACGCCGGTGCGCACGTTGGGCACGCCCTTGCCCCGGAGCCGGAACACGGACCCGGTCTGGGTGCCCTCGGGTATGTTCAGGCTGACAGGCCCCTCCAGGGTGGGGACCTGGATCTCAGTGCCCAGTGCGGCCCGGACAAAGCTCAGGTCGGTGGACATGTAGAGGTTGGAGCCCTCCCGCTGGAAGGTGGGACTGGGCCGGACCTGGATCTGGACCAGCAGATCCCCTGCCGGGCCGCCGTTGAGTCCTGCGTTGCCCTGCCCCCGGAGGGAGACGGTCTCGCCGTCGTCAATGCCCGCGGGGATGGTCACGTTCAGCTTCTTCTGGGCCCGGATGCTGCCGTTGCCCCGGCACTTGGGGCAGGGGGAGTGGATGATCTTGCCGGAGCCGCTGCACTTGGGGCAGGGGCCGGAGGACTGGAACACACCAAAGGGGGTGCGCTGCTGGGTCCGGACGGTGCCCGTGCCCCGGCAGTCCGGACAAACCTCCGGCGTGGTGCCGGGGGCGCAGCCGGTGCCCTTGCAGTCCGGGCACTGGTCGACCCGGGTGATGTTCACATCCTTTTTGCAGCCGAAGGCAGCCTCCTCAAAGGAGATGGTCAGCCGCACCCGCAGGCTCTCGCCCCGGCGGGGACCGGTGCGGGTCTGCTGGCGGTTCTGGCCGCCAAACCCGCCGAACCCGCCAAAGCCGCCGAAGATGTCCCCGAAGATGTCGCCCAGGTCACCGAACCCGCTGAAGCCGCCGGCGCCGGCGCTGGCCGCAAAGTTGGGGTCTACGCCGGCAAAACCGAACTGGTCGTATTTTGCCCGCTTGTCCGGGTCCGACAGCACGGCATACGCCTCGTTGGCCTCTTTGAAACGGGCCTCCGCCTGTTTGTCGCCGGGGTGCAGGTCCGGGTGATTGGCCTTGGCCGCTTTCCGGTATGCTTTTTTGATCTCGTCCTCCGAGGCGCCCTTTTGAAGGCCCAGCACCTCGTAATAATCCCGTTTGTCTGCCATATGAAGTCACTTACCTTTTGGTGGGCGCGGGAGACCGCGCCCACTGCTGATCTTACTGATTGTTGGGGTCGACCTCAGTATAGTCGGCGTCGTAATAACCCTGGCCGCCGTCCTGGGCGCTGCCGCCCATGTCGGGCCCGGGGCCGGCGTTGGGTCCGGGGCCGCCCTGGTTGGGGGCCGCCTGCTGATACATCTTCTCAGAGACCTTGTAGAAGGCCTGGGTGAGCTGCTCGGTGGCGGTCTTGATAAGCCCGGTGTCGGAGCCGGACAGGGCGGTCTTCAGGTCCGCCAGCTTCTTCTCCACCTCGGCCTTGTCGGCGGCGTCCAGCTTGTCGCCCATCTCCTGGAGGGTCTTCTCGGTCTGATAGACCATCTG
>CANRNU010000023.1 GCA_947632005.1 uncultured Oscillospiraceae bacterium | reverse complement strand
CCCACCCGGCAGACCCCCCGCTTTGCCAAGCCCGGCCTGCCCGGGGAGGCCCGGGAGGTGGTGCTGGAGCTGAAGCTCCTGGCAGACGTGGGACTGGTGGGCTTCCCCAACGTGGGCAAATCCACCCTGCTCAGCGTGGTGAGCCGTGCCAACCCCAAGATCGCGGACTATCCCTTCACCACCCTGTTCCCCAACCTCGGCGTGGTGTATGTGGGGGATTATAACTCCTTCATCCTGGCGGACATCCCCGGCATCATCGAGGGAGCAAGCGAGGGTGCGGGCCTGGGGCACGACTTTCTGCGCCACATCGACCGGTGCAGGCTTCTCATCCATGTGGTGGACGTGTCCGGCTCGGAGGGCCGGGACCCCATCGAGGATTTTGAGGCCATCAACGCCGAGCTTGCCCAGTACAGCCCGGACCTTGCCGCCCGGCCTCAGATCGTGGCCGCCAACAAGTGCGACCTGCTCCCCCCTGACAGCACGGCCCTGAAGGATTTTAAGTCCTATGTGGAAAAGAAGGGCTATCCGGTATTCGAGATATCCGCCGCGGCCCACCAGGGCATCCAGGAGCTCATCTACGCCGCCGGGACGAGGCTGCGCGACCTGCCCCCGGTGACGGTGTACGAGCCGGACTATGTGGCCCCGGAGGTGAAGCTGGGCACCGCAGATGACCTCACCATCCGCAAGGAGGGCGATGTGTGGCTCATCCAGGGGGACTGGCTGGACCGGCTGGTGAGCCGGGTGAACTTCGCCGACTACGAATCCCGCATGTACATGGACCGGAAGCTCCGGGAGGCAGGGGTATACGACCGGATGGAGGCCATGGGCCTCGCCGACGGCGACACCATCTCCATCGCCGAACTGGAATTCGAGTACTACAGCTGACCGCGCACCCTTTTCTCAGCCCCGCATATACTGACCTGAATAGACAAAAGGCACGCAAAGATCCGCGTGCCTTTTCATTTTGCTCAAATGGGGTGATCTGGATATGTGTTCCATCGCGGGAGTGATAGACTTCCAAAACGATCTGCGGGACCAGGGCGCGGTGTTCACCGCCATGCAGCGGACCATGACCCGGCGGGGACCTGACCAGCACGGGATCTATGTGACCGCGGACGCGGCGCTGCTGCACAACCGCCTGGCCGTCATCGACATCGACAATGGCCGCCAGCCCATGACAGCGGGCCGGGACGGGCGGCTGTACACCATCGTGTACAACGGCGAGCTTTACAACACCGACGAGGTCCGCACAGAGCTCAAGGCCCTGGGCCATGCGTTCAGCGGCTGGTCGGACACGGAGGTGGTGCTCCACAGCTTCATCCAGTGGGGCGGGGCCTGTGTGGACCGCTTCAACGGCATCTTTGCCTTCGCCGTCTGGGACGCGGCGGAGCGGCGGCTGTTCATGGCCCGGGACCGGATGGGGGTAAAGCCCTTCTTTTACGCCCTCCGGGGCGGGACCTTCCTCTTCGCCTCGGAGATCAAGGGCCTGCTGGCCCATCCCCTGGTGGAGCCCCTGGCGGACCGGGAGGCGGTGCTGGAGGTGGTGCTGACGGGCCCGGGCCGGACCCCGGGCTGCGGCGTATTCCGGGGCGTGGAGGAGCTGCGCCCCGGCTGGCGGGGCTGGTTCGATGAAAAGGGCCTTCGCACCGAGCGCTACTGGATGCTGCGGGCCCGGGAACACCAGGACAGCTTCGACACCACCGTGGATACGGTCCGGTATCTGGTCACCGACGCCATCCGGCGCCAGCTGGTATCCGATGTGCCCATCGGCACATTTTTGTCCGGCGGCCTGGACTCAGGGCTCATCTGCTCCATCGCCGACCGGCACATGAAGGAGCGGGGCCAGGTCCTGCACACCTTCTCCGTGGACTACAAAGACCACCTGCAATACTTCCACGAGACCAGGTTCCAGCCCACCAGCGACACGGTGTACATCCCCAAGCTCCGGGACTGGCTGGGATGCGAGAACCATCTGACCGTGCTGGACACCCTGGAGCTGGCAGACGGCCTCTGCGAGGCGGTGGACGCCCGGGACCTGCCGGGGATGAGCGACGTGGACTCCTCCCTTCTCCAATTCTGCAAGCACATCAAGGAGCATGTGACCGTGGCCCTCTCCGGGGAGTGCGCCGACGAGATATTCGGGGGCTATCCCTGGTATCGGGACGAGAAGATACGCATGGCCGAGGGCTTTCCCTGGGCCCAGTCCATCCAGTACCGGGCGGGCTTTCTCCGGCCGGAGTATGCCCAGGGCCTGGACGCCCGGGAATACCTCATGGAGAAATACCGCATGACCCTGGCGGACACGGACGCGCTGGGCACCGACAGCCCCGTGGATAAGCGCATGCGGGAGATGATGCGTCTCAACACCGACTGGTTCATGCAGACCCTCCTGGACCGGAAGGACAGGATGAGCATGTACTCCGCCCTGGAGGTCCGGGTCCCCTTCTGCGACCACCGGATCGCGGAGTATCTCTATTCGGTGCCCTGGGAGTGGAAGGACTGGCGCCATTACGAAAAGGGCCTGCTGCGGGAGGCCATGAAGGACTACCTGCCCCCTGAGATCCTGTGGCGGAAAAAGAGCCCCTACCCCAAGACCCATAACCCGGCCTACATGGCAGAGGTATCAAAGCGGCTGCGGCAGGTGCTGGCGGACCGGGACGCCCCCCTGCTGGCCATCGTCCGGCGGGACGCCCTGGAGGACCTTCTGCACGACGACAAGGCCCAGCCCTGGTACGGCCAACTCATGACCACCCCACAGACCATCGCCTATATGCTCCAGGTCAACTACTGGATGAAAAAATACCAGGTACGGCTGGTGTGACGCAAAGCCCCCGCCGGGCTTCCGGCGGGGGCTCTCCTTATCATTTTATCGTTCGCTGTGTTTTCTTCCCACAACTGTCAGCACCGCGCCAAGGGCAATGGCGCCGCCTGCCAGAAGGGCCAGCCACAGGGCCGGGTCATTTCCGTCCCCTGTCAGCGGGGAGGCGCCCTCCGGCGTGGCGGTGGGCACGGCAGTCGGGACGGCGGTTGGCACGGCGGTGGGCACAGGCGTGGGCGAGGGGCTCGCCGTGGGGATGGGCGTTTCCGTCGCCTCGATGGGCTCAGGCCGGGTCAGCGTCACGGTGGCGGAGCCGTCATAGGTGTCCGTCCCGATGGTGTAGCGCGCCGTCACGGTGAGCGCCGGGGCCGTCTCTCCCGCGCCCACAGTGAGCAAGCCCCTCTCCACTGCAGAGACTGTGCCGCCGGTGACCGACCACTGGACCAGGTCCGTCAGGGGTATCTGGACCTGACTGCCGCCGGCAAAGCCGTTCAGCGTGGCGCTGAACTGCCCGGTGACCGGGTCCACCCCGTTCAGGGCGATGGAGGCCGATGCGGGCTCCACCATCACGCTCCGCATATCCAGCGGAAGGATGCGGACCCATTGCCAGGCGCTCCAATCTCCTGCCGGAGCGCCGGACAACTCCACGAAGGAGCTGCCTGCGCCGCTGCTCTCTCTGCTGGCATAGGTCGCGTGGACAAAGTCGCTGAAGCCGGGCGCGCTGCCAAGTGCCTGCACACCCCCGCCGACGGCGGTCAGGGTCCCCGCACCGGGAACAGGTCCTTTGCTGAACGTCAGGCCGCCGGAGGCCGCGGCGATGGCAACACAGCCGCTGCCGCCCTGCAAGAAGTTGTCCCGCGCCAGGCTGATGTTCAGGCTCGCCCCGTCGCCCAACTGGATGGCAGGGCTTCCGGCCGCCCGGATGTCCACGCCCTCCAGTACCAGAACGGCACGCACGCCGCTGTCGATGTAGATGCAGTCGCCTGCGGGAGCGCCCATGCGGTTTTGGATGTGCATGGCTTTCCCCGACAGGACAGTCAAAACACCGCCCTCATAGGCGTAATCGGTCCCAAGGGTCCCGCCGGTGACGGCCAGGGCCGTCTCCGGGGCGGGCGCAGATGTGGGCTCAAGGGTCGCCGTGGGCTCCTCCACGCCCGGTCCGTTTGCAGCGGGCGGCGCGGCCACCGGCGTGGGCACAGGCGTCGCTGTGGGCGTGGGCGCGGGCGTCGCCGTGGGTTCCGGCGTCGGCTCCGGTGTAGGCTCGGGTGTGGGCTCCGGCGTCGGTTCCGGTGTAGGCTCCGGCGTGGGCTCCGGCGTCGGCTCGGGTGTCGGTTCAGGTGTCGGTTCAGGCGTGGGTTCCAGCGTTGGTTCCGGCGTTGGTTCCGGCGTCGGCTCCGGCGTCGGCTCGGGTGTCGGTTCAGGTGTGGGTTCCAGCGTTGGTTCCGGCGTCGGCTCCGGCGTAGCGGGGATCTCCACCGCCGCGGATGCAGACGCCGAATAGCCGTTCCAGCCAGCCATCACGGTCAGGGCAGAGCTGGTCTCCTCCGCCCCAACGGTCAGGGTGTATCCGTCCATCCAGGAGGCCTCCGCCCCCTCCAGGGACCAGACCGTCTCGGCGGTCACGTCCAGATCATAGACCTGCTCTGCCGCCCGGACCCCCAGCTTGGCAGAAAAGGCGGCGCTGTCTCCAGCTGCGAGGGAGACCTCCGCCGGCTCCACCCGGAGCTCCTGGACCGTCATGGGGGCCACGCCGAACCAGTCCAGGGCGCTCATATCGGCGCCCGAGCTGCCGGTCCAGGCCACAGGCTGGGCATCCATGACGTCCGCGCCCCCTAGGACCAGGTGGCTGTAGTGTTCGTCCACGGTGAAGGTCCCGGCCGTGCCGTCGGGAGCGGACTCTCCGGCGGACCATCCTGCGGCGGCCACGCAGCCGCCCTTCACGGCCACGCTGCCCACGATGGCGGGCATGCCGCTCTCTGCCTGCCGGGACACCTCCAGCATGCCCGTGCCCCCGGCGGTCTCGCTCCAGAGGGCCAGGCAGCCGCCCGGAGCCACTTCCAGACCGGGGACGGTCATCACCGCGCCGTCCTTCAAGATCAAGTCCACCTTCCCGGTCACCGCCAGGGGCCCGGTCAGATGCAGCTCTCCGGCTGCCGCGTACCACCCCTCCTCCAGGGCGGGGGTGCTCTCCGTCACCAGCCGGGCAGACACAGTCTCCGTCTCCCCGGTCTCCGGCTCATAGTACCGGGTCTCCTCTTCCGGAACGATGACCGGCCCTGTGCCGGGCAGCAGCATTCCGGTGTCGATGCCGCCGTCGTCCGCCCAGGCGCTCACGCCCGGGTATGCAGCCAGCAGTGCAAGACAAAGCACGGCTGCAAACCATCTCTTGTGTTTCATGCGCTTCCCCCCCATCAAGATATGTGGTCTCTTCCTCTGCCCTCACTTTACCACACAGGAAACAAAAAGTAAAGAGATGTCACAAAAAGTAAAAAAGTCCCGGCTCTTGCGAGCCGGGACAGAGATCCGATTTTATTCCGCAGCTTCCTCGGCGGCGTCCTCAGCGGGAGCCTCTTCCTCAGCGGTCTCCTCGCCGGTGATGGCCACCACGGCGCCTTCATACTTCTCGTCGATGAACTGGGCCACCTCGTCGGACTGCAGCACCTCCAGCAGGGTCTGGATGGCCTCGTTGTCCTCGTTGCCCTCCTTGACGCACAGGATGTTGGCGTAGGTGATGGCGCCGTCACCGGAGGCGTCCTCCACGGCCAGAGCGTCGGTGCCGGCGTTCAGGCCCGCCTGCAGGGCGTAGTTGCCGTTGATGACGGCCAGGTCCACGTCCTCCAGGGACAGGGGGATCTGGGCGGCTTCCTGCTCGAGGATGTCATAGTCGTGGGGATTGTCCACGATGTCATACTTGGTGGCGTTGGAGGAAGCGTCCACGCTCTCGTCCAGGGTGATCAGGCCCTCCTGCTGGAGCAGGAGCAGGGCGCGGGTCTCGTTGGAGCCGTCGTTGGGGATGGCAATGGTGGCGCCGTCTTCCAGCTCCTCCAGAGAGGCGGTCTTGCCGGCGTAGATGCCGAAGGGCTCATAGTGGACCAGGCCCACGCTCACCAGATGGGTACCGTTCTCCTCGTTGAAGGTGTTCAGATAGGGGGTGTGCTGGAAGTAGTTGGCGTCCAGCTCGCCCTCTTCCACGTGGGTGTTGGGGAACACATAGTCGTCATAGATCACGATGTCCAGGTCGATGCCCTGCTCGGCCAGGATGGGCTTGGCGAACTCCAGGATCTCCGCGTGGGGCGTAGAGGAAGCGCCGATCTTGATGGTGACGGTCTCGTCGTCGGCCAGGGCGGAAACGCCCAGGCTCAGTGCCAGCACAAGGGCCAGCGTGATAGCGATGATCTTCTTCATTTTGGGATTCTCCTTTTTTAATTTAGTTTTTTGTAATATGATTCACCGGATGCGTTTGTCGCTCCGTTTGGTGATGATGTTGCCGGTGCTCTGGAATATCTGCACCAGGATGACCAGGAGGATCACCATGGTCCACATGACCAGCTCGTTGCGGCGGTAGTGGCCGTAGGTGATGGCGAAGGACCCCAGCCCGCCGGCGCCCAGGATGCCCGCCATGGCGCCGTAGCCGAAGATGGTGATCAGCGCCACGAAGAAGTTGGACAGCAGCGCGGGCTTGGCCTCGGGGATCAGTACCTTGGTCACGATCTGCATAGGACTGGCGCCCATAGCCTGGGCCGCCTCTATCACCCCCTGATCGATCTCCCGGATGGATGTCTCCACGATGCGCGCCACGAAGGGGAACGCCGCGATGGTCAGCGGCAGGATCATACCCTTCAGCCCCGCCGTGGTGCCCACCACGAACCGGGACAGGGGGCTGACCACCACGATCAGGATGAGGAACGGCACGCTTCGCAGCAGATTGATGATGACGTTGACTACCTTCATCAGCAGCTTGGGCAGCGGACGGATGCCCCGCTCCTCCCCTGTCACCAGCAGCACGCCCAGGGGCAGGCCGATGGCAAAGGCCAAAAACGTGGGCAGAAAGGTCATCACCAGCGTCTGGCCGATGGCCTCCAGCAGGTCGCTGTGGACGATATTCTGCAAAAGCTGCACGTTTTTTTCACTGAACAAGGTCCGTCACCTCCTCTGCCGTCACGCCGGGTATCTCCCGTAAGTAGATGAGCGCTCTCGCCGCCTCGGTCTCGTCCTGGGGCAGGCCCAGCACCATGGTGCCGAAGCTCTTGTCTCCGATGGTGCGGGTGTCGGCGCTGATGATGTTGAGACATATGCCCTGCTGCGCCGCCAGCCGCGCGATGATGGGCTCCCCGGAGGTGGTCCCGTTGAAGGCCAGCCGCACCAGCCGGTTTTCCGGCAGGACGTGGATCTTCTCCCCGTTCGGCATCACCAGCCGCCGTCCGGCCTCGGTCCTGGGATTGGAGAATATCTCGGAGACATCCCCCTGCTCCTGGATAACGCCGCCGTCCAGGATGGCCACCCGGTCGCATATCTGCTCTACCACCCGCATCTCGTGGGTGATGACCACCACGGTGACCCCCATCTCCCGGTTGATCTTCTTCAGAAGGTCCAGAATGGACTGGGTGGTGGTAGGGTCCAGGGCGCTGGTGGCCTCGTCGCACAGGAGCACCTGGGGGTTATCGGCCAGGGCCCGGGCGATGGCGATGCGCTGCTTCTGGCCGCCGGACAGCTGCACCGGATAGGCGTCCGCCTTGTCGGGCAGGCCCACGATCTCCAGCAGCTCCTTCGCCCGCTTCTCCCGGGCGGCCTTGTCTCCCTTGCCGCCGCTCAGCTCCAGGGGGAAGCAGATGTTCTGCAGACTGGTGCGCTGCATGAGAAGATTGAAGCCCTGGAAGATCATGCTCATGCCCCGGCGGGCTTTGCGCAGGTCCTTTTCCTTCAGGGCGGTCAGCTCCTGACCGTCCACCGTCACCGTGCCGGAGGTAGGCCGCTCCAGCAGGTTGATGCACCGGACCAGGGTGCTCTTGCCCGCGCCGGACAGGCCGATGATGCCGAAGATCTCGCCCTTTTGGATGTCCAGGTTGATGTCCTGCAGGGCCTCCACCTTCCCGTCCCCGGTGCCGAAGGTCTTGTAAAGATGCTCGATGCGGATGATCGTCTCGCTCATATTTCCCTCACAAAAACAAAATCGTCCTTGAAAAAACTCAAGGACGACGATCGTATGCCGTGGTACCACCTTGCTTCACCTGCACCTCGCGGTACAAGCCTTTGAGGGTTCCATCAAACCCCTGCGCTGTAACGGGCGCCCCCGTCGCGGACTACCTATCGCCCACGCGGCTCCAAGACCATGTTCGGCGGACTCTCTGCACCCCTTCCCAGCTGCCGGGGCTCTCTGTGGCATAACCTTTCCGCTTACTCTTCTTTTCACTGCCTTTGGTGTGGTATTCAATTGGACCTCTTCGGAGGTTGTGGCTATTATATCCCCTGCTTCGCCCCCTGTCAACCGACAGATACGTCAAGATTTCCCCGAAATGAACACAAATTTTTTGTGTAAAGTGTGAAAGAGGCGGCCCCTCTTCCCCGGTGTCTGCTGCTCCCAGGGATAGCATGCCGGCAAAAAGGCGGGCCGCTCCAACAGCGCTCACGCCCGCTGCCGCCGGGACCATTTCAGAACGGCGAAGGGCGTGCACGCAAGGCCGATCAGGACCGGGACGGTGATGAGCAGATACGGAGACCAGATGTATTTGCCGAAGATATGGAAGGTGTTGGTGCGGAATATGTCCGCGCTGCTGCCCACCAGAGGGATGAGGTCCAGGGCCTTTTGGGCCCACATGGGCAGGTAGTTGGCGGCTATCATCGGCCCATACACCGCCGCGAGACTCAGAAGCAGGGACAGGACATTGCTTTTTACCAGCGACGACAGGAGCATGACCACCCCGGCAAAGCCAATGGCGCCCAGCAGCGCGAAGGCGTACTCATAGATCTCCGCCTGGAGCATATTCATGGGCGCCACGGCAAGGAGCTTTATGACCTGGATGGGCATGTCCCATCCGGCTGTGCCCAGATAGATAAGCTGTGCCGCGATGCCTCCCGCGGCCAGAAGCATGAATAGCTCCGCCGCGAAAGCCAGTCCACTGAGGACTTTCGCCAGCGCCAGACGCCGCCAGCCCCGGGCCATGGTCAGCAGCAGCGGGGCGGTATCGTTGTGCCACTCCCCTGAAAAGGTCGGCGCCAGGGCGATGGCGAGAAACACCGCCATGATGACGCCCATATCCGGCAGCGCGCTGCCCAGAAGGTCTTGCCAGCCCGCCGTCCATCCGAACCGAAAAGGCTCTTCCACCTTGTCGTTCATGGCCAGGAGCATCGCCCATTCCGCGCCGGTCCCCTGGCCTTGAAGGTGCAGGAACTCCTCCAGCGCCGCCTGACGCCGCCCGTAGAAGTCGGTGAGTTTGGCGCTGTCCACATAGTATTCCATCAGGATGGGAAAGGGATCCTCCGTGTCCTCCAGCTCCGGGTATAGCTGCGAAAGATAGCTGCTGACCGAGGAGCGGCTGTCCTGGTGCTCCCAATAGACGCCCCGGGTGTTGTCCGCCTGGATATCCCGCACCATCTGCTGAAAGGACGCATCCGTGAGGTATTCCCCGTAGCTCTCCGCCCGCGCCTGATAGGAGCGGATCATGGCATAGCCGTCAAAGTTGTTGCCGAAGGCACTGGTGACGTCATCGCTGCTGCCAAACCCGAACCACTGATAGGTGAGCACACCGCAGAAGATGACGATATAGGCAAAGCAAAGCAGCACCGCGGCCCGCGCGCTGGCCTTCCGCCAGAGTTTCTTGTGTTCCAGCCAAAAAAGTTCCATCTCACGCCTCCCTGCCAAAATAATAGAGATACAGATCCTCCAGCGTGGCCCGGCAGGGAATGGCCTCCGCCGCGGGCCTTTCGTCCGTGACGATGCGCAGCACCGCCTGTTCTCCCTCGTAGTGGAAGTTGGCCACCGTGACCCGCTCCTGCCAGAGCTGGGCCCGGGACCTGGGAACGGCCAGCTCCCAGACCTTGCCCGTCCCCCGGTGGACCAGCTCCGGTACGGTGCCCCGCAGGATGAACCGGCCGTCTTTCATGATGAACACCTGGTCTGCGATGGCCTCCACATCGGACACGATGTGGGTGGACAGGACCACGATCCGGTCGCCGGCATAGTCCGCCAGCAGATTGCGCAGATGCACCCGCTCCTTTGGGTCCAGGCCCGCCGTGGGCTCGTCCAGGATCAGCACCTGCGGGTCGTTCAGCAGGGCCTGGGCGATGCCCACCCGCTGTTTCATGCCCCCGGAAAAGCTCCGCAGCTTTTTCCTGCCGGCATCCTGCAGGCCCACGGTGTCCAGCAGCTCCCGGATGCGCCTGCGGGCCATGTCCCGGGGCATCCCCTTCAGGGTGGCGACGTAGGAGAGAAACTCTTCGGCAGTATAACCCGGGTAATATCCGAAATCCTGGGGCAGATAGCCCAGCAGGTCCCTGTAGACCGCGCCCATGCCCGTTACCTCTTCTCCATTGAAGAACACCTCCCCAGAGGTGGATTCCAGGATGGCGCACAGCATCCGCATAAGCGTGGTCTTGCCCGCGCCGTTGGCCCCCAGCAGGCCATAGACGCCGGGCGTGAGCCTGGCGCTCACCCGGTCCACCGCGATCTTGCTGCCGTAGTGCTTTGTCAGGCGGTCAAAGGACAGTTCCATACATCTTTCCCTCCTTGTCTGCTTTGACGATGAAGTATATCTCCCTTGCAAAGAACACCAAAAACACCGCGAACCCGGCGGCCCATATCCCTGCCGCCGACACCTCATACAGCCCCGGCGCCACCCGGGAGGAAAGCCGCCAAAAGAGGCAGGACCCCAGCGACATGGCCACGGCCCGCGGCATGCCGTTCTTTTCCCGGCGGCGGATGAGCTGCAGCAGGACGGTTGCGCAGACCAGATATGGCACCAGGCAGTACAGGATGATCCGCCCCAGGTCCGACCGTCCTCCGAGCAGGCGGACCTCCAGCAGCACCAGCACGGTCATGCAGACGAGATTGGCCGCCCCCGACAGGACCAGCTTGGCCAGGACGATCTGCGCCCCGGAGGAACGGGTGGCCGCCTCCAGCTCGCCCGTCCCGAAGTATTGCCCCTGAAAGAGCACAGGGATGACGGCAAGGACGAACAGGGGGACATAGACCGGGATGTATCTCAGCTCCTTGGGCGCGCCGGCCAGGAACAGCCCCGCCAGCAGCAGCGCGCCGGTCTGAAACAGCACGATGGGCGCCCATGTGAACCGGAACACGCCTGCCAGAAACTGCCAGAAGCCCAGCCGCGGCCCCGCCGGAACGGCGGTCTGTCCCCGCATGATCTCCCCGCAGAGCCTGATCGTCTCGTCTTTTCGTCCGAAGTCCTGCTCCTGGCGTATCATCCCCTGAAGGGAGCTTCTCAAGCGCTTTTTCAGCTGTCTGTTATTCATAGCGCATCCCCTTTCGCATGGCTCTCAAAGCATACGCGACCCGGCTTTGTGCCGTGCGCAGATTGCAGCCCGTCGCTTTTGCGATGTCCCGATAGCTGAACTGCATGCCGAATCGGAGAAAGACCGCCTCCCGCTGTTCCGGCGGGAGCTCATCCATAAGGCGGCGGAGCTCGTCCCGGTCCTCTATGCGCTCCATTTCGTTCCGCGCCCGCAGCAGGTCCTCCCTGTCTTCCAGCGGATAGGCGGGGACCCTCTTGCCCTCATTGATGCACAGGTGCCTGGCGATCCGGAAAAGGTATGCCCGGAACTTCCCCTCTTCCCTGTAGCCGGAGAGGGACTTGAACAGCCGCAAAAAGGTCTCCTGTGTCAGGTCCTCCGCCGTTTCCCTGTTCCCGCAGCAGCATCTGCAATAGTGGAACACAGGAGCATAATAGCGGTCGATCAGCTCCTCCTCCGCAGCCATATCGCCCTGGCGTATTCTCTTGACCAGCTCTTCGTCGCTCATGAGATACCTGCTTTCTCTTTCTGTTTAAGAATAACCGGCGAAAACGAAAAATGATTTAAATCCCCCGTGCTTTTTCCTCCCGGGCGGAGCAAAGAAAAAATGGCATGGCCCGAAGGTCATGCCATTTTTGTGATCTGATGTCGTGCTGTCCGGGCGCCTTTCCTCTCCCGCGGGGCGGCAAAATGAGGCCGCGCAGCGAAAGACGGGCGTCTGTGCCGGGTCAATCCTCAGTGTAGGCCACGGCCTTGTCGAACAGCTGCTCCACGTCCCCGCCGGGAGCCTTGGAGCAGAGGGAGACGGCCACCGCCGCGACGAGGCCCGCCGCCGCGCCGGGAACGATCTCGTAGACCCCCGTGCCGGACAGATACGCCAGCCACAGGATGTCCACCGCCGCGCCCACCACGATGCCGGCCACCGCGCCGGAGAAGGTGAAACGCTTCCAATAGAGGCTCAGCATGATGGCCGGGCCAAAGGCCGCGCCGAACACGCCCCAGGCGTTGGACACCAGGCCCATGATGGTCCCGGCGTCAGGGTCGGAGGCCAGGATGAGGGCCACCACGGCGATGACGACCACCACCACCCGTCCGGCCCAGAGCATCTCCTTGTCCCCGGCCTTGTTCTTGCGGAACACGGGCTTGTAGACGTCGCTGGCAAAGGCGGAGGCCGCCGCCAGAAGCTGGCTGTCGGCAGTGGACATGGAAGCCGCCAGAACGGCGGAGAGCAAAATGCCGGAAATAACGCCCGGGAAGATGCGGCGGGTCATGGTGATGAACACCAGCTCCCCGTTGCCGATCGCCTCGTCGTAGCCCAGGAACATGCGGCCAATGACGCCCACCAGGGTGGCGAACAGCACGATGAGCACGGTCCAGGTGACGCCGATGGCGGCGGATTTTTTCAGGTCCTTCTGGCTGCCCAGGCTCATGAACCGGATGATGATGTGGGGCATGCCGAAGTAGCCGATGCCCCAGCCCAGACCGGAGACGATGTCCTGCCAGCTGGTAAAAGGATTCATGTATCCCTCCGGCAGCGTGCCCGCCGCGCCGGGGTCCAGCATGGAGGCGGCAAAAATGGGAGCGATCAGCAGCGCGCCCAGCATCAGCAGTCCCTGGAAAAAGTCGGTCCAGCACACGGCGGAGAAGCCCCCCAGGAAGGTGTAGCTGATGATGATGAAGGCGGCCAGATACATGGCGGTGGTCTCCTTGATGCCCACCACGGTGCTGAACAGGGTCCCGCATGCCTTCACACTGGAGGCGGCGTAGATGGTGTACGCCACCAGGAAGATGACCGCGCAGACGATCTGCAGGGCCTTGGACTTCGAGAGGAACCGGCGTGTCAGGTACTGGGGGATGGTGATGGAGTCGTCGGCCACGATGGAGAATTTGCGCAGCCGGGGCGCCTCAAAGATCCAGCTCAGGGTATAGCCGATGGCCAGCCCCACCGGGATCCAGATCTGTCCCAGACCCAGTGCGTAGATGCTGGTAGGCATGCCCATGAGCACCCACGCGCTCATGTCGGAGGCGCCGGCGCTGAGGGCCGTGACCCAGGGGCCCATCTGCCGGCCTCCCAGGAAGTACCCCTTCTCGCCGCCGGACCGGTTCTTCACGAAGAACCACAGTCCGATGCCGATCATGAATACCAGATACGCGATAAAAACAATGACTTCGGAAATGATCATGGGAATACACCTCGATGAACACCCGCCCCCGGACCTTCCGGGGGCGGCATGATACGTATGCTGTGGCCCGAAGCTTACAGCTTGGACTTGTCAGAGAAATACTCCTTGGTGGTCTTGATGATGACGCCGGACAGGGCCAGCAGGGCCACCAGGTTGGGGAAGGCCATCATGCCGTTCAGGGCGTCGGCCAGGTCCCACACCACGCCGATCTTCAGGGTGGCGCCGATGGGCAGGAGCACCAGGAAGATGATCTTGTAGACGCTGGAGAATTTGGTGCCGAACAGGTACTCAAAGCAGCGGGAGCCGTACAGGGACCAGCTGATGATGGTGGACAGCGCGAACAGGCTCAGGCCAATGGCCACCACCAGCGCGCCCAGCTTGCCGCCCACCACGGAGCCCATGGCGGCCTGGATGAGCTGTGCGTCGCCGTCGCCGCCCCACGTGATGCCCAGGCCGTCGCCCAGACGGCAATAGGCGGTCAGCAGGACCAGGCTGGTCATGGTGCAGATGACGATGGTGTCCATGAACACCTCGAAGATGCCGTACAGGCCCTGCTTCACCGGCTCGGTCTCGGAGGTGGCGGCGTGGGCCATGGGCGCGGAGCCCATACCGGCCTCATTGGAGAACACGCCCCGGCCGACGCCCTTCTGGATGGTGGTCATGATCACGATGCCGAAAGCGCCGCCCAGCGCCGCGTCCGCGTTGAACGCGCCCTTGAAGATCATGCCGAAGGTCTGGGGGATGTACTTGATATTGGCAAAAATGACGACCAGGGAGAAGATGATGTAGATGACAGCCATGATGGGCACCAGCTTCTCTGTGACGGAGCCGATGCGCTTGATGCCGCCGAAGAGGACCATGCCCACGACGACCGCCACGATCACGCCGAAGATCAGGCTGGTCACAGGCACCTGCTCCCCAAACATGGAGAAGCTCTTGGCTGCGGCGTCGCCGCCAAAGGCGTTGATGGCGCCGTTCAGGGAGGAGGCGATGGAGTTGACCTGGGTCATGTTGCCGATGCCGAAGGCCGCCAACGCGCCGAAGATGCAGAAGATGGCGCCCAGCCAGGCCCAGTTCTTGCCCAGACCGTTCTTGATGTAATACATGGGACCGCCGACCCAGTCGCCCTTGTCGTTGCGCTCCCGGAACTTGACCGCCAGCAGCACCTCGGAGTACTTGGTGCACATCCCGAACAGGGCGCACAGCCACATCCAGAACACGGCGCCGGGACCGCCGGCCACGATGGCGCCGGTGACGCCGGCGATGTTGCCGGTGCCCACGGTGGCCGCCAGGGCGGTGGTGACGGCCTGGAAGGGCGTGACTTCACCCTCGCCGGCCTTCTGCTTGGAGAACATCTTGCCGATGGTGTTCTTCATGGCGTAGCCGAACCGGCGGAACTGGGGGAAGCCCATCCGCACGCTCAGATACACGCCAGTGCCGGCCAGCAGGACCAGCAGGACCGGTCCCCATACCCAGCCGTCGATCTTCGTGATGATCTGGGAAATAGACATGATTCTCTCTCCTTACTTACGTTGCAGTTTAATACTTTAACGGGTCAAAAACCACAGTTAAACAAAATGACCTGACCAAATGGTACACGCAAGCAATCGGACAAATGCCCCCATTCCCGGCAGGTCATCTCTTCTGTCCTTTTGCCTGAGAGATTTAGCGTCATAACAGAGCGCCTTGCCCCTTCGGCCCCCGCATCAGATGCGGGCTTCTCCAGAATCCCATCCACCGCCAGTTCCGTCTCCGGTCCTGATGGCTTCTCATGGCGATATAAATTTTACAAAAGTTTTATGATAATACTATATACGATTTTAAGAAGGTTTTCAAGTATGGGTATTTGACATTTTATTGCGTTTGACCCCCCGATTCTTGTGCAAAATCACAGCGTTTCGGACTCCATCTGCGCCAAATTGCGTCGGATACGGCTGTTTTCCGGGTCCAGCGCCAGGGCCTGCCGGGCACAGTTGACGGCCCATTCCCGCTCCCCCTGCTGCCAGCAGGCCAAACTCAGCAGATCCCAGGGCAGCGCTCCCCAGGCCTCCGGCTCGGTGGTATAGGACAGGTCCCGTTCCTTGATCGCCAGCGCCCGCCGGCAGCAGCGCTCGCACTCCCGCCAGCGCCCCTCGTCATACATCAGCCGGGCCAGGTCCACCAGCGCCTCCCGCTGGCCCGGCGCCTCGAACACTGCCCGCAGCAGCCACAGCTCCGCCCCGTCCCTGTCCCCCTTCTCCCGCAGACACCGGGCAATGAACCGCATGGAGGCGGCCCGCTCCGGCTCCCACCGGGCGCCGGGCAGGGCCAGATGCTCCCGGAGAGTCCGGATGGCCTTGTCCCACATGCCCCGGAACATATACTCCCGGCCCAGATAGTGCCGGTTCCTGTCGTCCTCCGGCGCCTCCGCCACGCTCAGCTCCAGCAGCCGCAGGTACTCCCCCCTGCTCTTGGACGGGTCCGGGTGGTGCTCCAGCCGCATGCCCGGCACGTCGCAGTACACCTTCGGCACGCTGTACTCCAGCACCTCATGGACCGGATGGGTCCAGCGGCATACCCCGGGCCGGTGGACCTTCTCATAGAGATACTTCACCCCGTCGGAGCCGTCGGGCCCGAAACTCCACACATACTCATACCGGGCGGTGGTGCAGTCCGGCCTCCAGGCTGCCTCCAGGGCTGTTCGCCAGCCGGGCAGCAGCACCTCGTCCAGGTCCGTGCACACCAGGATGTCGGCGCCTTCCGGGACCAGCTCCATGGACCGGTTCCGGGCCCTGTCGAACCGCCAGGGCTCCACCCGCTCCCGCGTCACATGGGCCCCCAGGTCCCGGAGCTTCTCCGCGGTCCCGTCAGCGCTCCCCGTGTCCAGCACATACACCCCGTCCGCCTCGGCCATGGAGGCCATCCACCGGCTGGCAAACTGTTTTTCATCCTTTGCGATGGCGTAGACATATATCCGCACAAAAACCGCCCCCTGACGGACATTGTATGCCCGGTCAGGGAGCGGTGTGCGCAAACTTCAGGGTCCCATTCCCGTTGGGGATAAGGCGGCACCGCAGGCTATGCGGGCCTTTCCGCTTGCGGCGAAGAGAGCCCCTGCCTGCGTTCCTCGGCGTCGAACTGCAGCATATAGAGCTTGTAATACTGGCCTCTCCTGTGCAGCAGCTCCTGGTGGGTGCCTTGCTCCAGGATCTCTCCGTGGCTCAGGAGGATGATGTTGTCCGCGTGCTGGATGGTGCTCAGCCGGTGGGCCACGATGAGCATGGTGCCGATGTTCTTCATCCTCTCCAGGGACTGCTGGATGAGCACCTCGGTCTCCGTGTCGATGTTGGAGGTGGCCTCGTCCAGGATCATCACCTCCGGCCGGTGGAGCACTGTCCGGGCAAAGGACAAAAGCTGCCGCTGGCCGGCGGAGAAGTTGTTGCCCCGCTCCCGGACGGTCTCGTCCAGACCGCCGTCCAGCTTTTGGATGAACCGGTCGGCGTTCACATACCGGCAGGCCTGCCAGATCTCCTCGTCGGTAAAGCTGTCCTCCCGCAGGACGATGTTGGAGCGGATGGTGCCGGAGAACAGGAACACGTCCTGGAGCATCTGGCCGAAGTGCTTGCGCAGAGAGGCGATCTTGATATGCCGGATGTCGATGCCGTCGATGAGGATCTGGCCCTTCTGGATGTCATAGTTCCGGCAGATGAGGGACAAAATGGTGCTCTTGCCGGAACCGGTGGCCCCTGCCAGGGCCACGGTCTGGCGGGGGAGCACATGGAAGCTGACGCCCTTGAGGACCCACTGACCCGGCTCATAGGCGAACCACACGTCCTTGAATTCGATGTCCCCCTCGATGCGGTCCAGCTCGATGGCGTCCGGCTCGTCCACCAATTCCGGGGCCATGTCGAACACGGAAAATATCTTCTCCGCCGAGGCAAAGGCCGACTGGAGCATGTTGAACTGCTCGGCCAGCATCTGGATGGGGTCAAAGAACTTGGAGATGTAGAGATAGAACGTGACCACCGTACCGCTGGTGATGGTCTGACCCAGGAAACCGGCGTCATGGATATACCCCCGGCTGCCCACGTAGAACAGGCACATGACCGAGGAGATGTAGAGCATATACACCATGGGCCGGAACACCCCGAACACATACATCTGCTGCTGGCGGGCCTTCTGCAGGTCGTAACTCTTCCGCAGGAAGTCCTGCATCTTGGCCTGCTCCCGGTTGAAGACCTGGGTGATCTTGATGCCGGAGAGGTTCTCGGAAAGATATGTGTTGATATCCGTGGTGCAGTCCTTCACCCGGCGGTAGGCCCGGCGGGTCAGTTTGCGGAAGATGACCGTAAACAGCACCAGTACCGGCAGGAAGCACAGCACCATCAGCGTCAGGGCATAGTTCACCAGCAGCATGGCCCCCAGCACGCCGAACAGGATGAACACGTTCCGGACCATGTTGGCCAGGATGTTGGTGAACATCAGGGAGATGGCGTTGGTGTCGTTGGTGACGCGGGTGACCAGCTTGCCCACGGGGATGTTGTTGAGCTGGTCGTGGCTCAGGCTCTCGATGTGGGTGAACAGGTCCTGCCGCAGGGCGGACAGGATCTTCTGCCCCACCTTCTGCAGGATGATGGTCTGGAAATAGGTGCAGACCATGGACACGGCCAGCAGCGCCGCGTATACGCTCACCATGGCCCAGAGCCGCTCCAGGGGGAAGTCGTTTTTGATGAGCTCCTCGATGCGCCCCACCAGGACCGGCGAGACCAGGGAGTAGGCGATGGAGGCCACCATGATGATCAGCACCAGCACGAACTGCTTCCAGTAGGGCCGGGCATACCCGGCCAGACGGCGCATGATCTCCCCGTCCGCCATGTTCCGGTCCGTGCTGCGCACGTCCTTCCGCCGCCGGACCACGCACCACAGCATGACGAACAGCATCGCGAACACGCCGATGATGGCGCCCAGGATGAGAAGCGGCAGGTATTCACGCACTGAGACCGCCCCCTTCCTCCTCCAGCTTTTGCAGCTGGACCATATGCCGGTAGGCCGGGCAGCCGTCCAAAAGCTCCTCATGGGTCCCCACGGCGGACACCCGCCCGTCCTCCAGGTAGATGATCTTGTCCAGCCGCTCGATGGTGGACACCCGGTGGGCGATGAGGATGGTGGTCCGTCCGGCCCGGGTGGCGGTCAGGTTTTCCAGGATGGTCTTTTCCGTGTCCGTGTCCACGGCGGAGACGGAGTCGTCCAGGACCAGCACAGGCGCGTCCTTCATCAAGGCCCTCGCGATGGAGATGCGCTGCTTTTGTCCGCCGGAGACGGTCACGCCCCGCTCTCCCAGCACGGTCTCATAGCCTTGGGCAAAGCCCTGCACATCCCCGTCCACGTCGGCCAGGATGCCCGCCCGGCGGACCGCCTCCGCGTCCGGCGCGTCGGCGGAAAAGCCGATGTTCCGGGTGATGGTGTCGGAGAACAGGAAGTTGTCCTGGGGCACATAGGCGATGGCCTCCCGCACGTCCCGGATGGGGATCGTGTTCACGTCATGGCCGTCCAGGAACACCGTGCCGTCCGGCACATTATAAGTCCTGAGCAGCAGGTCCACCAGCGTGGTCTTGCCGCTGCCGGTCCGGCCCACCAGACCCACGCTCTCCCCCGCCCGGATGGAGACGGACACATCGGAGAGGGCGTCATACTCCCCGCCGGGATAGCGGAAGGTCAGATGCCTGAACTCGATATCCCCCGCCGCGTGGGGCAGAGGCGTGACGCCGGGCCGGTCCACCACATCCTGTCTGGCGTCCAGGAGCTCGGAGATGCGCTTCAGGGACGCGGCGCCCCGGCTGGTCATGTCGATGAGCTCCGACACGGCCATGATGGGCCAGACCGTGGCATTGAAGTAGCCGATGAACTCCATGAGCTGGCCGGCGTTGAACCGGTCCGTATAGACCAGATATCCGCCGTAGCCCAATATGATGCAGATGACGCTCTCCACGAACAGCGTCACCAAGATGCGCAGCAGCACCGACGCCCGGGTGAAGTCCACGTTGGCCTTCTCATTCTCCCGGTTCAGGGCCTGGAAGGCCCACAGCTCCCGGGCCTCCTTCACGAAGGCCTTGATCACCGCGATGCCGGAGAAGCTCTCCTGGGAGAAATCGGAGAGCTTGGAAAAGGCCTCCTGGCGGATGTCCCACTTCTTCATCATGTACCGGCCGATGAGGGCGCTGGAGCCCAGCAGAAACGCCATGGGGATCATGGCGAGGCCCGTGAGGAACGGGTCCATCTGCCACATGCGCCACACCGCCATGCTGCCCAGGGCCAGGGCGTCAAAGAACATGAGAAGCCCAGACCCGTAGCAGTCCTGGACCGTGTCCAGGTCGTTGGTGAACAGGCTCATCAGGTTGCCCACCTTGTTCACCTGGTAATACTGCCGGGACAGGTCCTTGGCGTGGTCGAACATCTCGTTGCGCAGGCCGGTCTCCACTTTGATGGCCGCGCCGAAAAAGCAGATGCGCCACAAAAACCGGCACAGGACCATCATCAGGATGATCCCCGTCATGGGCATGCAGATGCGGTCCAGCAGGAAATCCGTGTCGAAGGGCAGGCGCTGTCCATCCACCAGGACAAAGCCGTCGTTCATGCCGTTGATGACCATCTGGTAGAGATTGGGGATGAGAAGCTGCAGATAGTCCACCAGCAGCAGCGAGGCCAGTCCCAGCAGCAGCCGCTTGCCGTATTTTATGTAGTATGGATTGATGTATCTGCCCAGGATCATGGCGCAAAAAACTCCTTGGGTGAGAACAGGTTTTTCATGAAGATAAAGTATAGCATATCCACCGCTGAAAGACAATAGGAGCGCCGTCTCCGGCGCCCCTGCATCCTATCAAATTTAAACCGGGTCCCCAACAGTCCAGCCAGCCTGCTGGGGAGAGGAAAAACAAACGGGATACTCGAGCCTTGCAGCTTGCCGCAAGGGGAGACCTGCGAAGTTTGTTTTGCCGGCCTGACTAGCGCGCTTCGACGACCCGGCTGACCGCGATGGCCATGGCGCCCTTGCCGATGTGGCAGGACACGCTCAGGGACAGGGGGTCCATCATCTCCAGCTCCAGGTCCGGGAACCGCTCTTCGATCTGAGTCCGCCAGCCGGCGGCCTCCTCCTCGGTGCAGGTATACGCCGCCGCCAGATGGACCTTGTGGCCCGCAAAGCGCTGGCGGATGTCCTTTTCCATGGCGTCCAGCATCTTCAGCCGCGCCGCCTTCATGCCCCGGACCTTGGCGAAAGCGTCCAGCTTCTCCCCCTGGATCTGCAGCACGGGCTTGATGTTCAGCACGGACCCGAGGGCCGCGCCCGCCGGGGTCACCCGGCCGCCCTTTTTGAGGTACTTCAGGGTGTCCACGGTGATGTAGATGCTGGCTTCCAGCTTCTCCCGCATGAGCACGTCCAC
Source organism: uncultured Oscillospiraceae bacterium (assembly GCA_947632005.1). GTDB lineage: Bacteria > Bacillota > Clostridia > Oscillospirales > Oscillospiraceae > CAJOIG01. The sequence continues at coordinate 14,895 of CANRNU010000023.1, read as the reverse complement.
GATCTCCGGGGCGCTCATGCCCTTTTGGACCATCTCCAGCGCGTCCAGCACCGACTGCCGCTGGGTGATGGAGATGCGCTGGTTGTCCACCACGAACACACGCCCCTCGTAGGGCTCATCCGCCGCCAGGGCCTCCGCCGTCTCACAGGAGGCGGACAGACCGCTGGACATGGGGATGTAGATGACCTGGTCATACTCCTTCAAAAGCGCGTCCCACAGGTCCGTCACGTCCCCGGGGGCGGGCTGAGAGGTGGAGATGTCCGCGTCCTCGTCCAGCTTTTTGTAAAACTCCTCCTGGGTCAGGGTGATGTCCTCAAAGAAGAGCTCTCCGTTGATAAAAAAGGGCATGGGCAGCACGCGGATGCCCATTTCCTCTGCCTGGCGCTGGGTGATGCCGCTGTTGCTGTCTGTCGCCACCGCGATCCTGCTCATGGCTGCCGTCCTCCGTGTATCGAGATCAGCGGTCATTATATCAAAAAATCGAATCATTCGCAATGGAACATGCCCACAAGCCCCGAAGCCGCAGCCGGTCCATTTCTGGCGGAATTGCCCAAGAACGGGCCGGCGGTTGCGCTTCAGCCCCAGCCGTGCTACAATAGGAAAAAATGACATGGAGGCGTATGCGATGTGCACAGCCGCGACCTATAAGACGAAGGACCACTACTTCGGCCGGAATTTGGACTATGAGTTCTCCTACGGCGAGAGCGTGACGGTGACGCCCCGGAACTACCCCTTCCAGTTCCGCCGCATGGGCCGGATGGAGAGCCATTACGCCATGATCGGCATGGCCAACATCCAGAACTATCCCCTCTACTACGACGCCACCAACGAAAAGGGGCTCTCCATGGCGGGGCTCAACTTCCCCGGCAACGCGGATTACAAGCCCGAGGCGCCGGACAAGGACAACGTGGCCTCCTTTGAGTTCATCCCCTGGGTCCTGAGCCAGTGCGCCGCGGTGGCGGAGGTCCGGACGCTCCTGGCGCGGATGAATCTCTGGAACGAGGGTTTTGCGCCCCAGCTGCCTCCCTCCCCCCTGCACTGGATGATCTCCGACCGGGAGGAGAGCATCGTGGTAGAGTCGGTGAAGGACGGTCTGAAGGTCTATGATGACCCCGTGGGCGTCATGACCAACAATCCCCCCTTCGACTTTCACCTGACCAACCTGTCCAATTACATGAATGTGACAAGGGACATCGCCGTGAACCGGTTCGCGCCGGACTTTCCCCTGGAGGCGTTCAGCCGGGGCACAGGGGGCATCGGCCTGCCGGGGGACCTTTCCAGCGCCTCCCGGTTCGTGAAGGCGGCCTTCACCCGCCTCAACTCCCTGTCCGGGGAGTCGGAGTCCGAGAGCGTGAGCCAGTTCTTCCACATCCTGGCCTCCGTGGCCCAGCAGAGAGGCTGCTGCCAGGTGCCCGACGGGTTCGAGTACACCATCTATTCCTCCTGCTGCAACACGGACAAGGGCATCTATTATTACACCACCTATGAAAACAGCCAGATCACCGCGGTGGACATGCACCGGGAGGACCTGGAGGGGACCGAGCTTATCTGCTATCCCCTGGTCCAGGGCCAGCAGATCAACTTCCAGAACTGAAAACCACGATTATATAAAAAAGTCCGGTGCAAAAAGCACCGGACTTTTTTACTGGCTGAAATTACTCAGCGGCGTCCTCTTCAGCAGGAGCCTCTTCCTCAGCGGGAGCCTCTTCCTCAGCAGGAGCTTCTTCCTCAGCGGGAGCCTCTTCCTCGGCAGGAGCCTCTTCCTCAGCGGGGGCTTCTTCCTCGGCGGGGGCGGCCTCTTCGGTGGCGGGCTCCTCAGCAGGAGCTTCCTCCTTCTTGCTGCAGCCGACGACCAGAGTCAGAACCATAACCAGAGCCAGGAGAAGTGCAAGAAATCTCTTCATTTTAAATGTCCTCCAAAATAATAATCCCGTCCTCCCATGCGCCGCGGCGTGCCTCGCACAATGTACGAAAAAGGCCATGCGCGCCAGCCGTGGACACCCGGATTCTCAGGTCTTTTGGATTATAGCACCCTTTCTTCCCCTTGTCTACAGCAAAATTCCAGATTTTAGGCGATAAATTATTAATTTTTTGTTACGAAATGGCAATTTCCCCGGTTTGTTCTTATTATTGACACGCTCCGGCAAAAACGACCCGTCTAGTTCTCCCCCTGACCCGCCGGGTCTGTATCCTGTTCCGCCGGGATGGGCTCCTCCATCGGGACAGGTTCGGGCACCGGGGCAGGCTCCTCAACTGGAACGGACTCTGCCGCCAGAGTGGACTCCTCCATCGGGGCAGGCTCCTCCTCCGGGGCGGGCTCTGCCATCGAGACGGGCTCTGCCATCGGGACAGGCTCTGCCACCCGCAGTCCGCAGACAGTACAGAACACGCTGTCCGGCGCAAGCTCCGCACCGCAGCGGGCGCAGCGGGCATTGAACGGCTGTCCCTCCGGTCTCTGGGGCTCCAGCCGAAAGCCGCACACGCTGCAAAACAGCGCGTCCGGCGGCACATCGGCCCCACACTGGGGGCACTTGCCCATGGACCTGAGCTGGAGGATGCGCTCCTGGGCGGCGCTGATCTGGCCGCGCAGGACCTTGATCTCCTGCAGCAGCCTGTTCTGCTGGACCTCCGGCCCATCCTTGCACTGCTCGTAATACGCCTGTCCTATGAGCGTATACAATTCCGTCACTCTCTTCTCCTGGGCCGAGATCTGACTGTTCAGACGCGATATCTCCGAAAGGTTTTTTGTCTGCTGGGCAACGCTCTGCCCGGCGTTGGACAATTTCTTTCCCATCCGATCAAAAAATGCCATCCCTGAACCTCCTGAAACGCCTGGAACTACGGACACAGCCTGCGGCAGACGCCGCACAGATCGAGTAAATTATACCGGAGCCGCCTGATGCTGTCAAGGGCGGACAAAAACAGTTGACTTTTATACAGGCAGATTTTATAATTTGGGTATTAATAATTTATTCATATTTTCATAAATATGGAAACAGATGGAGGAGCGGATCATGAAATATTGCAGTACATGCGGCAACCCCATTCCCGACGACGCCGCTTTCTGCGGCAACTGCGGAACGCCTGTCCCACAGGCGCAGGCCGCTGACGGCGCCACGTCCTTCTGCCGGGCATGCGGCAGGAAGATCCCCGCCGCCGCGCCCAGCTGCCCCTATTGCGGCGTCCCGACGCTGCCGGTGGGCGGCCCACAGCAGCCGGCCGGCCCGCAGAAGCGTCCCGCCGCGCGCCGCCGGAAGACCGGGCTCATCATCGCCATCGTCGCCGTCGTGGTGGTGGTCCTGGGCGTGCTCACCGTGGGCGGCCTGCTGGCCGCCAGGCTGTTCGCCTCGCCGGTCACCAAGTTCTTCTCCTACAACGCCGAGCTGCTGTCCGACCGGGTCATGCCCCTGCTGGACACGGTGGGCGACCGCCTGGACCAGGACCAGTTCAGCTCTGACATGACCCTCACCGGCAGCGTGGACAACTCGGCAATCTCCTCGTATCTGGACAATTCCGCCATCACCCTGAAAACAGACCTGGACGACGGCAGTCTGCTTCTCAACGGTGAGGTGGAGCTGCTGGGCAGTTCCGTCCTGAACGCCACGGTCACATACGAGGACGGAACGCTGGGGCTCTATCTGCCGGAGCTGGACCAGAACTACTATGTAGCGGACCTGTCCCAGCTGATCTTCAACATCACCGGCCAGCGGATCGACCTGGAGGGGCTCGGGCTCCCCGACATCTCCACGGATGAGATCATGGAGGTACTGAAGCCTTATGGGGAGGCGCTCATCGAGCTGGTGAACGAGGACAGCATCACCAAGGAGAAGAATGTCTCCTTCTCCCTGGGCGCCCTGCCCTTCTCCGGCAAGTGCACGGTCTATACCTTCTCCCCCCGGGCGGAGGAATACCGGGCCATGCTGCTGAAATTGGCCGACCTGCTGGAAAACGACACCAACCTGCAGGAGCTGATCCAGAAAGTCAGCCAGTCCACCTCCCTGCTCACCGAGCTTTACACCGGCGCCGACTACCTCCCGTACCGGTTCAGCCAGATGACGACCCAGGCCGCCAACGACCTGCGCACCAACGCGGACTCCTACGCCAGATATCTGGAACAGTCCCGGGCCAGCTGGTCCGTCGCCGTGGAGGGCGGCCAGGTGCGGCAGGTCAAGCTGTCCGCCTATGACTCCTACTATGGCTCTGATTCCGGCATCGTCTATGAGGCCGTGGGCGATGGGAAGAGCGAACTGAACGAGGTCATCTATTTCCTGGAAGACGGCTCCAACGAGACCATTCTGACCAACCGCCAGACCATGTCCGGTAAGGAGACGTCGGGCACGCTGAACATCTATTTCGATTACAGCGACTATGCCTCCATCAACTACGACATGACCAAGGACAAGACCTCCCGGCTGGGCATCCCCTACGGCACCTTCTCCCTGTGGACCACCGAGGGCAGCCCCACCTTCTCCCTGACTGTCCAGGACGGCGCTGCCGGCGGCACCGACCACATCCTCTCCATCTCCAACGCGGCGCCGATGTTCGATTACGCATTCAGCTCCCTGAACGTCACCCTGAACACCACCGACAAGACCTCTGCCAAGGCGCCGGACATCGCGCCGGTGGACGTGACGAACTACAGCGACGACCAGATAGAGGAGATCGCAGAGCGCATCGCCTCGCGGCTGGAGAGCGACCTGATATCCAACCTCGGACCGCTGCTCTATGACTGGTAACGGACCGCTGTGTGTGCTGACAGGGGCGGAAAAGCGCTTTGACGGCGACGCCCCTGCCCTGGGGCCTTTGGACCTGGCGGTATACGCCGGGGAGGTACTGGGCGTCCGCGGCCCCAACGGAGCCGGCAAGAGCACGCTGCTGGCCATGATGGCCGGCGTGCTCCGGCCCGACCGCGGCAGTTGTGTGCGCTCCGCCGAGGCGGCCGCCGCCACGGCCTATGTGCCCCAGGACCTGTCTCTGTACCCGTCCCTGACGGGCCTGGAAAATCTGAAATTCTGGGGGCTGGCCTGTGGTCTGCCCCCAAAAGCTATTGCCGCCCGCAGCCGCTGGCTGCTGGAGCAGCTGGATCTGCCCGGCAAGGGCCGCCAGGCTGTGTGGACCTACTCCGGCGGCATGCAGCGCCGGCTCCACCTGGCCAGCGCTCTCATGGTCACGCCCAGGCTCCTGCTGCTGGACGAGCCCACCGTAGGCGCCGACGCCCACTCCGCCGCCCTCATCCTGGACATGGTCACCCATTTTCAGCGCATGGGCTGCGGGACGGTGATCGTCAGCCACCGGGAGGGAGACCTGGAGCAGGTATGCAGCCGCATCCTGTACCTGGACCATGGCCGCCCCGCGGAAGAGGCGTCGCCATGAGAAGTCTGCGGGCGTCCCTTTACAAAGATATCCGGCTGTTTTTGAGCGGAGCGGGGATATTGTCTCTGCTCCTGCCGTTTTTGCTGCTCCCGGCTCTGCGCTGGGGGGTGGCCGACCTGTCCGCGCAGAGCTATGTCCGGGCCTTTCCCGTCGCGGTCCGCGACCTGGACAAAACGGTCATGTCCCGCTCCCTGATCTCCCAGCTGAGCGAGATCGAGCTCTTTTCCGAGGTCACCGTTCTGGACGACAGCACATCGGACGCGGACGCCATCGCCCAGGGCGCCGCAGCCGTCGCCACCATCCCCCTGGACTTCTTCTATGATCTGTATACCATGGAGGATTGTCCCGTGACCGTCACCGTCAACGCGGGGATGGAGCCGGAGAGCACCATCTTCCGGGCCATCGTCCGAGCGGTCATGGACATCATCCACGCCAACCAGGCCGCCAACATAGGGACCTATACCTTTGTTTACGGCGACCTGTCGGAGGACGTGGCGCGGACCATGTATGCCGGCGCGGCGGAGGACCTGTTCCGGGACGCCCTGGGCCGCCAGCAGGTATTTGCCGGGGCCATCCAGGCGGCGGACCTGGCAGGGGCCCTCCAGCGGCGGCTGGCCGCCTGCGTGCTGGCAGTGATGGCCATGTTCTTTGCCCTCTCCGCGGCCAAAACGCTGCCGGAGGAGATCACCCTGGGGGTCCTGCCCCGCTTTCGGGCCCTGGGAGGCAGGACGGCGGGGTTTCTCTTTTCCAAGTTCCTCGCTGCCTTTGTGCTGACGCTGCCCGTGCTGGCGCTGACCGCCGTGCTGTTTCCCGGCGCAGACATCCTCTTTCTCTTTCTCCTGGACCTGATGCTCCTGTGGGCCGCCTTTGGCCTTTTCACCGCCCTGGCGCTCTGGACCGGCGACGGCGCCGCCGCCCAGCGCTGGGGCAACCTGATTCTGCTGCTGTCCCTGGCCGCCGGCGGGACCATCTGGCCTCTGTCCGTCCTGCCGGACGCCATCGCAGGATTGGGAAAGCTGACCCTTCCCTATTATGCCGCCCTTGGCCTGGAGGCGCGGGCCCAGGGCCTCGGCCTATCCGGGACGCTCTCTCTGCTCTGGCCGCTCCCCGCCGCCGGCGCCGTGGGGGCGATCCTCGCCGTCCCGGCCCTCCGTCGCAGAGGCAGGGGCGGCAGCCGCGCCCACACGATGCCCGGGCCCACTGTATCCGCGGTCGGGGCAGAACCCCGTTCTTTCCCCGCCGCCGGCCTTCTCCGGCGGCTGGTCAGACTGGGTCTGTTCAAGCTGCGGGCCTCCGCGGGAAGGCTCCCGGGCCTGGCGGCGCTGCTGGCTGTGGCGGTCCTGTGCGGCATAGCCTCCGCCGCGGTCCGGGGCGACAGCGCAGACGCCCTGCGGCTGGCCGTATGCGACCTGGACGGCACCGCCCTCTCCCAGGAGCTGACGGCGTCCCTGGGCGAAGAGGAGGCGGTGACATGCGTCCCCGCCGCGCTGGCGGACGCCCGCCGGGCCATGCTGACCGGCGAGGTCGAGGGGATCCTGATCGTCGATCCCGGCTACGCCGGCAGTTTGGAGACAGGCGCCGAGGCGTCCCTTCGCTATGAGGCCGCCGGCTCGTCTCTCTCCGCCCAGGGCGCCCGGGAGATCGTCGCCGGCAAGGTCTCCGCCCAGCGCAGCCGCGTCCGGGCCGTCGGGCAGGCCGAGGCGATGCTGGGCCGTCCTCTCTCCCCGGAGGAACAGCAGACTCTTCAGACCTCGATCCGCAGCCTGGAGCAGACCCTTCCCCCGCTGTACGAGCTGCTGCAGGAGGAGGGCCCGCCCCTGTCGGCCCTGTTTGCCCCCGGACAGATGAGCTTTGCGGCCCTGGCCGTGCTCTTCACCCTGCTCACCGCGGCCTCCTGGTTCGGAACGACCGGCAGCCGCACGGCAGAACGCCGGATGTGCGCCATGCCCCGGGGCCGGCTGATATCCTATGGCAGCGACTGTCTGGCCCTCTCGGCCCTGGGAACGCTGGTGGCGCTGGCGGTGCTGCTGCCGGCAGGCGGCGTTCTCCGGCAGCTCCCGGCGGCCATATCCTACGCCCTGTGTGCGGCGGCGCTCGCCCTGGCGCTCATCCGGGCCACCGCCCTGGCCGGGCGCGTAGACGCCCTGGCGCCCTTTTTGGCCCTGACGCTGTGCCTGGCGGGCGGCTGCTTCCTGGACATCGGCGCCCTGTCCCCGGCCATGGACGCCGTCTCCCTGCTCTCTCCCGCCGGACTGGCCGTCCGGGCCGCGGAGGGCAGTCCCGGCGCCTGCGGGGCGCTGCTGGCCGAGGGAGCGCTGCTGTTCTTCCTGGGCATGCCCGGAAAGGCCCGGTCCGCGGGGCGTCTCTGAAACAAGCCGGCCAACAGCAAGGCCCTGCTGACAGCATGACCGGGGCCCTGTCCATGGACAGGGCCCCGGTCTTTGTGCGCATTTTATCCTCTTTTTGTCCAGCTGGCCCACTTGTCCGCCAAAGACCCGACCTGGCCGGTGAACTTGCTGATCTCCTTGTTGGGGATCCCCCGGCAGCCATAGGCGATCTCGGTGAGGCGCTTGCAGGCAGCCAGCAGCCCGTCGAACACGGACGCGCTGCGGCTCTGCTTGGCCGTCTTTTTCGCCACCGGGATGCCGGCGGGCGTCTCGATGAACTGCCCGGTCAATAGGTCGAACACCGTGCCGGAATAGGGCGCGAAGGTGGTAAAGCCGTACTCATCCCGCAGGCACTCGGCATAGGACTGGCACACCGCATCCTCGCCGTGGTTGACGAACACCATCCTGGGCTTCTTCTCAAATGCCGTGATCCACTTGATCAGGCCATCCTTGTCGGCATGGCCGCTCTTGCCCGGGAAGAAGCAGATCTCCGCGCCTACCGCCACCTCCTCGCCGAAGAGGCTGATCTTCTTCGCCCCGTCCAGGATGGCCCGGCCGGTAGTGCCCGCCGCCTGATAGCCCACGAACAGCACCGTGCACTCATGCCGCCAGAGGTTGTGCTTCAGGTGGTGGCGGATGCGGCCCGCCTCGCACATGCCGCTGGCGGAGATGATGACCTTGGGCTCCTTGTCAAAGTTGATGGCCTTGGACTCCTCGCTGGACACGGACACATTCAGGCCCGGGAATACCAGCGGGTTGATGCCCTGATCCAGCAGCGCCTGGGTCTCCGGGTCAAAATAGGCCCGGTCGCACTGCAGGAAGATGCCGGTGGCCTCGTTGGCCAGAGGGCTGTCCACATAGACCGGGAAATCCCCGTGGCCGGTGACCAGATTCTGCAGCTTGATCTCCCGGATAAAGTAGAGCATCTCCTGGGTCCTGCCCACCGCGAAAGAGGGGATCACCAGGTTCCCGCCCCGGTCCAGCGTCCGCTGGATCACATCGGCCAGGAACTGTACGTTGTTCGTGTCCATCTTCTGGTGGTACCGGTCGCCATAGGTGGACTCAGTCACCACATAATCCGCCTCTTTCACATACTTGGGGTCGTTGATGATCGGCTGGTTGGTGTTGCCGATATCGCCGCTGAACACCACCTTCCGCTCCTCGCCGTCCTCTGCGAGCCAGAGTTCGATGCTGCCGGACCCCATCAGGTGCCCCGCGTCGGTGAAGCGGATGACGACGTTCTCCGCAATGTGTATCTGTTCGCCGTAATCACAGGGGCGCAGGTGGCCGATGGCTGCCTCCGCGTCGTCCATGGTATACACCGGCTGCACCGGCTCGCCGCCGGAGCGCTTTGCCTTGCGGCTCTTCCATTCCGCGTCCGACTCCTGGATATGGGCACAGTCTCGCAGCATGATCTCACACAGATGGCAGGTGGCGCGGGTCGCATAAATGGATCCGGAGTACCCGTTTTTGTACAGCAGCGGCAGGTTGCCGGAGTGGTCGATATGGGCGTGCGTCAGGAGCACAAAGTCGATCCTGTTCGCCTCCACCGGGATCTCCTGGTTGACGAAGACGTCTGCGCCCTGCTCCATGCCGCAGTCCACCAGTCCGTACACGCCGCCCACTTCGATGAGCGTACAGCTACCGGTCACCTCATGGGTGGCCCCCAAAAAAGTCAGCTTCATGGGTCCCTCCTTCTCTCGCAGGTCTTGTTGTCTGTTTTTTCTGACTCTAATGATACACGGTTTCCCGCCCGTTCGCAACAGAAATCTTCACCGGCCGTCCTTGCGGTGGCGCCTCCCCTATGCTATAATTTTAGGAACGGATAGAAACATTTGGGAGGACAGCCATGGTTCGCAAGCTGCTGGCCGCAGTTCTGGCGGCAGGATTCCTGTGCGGTGCCCCGGCCCCGGCCATGAGCGCCGGGGACGCTTTTGATATGTCGGCCGCCGTACAGCTGGATGACAGCGGCGTCTCCCTGGTGGACGAGGCCCTTTCCGCCGTCCCTGTCCGCTATGAATACAGCGACCTATATGATATCCCCGCCGCCCGCGCCCGATACCAGCAGGCCTCCGTTGCCAATACCACGCCCGCCGATATCATCCGGGATGGCCGTCTGGAGCCCCAGGAGCTTTTCGACACGGTCCGTGCCAACAATGCCGCCTACTTGAAAAACAGCGAAAAATACTCCGCCGAATACATGGAGCCCTCCGATGAGGCCCTGATGGGCTATTGCAGCGTCATCGCCCAGACCATCACACATGAACTGGCCCAGGGCGGGATCACCAGCACCTACGACGATCTGGCCTACAATCTGTCCCACCTCACCATCTTCCTGGCCCACACCGTCGAAAATGCCGCGATCACCGAGGATGGGTGCATGGTCGTCTCTCCCGTCAACCTGGAGAACATGAAGATCATCTCCGGCAATTCCGACGCGGACAAGATCACCATTGCCCATGAAGCGGAGCACCTGCTGCAAAAGCTGTCGTCCCCGGTCCTGGAGGCGGAGGGTGCCACCCTTGGCTACGGCTACGGCCTCTATTTCGAGGACCTTGCCGTCAATTCCCTGTTTCACAAATGGCTGTTTGAGGCCGCGGCGGAGAGCCTGGCCTGCGCCTGTTATGACAGCGGGCCCATCACCTACCAGCAGCGGGTCGGCTACCTGAACAGCCTGACGCTGGCGCTCCTGCCGGCGGAGGATTTCACGCTCCTGGATGTGGAACGCCTGACCCAGCAGCAGGACCTGGAGCAGGTCTTCCGGGTCTTCGGCTGCAAGACCGAGGCAGAACAGACAGAGCTTCTCGATATGTTGGAGGCCATCAACATCATCCTTGAGGACGACGCCGACTTCTGGAGCCTGTACCAGCAGGATGTTCTGGGCCGGACCGCCTCCTCCCAGGAGCGCGCGGAGGTCAAAAGCGCATTGACCGGCAGCGTGTGCACCACGCTCTCAAAGCTCCTCTGCCGCTCCCTGGCAGATGCGCTCTCCCGGAAGGCGGTGCCGCTGTCGGAGGTCTTTACCGTGCTCTCCGTCTTTGAAAAAGACATGACCGGGCACCTTCTCGCCAGCGGTGATGGAGCTTCCCCGACCGGCGACCCCTTTCCGGAGGAATACCGCGCTGTCCAAGACGCCTTCTTCTCCGTCCTGGACGAGGCGCTAACGCTGCCCGGCGGGACAGTAAAGAATGCCTACGGCTCCTATGGCCTCGGGACAGAGGCCATATTGGGCGGTCTGACCTGTCTGGACAACCCCAAAAACGCCTTCTTTGCCCGGATGGCCGGCATCGCCTTCTCTCCTCAGAACGCCATAGCCCCCTGAATATCTCAAGCCGGATACAGAGCCCCAAAGGGCTCGCCTTCCTATTTGGAAAAGCAAAACGCCCCTGAACGACGAATGCGGACCTGCTTGCAGGTCCGCATCGTCTTCAGAAAAAACATCAGGGCCCCAAGATGTCCGCCAGCGAGAACGTGCTGCTGCATGTCCCGTCCTCGCCGACCGTCGCCTCGTCGTATGTATATGGCTCCATGCCCTGAAACAACAAACCCGAACCCATCACCAACAGGTGAAAAGTTCGGATTTGTCGTGTTTGGTGGAGACGAAGGGATTCGAACCCTCGACCTCTCGGATGCGAACCGAACGCTCTCGCATGGTACTTGGTAATTGCCCGCCCATGATGACGGAAAATGGCCTGGTACCAAGGCTTTGCGGGCTTCATACACACCGCAGTTCAGCAAAATGGCCTCGGATCGTTTCACTTTTCGACAGGATGCGAATCTGTTGCTTACACGAGATTCGCATCCCTTGTTTTGAATAACGGATGCGAACCAGATGCAAGCAACAGAGCTACGCCCCACAGGTGTTGTTGAGCCGCTTTTCCATAAGTTCATATCCCCTTGCATATAATCGCTTGGCATGATAAAATAAAGGCAAAGAAGGTGAGACAGTGGACGAAGAAACAACGGTCGCGCAAGCGCTGCACGTCACAGATGCCAGCGCGGGCTACGACGCCGCCTGCAAGCGCGTTCTGTCCGAAAAGGCGATCCTGGCGCGGATCATGAAGTCCTGCCTGGATGAATACAAGGATTGCGATGTAAACGATATCGCAGAGCGGTATATTGAGGGACAGCCCCAGGTCTCCTCTGTCCCGGTGCTGCCGGACGAGGCTTCACCGATCATCACCGGCATGGATACCGAAGACAAATCCATCCACGAAGGGACAGTCACCTATGACATTCGTTTCCGCGCCATTGTCCCCAATTCCGAGGAACAGATAGCCCTCATCGTCAATGTGGAGGCGCAGAATCGTTTTAACCCCGGCTATCCGCTGGTCAAGCGGGGCATATACTATTGCAGCCGGATGATCTCGGCGCAGTATGGCCGGGAGTTCACAGGATCACAGTATGGAAGCATAAGTAAGGTCTATTCTATCTGGATATGTATGAATCCACCGGCGGACCGGGAGAACACCATCACACGTTATCGGCTGACGGAAGAAAACCTTGTGGGCACGGCTGTGGAGCCGGTCAGAAATTACGATCTGCTGTCCATCATCATGCTGTGTCTGGGCGGGCCTGACGGCGACAACTACGACGGCGTTCTGCGGATGCTGGATGTGCTTCTCTCCAGCGAGACAGGCGAAGCGGAGAAGCGGCGGATACTGCAAGACGATTATGACATTCAAATGACGCGGACCATGGAGAAGGAGGTGTCAGTCATGTGCAATCTGAGTGCTGGCGTTGAGGCAAAGGGCATGGCGAAGGGCCTTGCAAAAGGCCGCGTGGAAGGCCGTGCAGAAGGCCGTGCGGAGGGTATTACAGATACCTATTTGGCTTCTATCAAAAGCCTTATGGAGGAGATGTCCATGTCGGCTGAAAAGGCTATGTCCGTGTTGAGAATCCCGGAAGCGGAGTGGTCTAAGTATCTTGAACTATTGAAGCAGATAACATGATTTTCCGAATTCCCTTTTAGTATGTGACTCGATGAAGCATTGTGGCCATCGCATGAAAGGATATGTCCATTCAGAATATTGTCATAAAAAGATGGTAGGCACTTTTGTGTCTACCATCTTCTAACACAGTGGTCCAAAACCCACAAATTACTAATATTACATGTCATAAAGATAACAGCCTTTTCAAAATGAATACTTTTAGGAGGATGAATCAAGAGAATGGCTGGACGTCTTTTTGGATGTTCTTTAGTTCTCTCGCCATGATTCTTCGGAAACAGCGTTCAACAGCGTCATTGTCCAGATTCTCTGTGTTTTGTCCATAAACATCTTGAACAATCTTCCGTTTTTCATCGATGGAGATAGTGTCCAGGTTCGGGATATATGTTGTGGTATGCCAAGCATTTCGTATCTCCATATATGCTCTGGAAAAGCGCTTGAACTTTGCAGACCTTACATTATAGCGTTCAGCAAGCTTGGATATGAACCAATCAAGATGATACAAACATTTTGTGTCATTGATCTGCGAGTAAAAGAAGACCCATCCCATTTTGCTGTTATCTAAGATAAAGCCGGTCACTCTCAGGTTGACCCGCCATTGCAGATACTCAATATTTCCCGGGCGAGACAGCTTATAGTGTCGGAATATATCCTCTATGGATCGCTCCAACTTGACAATACTGTTTTGCCTGACAGAGAAACAGCTTCCTTTGATGTAATATCCCAGATAATCAAAACCTGCTTCCAACGGCCCATCGGTCGTTTTCCCCTCTGCGGCAGAAAGGCCAAGAGCTTTCAGATCCAGGCCGATGTTTTCTTTGATGTGCAATCGAACGGCAGCCGAGGTGAGCACAAGTATATCATCCACGTAACGCCAATATCGAAAAGTAGATGCCGGTGCGTTTTGATATTTTCTATCCATATCCATTAGATACAGATTCGCGAGAGAATTAGAAATTGTAAGTCCCTCTGGCAGTCCCCTGCCTCTGGGAGCTTTGGCGCTTGGACCGTTGGGAGCGACGGTAGCAGTTGTGATAGCGCCGATAATAAGAGATAAGACTTGTTTCTTGCGGATACGTCGGTGCAACATAGACAGCAGCTTATCGTGATCCACAGAGGCATAAAATGAGGATATGTCATATTTGACATAGGAATCAAATATGTTATTCTCTATCTCTTTTTGTATCTGAGAGATAACGATCTGCGGGGTCTGGGTAACGATATCAAGCCCGTACACACGTTTCAGAACTTCGTTCAACGCCAAAAGGACCAATTTGTCTCGGACTGTTGGAATTGAGATGCAACGGGGTAATTTATTCGGCCCTTTGGAAATCAAAAGTTCCCGGTAATGAGTGAAATGGTAGGTACCAGCTTGACATTTCCGGACAATAAGATCAACCTCGCTATCCAAACGCTCCCGAAAAGCGCCAACGGTCACCCAGTCCAGACCAACAGAGGCACGGTTTTGAAGCTTCTCTGCAAAAAGAGCTTTCAGGTGCCGCTCGGTAAAAACGGAATTGAACGCTTCATATGCCGATCTCATTGATTTTTACCCCAAACAAGGCTGTGGCAAGAAGAAACGGAAGTGCTATAATGGAGACCGCCACAAGAAAGCGCCAGAGCACCCCGCAAAAATATCCAGCCTTCATCCGGCCATCCATATGCGTCACTCTGTATTCTTTGTGACTGGCCCATAGAGTTTTATAATAATCATACGTGATATGATTTTCGCCCTCCGCGATCAAGTCACAATATTCTTTCTGGATATTCTGTATATCGGCATCGTCTATGCCAGGCTTGTCTAATCTAAATTCCAGCTTTTGTAGTTCAGAATAGATGCGGCGAAAATCAAACGCCCGTTCGGAAAATCGCAGAGTCTTGCAAAAAAGTCCCACGATCAATAGAGAAACGGACATAAGTGTGATAAGGAGCCCAAAAGTTTGATCCTCCCATTTGATCAAACAGATAGAAGCCAAAACGGTAACACAGGAGTAATAGATATTTACCCCTTGCAGAAAGCGCTCATTGTGTAGTAACCTCTTTTCTGCATTGACACGCGAAATCCGCGTCGTCCATATCTGATTCTTCAAGCGTTCGGTATCCATCTTAGCCCTCCTTGTATTATAGAGTAGTAGTTATTAGTGACCCTCTCCAAGGTCATGTGCTACACTGGAAGGGATGCTGTG